>JAIUOJ010000013.1 GCA_020161335.1 Pseudomonadota bacterium
ACGTGCTGCCGTCGACGGTCACCGCCGACAATCCCAGCCGTTATCCCGAGCCGATCACCGCGCAGGGCTACCTGGAAGAGCGCCTGCGCGAGATCAAGTTGAAGTAACGCGATGGCCGTGACGCGCGACGCGGGCGAACCAGCGCCGGGGCCGTCCGTGCCGATGGCCGTGTTCCGCATCGACGCCGCCACCTGCCGCGACCTGGCGCAGGCCGCGCGGCGCCTGTGCCGTCGCCCGGGCGACGGCGAGGACCTGGTGCAGGACGTGCTGCTCGCCGCCTGGCAGGCCGGGCGATGCGATCCGCCGTGGTTGTTCGCGGTCCTGCGCCGCCAGGCCGCGTTCCAGGCGCGCAGCGCCGCGCGTCGCCGCACGCGTGAATCCGCGCACGCGGCCGACGCCGACGTCGTCGACGCGCTTCCCGCACCCGATGACCCGGCACCGACCCCACCGGACTGGCTGCAACGGCTTCCGCCTGCCGGGCGCCGGGTTGCCGTGCTGGCGCTGCATGGCCTGGGCGCCGAGGAGATCCGCTGGTTGCTGGGAACCACGCCCGCCGCGTTCCGGCAGCGGCTGGCGGGCATCCGTCGCGCGCTGGCGGACCTGCCTGCGTCCGCGCGCGAGGAAGCGCGGGCGCTGGCGGGCCTGCGCGACCCGGTGCGCAGCGTCGCGCTGCCCTTCGGCCGGGTCCGCCAGGTGCTGCGTACGGCGATGCACGGTGATGGCCTGGGCACCCACGACACCGACGGCCACCTGCTGGTGCTCAACGGTGGTGCTCACGTTCCGGCCCCGCGCGGCAACGGTTAGACGGGACCACAACAGAGGAGATGCCCGATGCTGTCTGGATGCAAGGTGGGTGCGATCGTGTTCTTCGTGTCGGACCTGGCGCGGTCCGTGGCCTTCTACCGCGACACCCTCGGCCTGCCGGTCGAGGTGATCGAGGGCCACGATGGCGCGTTCGCGATGGCCCAGGTGGGTGAGCTGAGCCTGGTGTTCATTGCTCAGCCGGTGCGTGCGGGGGAGTCGCCGGTGGTGGTGTTCAGCCTCGACGGCGGCATCGACGACTATGCCGAGGCGTTGGCCGCCAAGGGTGTGGAAATCGTGGTGCCGGTGGGCGAGTCGCCCGACGGCGGCCTGTCGCTGGACTTCGTCGATCCCGACCGCAACGCGCTCAGCCTGCACCAGGACGCGGGCCGGCCGCGCCGCCGCTGACGCGTGCCGCGGGACGGTCGGCGGAGGCCTGTACTGCTGCTCGCCGACCGTCGCTTCGGTCAACGCGCCCAGTCGGCGCTCGTGGCGCCGCGGGCCATCGCGGCCCGCGGATCACCGTTTCCCCGGGGGCGGTGTGGCGGGTTCGCTGGCCCGCCCGCGACCGACGGTGGAGGCGGCGCGCCGTGACGGATCAGCAGCCGATCGCGGCGCACAGCGGCACGATGTTCCTGTTGCTGAAGCGCGGCCCGACGTAGCTGTAGCCGAAGTCACCGATGTGCGGGCCGCTGACCACGGCGTTGACGTGGTTGCCGGCGTGCGAGTTCGGCGTGTAATTGCGCAGCCAGGCGCCGCCGCTGCTGCCGAACGTCATGTCGCAGCCCTGCACCAGCACGTCCTCGCCTTCCCAGGGCGAGGACCAGGTACGGCCCTCGCAGATGTGGGTGAATGGCGCCCCCAGGTTGCTCGCGTAGCCGTGCGATGCGGTGTCCTGCGCATAGCCCCAGTCCCAGCTGCGTCCGAGCCATCCGACGTAGCGCGTCACCGGCAGGTCGGTGGCCGATTCGCCGGCAAGCTGGATCACGGCCACGTCCCAGCGTCGGCCGCCGTCGCTGATCCACTGGTTCAGCACCGCCGCCGATTGCCAGCCGTACTGGCCGTAGGGCGCCACGCCGAAGCGCTCGGCCGGCACGAACACGAAGTTGCCGTTGAAGCCCTGGCCGGGCGTGTACACGCAGTGCGCGGCGGTGATGATCACGCCACGGCCGCTGGCCACGTTCGCGGTGCAGTACGAGCCCGAGCCATCGGGCGTGGTGAAGTACAGCTTGCCGATCTTGTTCCACGGCGGCGATACCCACTGGAAGGTGTAGAGGTTCCCCGGGTAGCGCAGGTAGGGCTGGTGGTCGCCGTCCTTGTCGCCGTCGCCGCCGATCGTCTGTTCGACGTCGTGCCCGCGCAGCTCGTCGACGATGCGCCAGGCGTCGCCGAAATCCCGGCGCGCCCGGTCCTCGGCCAGCGCCGGCGGCGCCCCGCCGGGCACGGCCGCGTCGGCGCGGACCGGGCGTGGCATCGGCAGCGACGGGTCGAGCGTCGCCTTGGACCTCGTGTCGCGGGCGGGCCACGGCAACGGTTTCGCCGCGGCCCGCTGGCGCGCGGTGGCGAAGGGATGCGCGGCGGCGCTGGCGGGAATCTTCTGCTGCGCCAGGCGGGCGTTGGTGAGGATGGTCACGTCGCCCTGTGGCAGGCGAACGGTCTTCTCCGAGGCGAGCGCAGGGACCGTGAGCAACGCCCCGAAGACGGCGAAAGCGAAGATGGCGCCGTGGCGCGTGCTGCGGGCGCGCGCGCGTTGGGAGCGGACATGCGAGGTGTCACCCGGTGCCAAGCCGATGGAGATCGTGTCGCGCGGGGTGGTGGAGGATGAGGTCATTGCGTCGATGCTCTGTTCACTGGGTCGTCCGGGCGGGAATTCGCCGGGACGGGACAGGCAGCACGACGCCTGCGCTCCGCTGCGAGGGCGGAACGAACCCGATGCCGTTGCCTGTGGGGATGCGTGCGCGGCGCCGCTTCCGGCTTCCTTGCGTGTCCATGCCGGCCCCTCCGGCGATGGACGCTTCGATCTCCGTCCTGCGTGTCCATGGGACAGAACGCCCGCCGCGCGCGCATGCGGACAGGAAACCGCCCGTCCGACACGGTTTTCAGGGTTTTCCTACACGTCCCGCGCAACGTGAATGCGTGCGCCGGTGTCGCGTGATGCAGCGGATCCGATTCGAGCCCTTGGTCACGTGCCGCAGCAGGCAACGCTCCGGCAGGTACCGCCCGATGAAGCGCCGCCGACGGGACATCAGGACCGGCGCCGCTTGCCCGGCTTGAAAGCTGCCCGGGAAGGTCGAAGGCTGGCCGATCGCGTCAACCCTCGACATGCCTGCATGCGGGGGCGATGCCGCCGGCGCAGGGCTCCCGCCGCCGGCACGATCAAGCCGCGGCAACACGATCCGCGCTCGATGTACCGCGTGTTGCACGCGCCCTGGGCATCGCGTGTCGGATTGCGGGGCAGGGCGTTTGCCCATTCACAATCGACTGGCACGATCCATGCATGATCACCTGGTCCTGCAGGGGAACAGGCCAACGTGGCAAACCGATCCAGATACCGGACGTGGCTCGCCTGGTGGCTCGCGCTCGTCGCGTGGCCGGCAGCCGCTGCCGCGACCGAATTGCAGGTGACCGTCAGCGGTGGGAATGCGCCGCTGGCCGAAGCCGTTGTCAGCCTGCATCCGGTCGGGGCACGGCCAGCGCCTGCGCTGGCAGGCGCGGCCATGAACCAGCGCGATTCGATGTTCGTGCCAGGCGTGCTGCCGGTGCAGGTGGGCACGCTTGTGCGCTTCCCCAACAGCGACAACATCCAGCACCACGTCTATTCGTTCTCCGACGCGAAGCGCTTCGAGCTGCCGCTCTACACCGGGCGCGACGCGCCGCCGGTGCTGTTCGACGTGACCGGCGTGGTCGTGGTGGGCTGCAACATCCACGATTGGATGATTGGCCACATCGTGGTGCTCGACACCCCGTACTTCGCCAAGACCGGCGCCGACGGCATCGCGCGCCTGCAGGCGCCGCCGGGGGACTACGACCTGCGCGTGTGGCACGTCCGCGCCGAGCGACAGGTGCCCGACAAGCGACTGGCGCTGCGTGGCGATCGCGCGCCCGGGCAGGCGGTTGGGCTGGCCGTGTCGCCAGCGCCTGCCCCCGCCGCCAACCGCGGCAGCGAGCGCCTGCGCGAACTTCAGCAGAAGTTCCGGCGGCTGAAGGACGGACCGTGATCTTCCACCGCTTCCAGGCGAGGATCGTGGCGCTGATGATCCTGGTGGTGCTGCTGGCACAGCTGGCGACGTTCGGCGTGGTCACCGTGGCCACCGAACGCGCCGTGGGCGGCCGCCTGCAGCAGGAACTGCAGGTCGGGCAGCGCGTGTGGGACCAGTTCCACGACGACCGCGCCGAGCAGTTGCTTGCCGGTGGCTCGGTACTGGCCGACGACTTCGGGTTTCGCGCGGCTGCGGCCACGGGCGACGCGCCGACCATTGCCTCTGCACTGGGCAACCACGGCGCGCGACTGGGCGCGGACCTGGCCTGGCTGCTGACCCCGACGGGTGGATGGGTCGCGGGGACGGACGCTGCCATGCAGCCGCCTGACGCCACCTTGCAGGCGCTGGTGACGGAGGCGCGGGATGCCGGTTTCGCGATCCAGGTGGTGTCGCTGCAGGACCGGGTGCTGCAGGTGGCCCTGCTGCCCGTGATGGCGCCGGACCTCGTTGGCTGGCTGGCCGTCGGACAGGCCTTCGATGACCGGGCCGCCATCGACTACCGCAACCTCACCGGCCTCGATGCCAGCTTCGTCAGCGGCACCGACGGCGCCTGGCAGGTGCATGCCTCCTCGCTGCCTGCGCACGCGCGTGGCTTGCTCGCCGACGCGGCGTTGCCGGCGGGAGAAGCCGCCGGTGCGCTGCGCCTCGACCAGGCGCGCTACCTCGCCGCGGCGCGTCCGCTCGAAGGAGCCGTCCATGGCGAGCAGGTGGTACTGCAAGGTTCCTTCGATGCCGCGCTGGCGCCGTACCTGGCCTTGCGCAAGCGCATCCTGCTGATGTCCGGGCTGGCCGCGCTGCTGGCGCTCGCGGTCGCGGCCACGCTGGGTCGTGGCGTCAGTCGTCCGATCGCGCGCCTCGCCGATGCCGCGCGCCGGATCCAGGCGGGTGACTATTCCCGTCCGCCCGAGCCTGCTGGACGCGGCGAGATCGCGGAGCTCGCTGGCGCATTCGGCCGGATGCAGTCCGACATCGCCGCGCGCGAAGCGCGCATCCTGCACCAGGCCCGCCACGACGGATTGACCGGGCTGCCGAACCGCGGCCACGCGCGCGACCTGCTGCAGGCCGCGATCGTCGCCGGCGACGCCGCCGGCATGTCGTCGGCGGTGGTGGCGATCGACCTCGACCGCTTCAAGGAAATCAACGACACGCTCGGCCACGACTTCGCCGACGAAGTGCTGCAGGAAGTCGGCAGGCGGCTGCGCGCCGCACTGGCGCCCGGCCATGTGGTGGCCCGGCTGGGCGGCGACGAGTTCCTGGCCGTGCTGGTGGGCGTGGATGCCGATGCCGCGATGGCGGAAGCCGGTTCCCTGCTGGCGCAACTGCGGCGTCCGCTCGAATTGTCGCGCAGCCGGATCAGCCTGGACGCGAGCCTGGGCGTGGCGCTGCATCCCGCGCACGGCAGCGATGCCGACACCCTGCTGCGGCGTGCCGACATCGCGCTGTACGACGCCAAGTCCGCGCACAGCGGTACGGCCCTGTACGCGCCTGGTCGCGACGAGGTGCACCTGCGCCAGCTCACCCTGATGGCCGACCTGCGCAAATCGATCGAGCGCGGCGAGCTGCAGTTGCGCTTCCAGCCGAAGCTGCAGGTGGCCGATGCCCACGTGGTGCATGTCGAGGCATTGCTGCGCTGGCGACATGCCACGCTGGGCATGGTCCCGCCTGACGAGTTCATCCCACTGGCCGAGCGCTCCGGCTTCATACACGAACTGACCCGCTTCGTGCTCGACGAGGCCTTGCGCTGCAACGCCCGCTGGCGAGGGCAGGGCATCGACCTGGGCCTGGCGGTGAATCTCTCGGCTATGGACCTGATGGACGCCGACCTGCCCGACTTCGTCCTCGATCGCCTGCAACACCATGGCGTCCCCGCAGGCAAGCTGATCCTCGAAGTGACCGAAGGCGCGCTGATGCGCGACATCGACTACGCCATCCGCATGCTGCTGCGGCTCAAGGCGTGCGGCATCCGGCTGGCGATCGACGACTTCGGCACCGGTTACTCCTCGCTGGCGCAGCTCAAGCGGATGCCGGTGGACGAACTGAAGATCGACAAGAGCTTCGTGATGCAGCTGGCCGAGGGCAGCGACGATGCGGTGATCGTGCGTTCCACGATCGAACTTGGCCACAACATGGGGCTGTCGGTGATCGCCGAAGGCGTGGAGAACGAAGCCGCGATGGCACTGTTGCGGCGCTACCGTTGCGACATGGTGCAGGGCTACCTGTTCAGCGCGCCGCTCGAAGCGGAGGCACTGTTGGCCTGGTGCCGCGAACAGTTGGGCGATGCGCGCCCCGTGCCCGCCGTTGCGGTGGAGATGGATGCATGACGACGCGACGCGTTTTCTGGCGGGCGATGCTGCTTGCCTGCCTGCCGTGGCTGGCGGCGCCGGTCTTCGCGAGCCAGGGCCGCCTGCTGGCGACCGGCGGCGCCACGCAGGTCGAGGGCGCCGCGGGCGGCGGCATCGTGCCGTGGGCGGTCCTCGCCGGCTATGGCACCGAGGACGAACTGGGCGGCACCGCGTTCCTCACGCGCGTTGATACCGGCGACTACGCGCTGGACGCCCACGGCGTGGCGTTCACGCTCTACAACCGGCTCGAACTTTCGGTGGCGCGCCAGTCCTTCGACCTTGGCGAACTGCAGCGCCAACTGGCGCTGCCCTGGGATTCGCTCGACCAGGACATCTACGGTGCCAAGCTGCGCATCGCGGGGGATCTCGTCTACACGCGGATGCCGCAAGTCAGCGTGGGCGTGCAGCACAAGCGCCTGCGCGACGGCACCCTGCCGCTTGCGATCGGCGCACGCGACGACGCGGGCACCGATGTCTACGTCAGTGCGACCAAGCTGTTCCTCGATGCCGCCGGCGGCTACCAGCTGCTGCTCAACGGCACCCTGCGCTCGACGCGCGCCAACCAGGGCGGCCTGCTCGGTTTCGGCGGCGACCGGACGTCGGGACGCTCGCTGGTGTTCGAAGGATCGGCTGCGGTGCTGCCCAATCCGCGGGTGGCGCTGGGCGTCGAGTATCGCCAGAAGCCCGACAACCTCGGCTTCGCCCGCGAGGACGACTGGTACGACCTGTTCGTCGCGTGGTTCCCCAGCAAGCACGTCGCCGTGGTGGGCGCATGGGCGGATCTGGGCAGCATCGCCACGCTCGATCGCCAGCGCGGTGCCTACCTGTCGCTGCAAGTCGGTTTCTGAGGAGTCGCCATGCGCCTTCGTTCCCTGATCCTGCTGGTCGCACTGGGGTGCAGTGCATGCGCCAGCGTGCCCCAGCGCAGCGTCTACGACGACCTCGGCGGACAGGCCGGGATCGAACAACTGGTCGAGGACCTGCTGGTACGCGTGTCCGACGACCCGCGCATCGCGCCGTTGTTCGTCGGCGTGGACATCGTCAACCTGCATGCTCGGTTGTCCGAGCACCTGTGCGTGGAAGCGGGCGGCCCATGCGTGTACGGCGGCAAGAACATGGCCGACGCGCATGCCCACGTCGACATCAACCCCGCGCATTTCAACGCGCTGGTGGAAAACCTGGTCGACACCATGGATGCGCGCGGCGTGCCGCGCCGGTCGCAGAACCGACTGCTGGCGAGGCTGGCGCCGATGCAGCGCGACGTGGTGCGCTGACGCGCCACGCCGGCGCGGATTCAATCGACCGGCCGGACCTTCCGCGAGTTGCGCGCCATCAGCGCCATCGAAACACGGTGCGGCAGCAGCTTCACCAGCGTGCCCAGCAGGCGGTAGCGCCAGCCGGGTACGGCGAGCAGCTGGCCGCGTTCGTTGGCATCGATGCCGAAGCGCGCGACGTCCGTGGCATCAAGCCAGAGCTTCGGCGACACCCGCATCTTCGATCGCGTGCCGGTGACGTCGTGGAATTCGGAATAGGTGAATCCGGGGCACAGCGCGGTGACGCGCACGCCACGATCGATGTTCTCCATGGCCAGCGATTCGCTGAATTTCACCAGCCATGCCTTTGCAGGCGCATACAGGGTCTGCCCGTCGGCGGACGGCACCAGCGCGGCGAACGAGGCGACGTTGAGGACGCGGCCGTCCTCGAAACCGCGGATCGATGGCAGCAGGCGCCAGCTCAGTTCCGACACGGCGCCGACCATCACCTGCAGGAACGCCGCGTGCGCGGCCCAATCGTTCTCCAGGTAGCGGCCCGGCACGCCGTAGCCGGCGTTGTTCACCAGGATGCGGATGGCGATGCCGCGGGCGGCGAGTTCGTCGACCAGCCGCACCGGGGCGGTCGGGTCGGCGAGATCGGCGGCGATCACCTGGGCGTCCACCTGGCCGCGCAGTTCGTCCGCCAGTGCCTGCAGCCGCGCCTCGCGCCGCGCCACGAGCACCAGCGGCACGCCGCGGCGTGCGTACTCGCGGGCGATGGCGGCGCCGATGCCGCTGGACGCGCCGGTGACGAGGGCATGGCCGGGTGTGCCGGGCATCGCGGGCTCCTTCGTGGGGAAACGGCATCGGCTATCCTGCGGCCCACTGTCAGGACGGGAGTCGCGCGATGCGCCGCAGGATCGTAGCCGGAAACTGGAAGCTGCACGGAACCCGCGATTTCGCCACCCGGCTGGTCGGCGAGATCGTCGGTGAGCTGCCGCTGCCGGGCGTCGATGTCGTGGTGCTGCCGCCGCTGCCGTACCTCGGCGACCTGATCGAGGACTTCGAGGGCAGGGCGATCGCCTTCGGCGCGCAGGACGTCAGCGCCAACGAGAAGGGCGCCTACACCGGCGAGGTGTCGGCGGCGATGCTGGCCGACGTCGGCGCCCGCTACGGCCTGGTCGGGCATTCGGAACGGCGCAGCTACCACCACGAGGACAGCGGGCTGGTCGCGCGCAAGTTCGTGGCCGCCCGCCACGCCGGGCTGGTGCCGATCCTGTGCGTGGGCGAGACGCTGGACCAGCGCCAGGCCGGGCAGACCGAGGCGGTCATCGCCGCCCAGCTGGCGCCGGTGCTGGAACTGGCCGGCACCGCCCTGTTCGACGGGGCCGTGGTGGCCTACGAGCCGGTCTGGGCGATCGGCACCGGGCAGACCGCGACGCCGGCCCAGGCGCAGGCGGTCCACGCCTTCATCCGTGGCCAGGTGGCCGCGCGGGATGCTAGAATCGGCGATTCGCTCCCGCTGCTGTATGGCGGCAGCGTCAAGCCGGACAACGCCGCCGAGCTGTTCGCCCAGCCCGATATCGACGGCGGGCTCATCGGCGGCGCTTCGCTGGTGGCGGCGGATTTCCTCGCCATCGCCCGCGCGGCGGTCCGCTGAACGCAGGTACAAGACTTCCCGGGTATGCCGCAATGCTGTTGCTGATCCTCAACATCCTCTTCGTCCTGGTCGCGGTCGCGATGGTCGCGCTGATCCTCATGCAGCGTGGCGCGGGTGCCTCGGCCGGCTCCGGCTTCGGCGGCGGCGCGTCCGCCACCGTGTTCGGCGCCCGCGGCTCGGCCAATTTCCTCAGCAAGGCCACCAAGTGGCTGGCGATCACGTTCTTCGCGATCACGCTGGGGATGGCCTGGTACGCGACCCACCGCGCCACCTCGCCGGCCGTGCAGGGCGACCTGGGCGTGATGTCGCAGGTCCCGGCCGCGCCGGGTGCCGCCGACGTGCCGTCGCTGCCGTCGGCGCTGCCGTCCACGACCGTCCCGGCGGCACCGGCCGCCGCGCCGGCGCAGGATTCCACGGTCCCGCAGGCGCCCGCGCCGGCACCGGCCGCGCAAACCGAGCCCCCGGCTGCTCAAAACGAGTGAGACCGCTTACAATTGCTGCAATGCCGCGCAGTCGGGATCGCGCGGCAGCTTGAACTTGAAGTTTGCCCAGGTGGCGGAATTGGTAGACGCACTACCTTGAGGTGGTAGCGGCTTAGGTCGTGGGGGTTCGAGTCCCCCCTTGGGCACCAATCTGGCGGATGTTCCGCGCCGTTCGCGGAGCGGGACGTCGAGCAACGGCCGCGGCGACGCGGCAAGTAGCTGAGAGAACACCGAGTGCTGGCCGAATACCTGCCGACCCTGCTGTTCCTGTTCGTGGCCACCGGCATCGGCATCGCGCTGCTGATCATCGGCAACCTGCTGGGCCCCAAGCGGCCCTCGCCCGAGAAGCTGTCGCCGTACGAATGCGGGTTCGCCGCGTTCGAGGACGCGCGCATGCAGTTCGACGTGCGCTACTACCTCATCGCCATCCAGTTCATCATCTTCGACCTGGAAATCATCTTCATCGTGCCGTGGGCGACGGTGTTCCGCGAGCTCGGCCCGCTGGGCCTGATCGAGATGGGCATCTTCGTCGGCATGCTGTTGCTGGGCTTCATCTACGTGTGGAAGAAGGGGGCGCTGGAATGGGAGTGATCCAGGCGATCCGCGGGCTCGCCGACGCCGCCAGCAACCCGCTGCCGGAAAGCCGGGTCGACGAGATCCTGCTGTCGAGCAAGGACAACAATCCGCTGCTCGAGCACGGCTTCGTCACCACCAGTTCCGACGTGCTGCTCAACTGGGCGCGCACCGGCTCGATGTGGCCGATGACCTTCGGCCTGGCCTGCTGCGCCGTGGAGATGATGCACGCCGGCGCCGCGCGCCTCGACCTCGACCGCTACGGCGTGGTGTTCCGCCCGTCGCCGCGCCAGTCCGACGTGATGATCGTGGCCGGCACCCTGGTCAACAAGATGGCCCCGGCACTGCGCAAGGTCTACGACCAGATGCCCAACCCGAAGTGGGTGATCTCGATGGGCAGCTGCGCCAACGGCGGCGGCTATTACCACTATTCCTACGCCGTGGTCCGCGGCTGCGACCGCATCGTGCCGGTGGACGTATACGTGCCGGGCTGCCCGCCGACCGCCGAGGCGCTGGTGTACGGCATCCTGCAGCTGCAGAAGAAGATCCGCCGCGCCACCAACTTCGGCGACGACAAGACGGGGATGCGCAATGACTGACCGCGCCGACCGCGAGCCGGCTTCGGCCTTCGCCGAACGCCTGCGCGCGCGTTTCCCCGATGCCACGGTGGAGGTCGCGCAGCCGCGCGGCGAGGTCGGGATCACGACCCCGGGCGACTGGCTCGAGGCCTGCCGCGTGCTGCGCGACGAGTTCGGCTTTGAACTCCTGATCGACGTCTGCGGCGTCGACTACCTCGGCCTCGGCGACGACGAGTGGGACACCGACGTGTCCAACGAGGGCTTCAGCCGTGGCGTCGAAGGGCGCAACGTCGGCCGCTTCAAGTTCGGCGAGGCGCCCAGCCGGCAGTTGCCGGAGCCGCAGGGCGAAGGCCCGATGCCGCAACCGCGCCGCCGCTTCGCCGCGGTTGCGCAACTGCTCTCGTTGCGCCACAACCGCCGCGTGCGCGTGACCTGCTTCGGGCCGGACGACGACCTGCCGGTGGTCTCCTCGCTGACCGGCCTGTGGCCGGTGGCCAACTGGTTCGAGCGCGAGGCCTTCGACATGTTCGGCATCGTGTTCCGCGGCCATCCCGACCTGCGCCGGATCCTGACCGACTACGGCTTCGTCGGCCACCCGTTCCGCAAGGATTTCCCGCTGATCGGCAACGTCGAGGTGCGTTACGACGCCGAGCGCAGGCGCGTGGTGTACGAACCGGTGACGTCCGTCGAGCCGCGTGTCAACGTGCCGCGCGTGGTCCGCGACGACGCGCGCTACCAGACCGCGGTCGGCGAGCAGCGCGCGCGCCGCGAGCAGGCCGGCAAGGCGGAGGGTGCCAAGTGAGCGCCGTCCCCCACGTCCCGGTGCGCCAGGCCAGCGAAGGCTTCGCCAGCAATCCCGCCGAAGCCCGCCAGGAAATCCGCAACTACACGCTGAACTTCGGTCCGCAGCACCCGGCGGCACACGGCGTGCTGCGCCTGATCCTGGAGATGGACGGCGAGACCGTGGTCCGCGCCGATCCGCACATCGGCCTGCTCCACCGGGGCACCGAGAAGCTGGCCGAGTCCAAGCCGTTCAACCAGTCGATCGGCTACATGGACCGGCTCGACTACGTGTCGATGATGTGCAACGAGCACGCCTACGTGCGTGCCATCGAGACCCTGATGGGGATCGAGGCGCCCGAGCGCGCGCAGTACATCCGCACGATGTTCGACGAGATCACCCGCATCCTGAACCACCTGATGTGGATCGGCTCCAACGCGCTGGACCTCGGCGCGATGGCGGTGTTCCTGTACGCGTTCCGCGAACGCGAGGAACTGATGGACGTGTACGAGGCGGTGTCGGGCGCGCGCATGCACGCGACCTACTACCGCCCGGGCGGCGTCTACCGAGACTTGCCCGACCGCATGCCGCAGTACCGCGAGTCGCCGTGGCGCAAGGGGGCCAAGCTCAAGCGCTTCAATGCCTGGCGCGAAGGCTCGATGCTGGATTACCTGGAGGCGTTCACCCAGGAATTCCCCAAGCGCGTCGACGAGTACGAGACGCTGCTGACCGACAACCGCATCTGGAAGCAACGCACCGTCGGCATCGGCGTGATCCCGCCGGAGCAGGCGATGGCCTGGGGCATGACCGGCCCGATGATCCGCGGCTCGGGCGTGGCCTGGGACCTGCGCAAGAAGCAGCCCTACGCCAAGTACGACGCGGTGGAGTTCGACATCCCGGTGGGCGTCAACGGCGACTGCTACGACCGCTACCTGGTGCGCGTCGCGGAGATGCGCGAATCGACCCGGATCATCGCCCAGTGCGTGCGCTGGCTGAGGGCCAACCATGGCCCGGTGATGGTCGACAACTACAAGGTCGCGCCTCCCTCCCGCGAGGAGATGAAGGACGACATGGAAGCGATGATCCACCACTTCAAGCTGTTCTCCGAAGGCTACAGCGTGCCCGCCGGCGAGACCTACAGCGCGGTCGAGGCGCCCAAGGGAGAGTTCGGGTGCTACCTGGTGAGCGACGGCGCCAACAAGCCGTTCCGCTGCCACCTGCGCGCGCCGGGCTTCGCCCACCTGTCGTCGATGGACACCATCGTGAAGGGCCACATGCTGGCCGACGTGGTGGCGATGATCGGCACCTACGACATCGTGTTCGGAGAGATCGACCGATGAAGCCGGGAATCGGGAATCGGGAATCGGGAATCGGTAGGGCGTGGGGTTGCTTCGCGCTGCCCGCGTCCGCGTCCCGTCGTCCCGCTTCGCGTTCCCCATCCCCCATTCCCGATTCCCGATTCCCGCCCCCATGAAAGCGACCGGCAACTTCGAGAACGCGCGCAATGTCGACCCGATGGTCGTGCTGAGCGATGCCACGCGCGCGCACATCGACCACTGGTTGGCCAAGTTCCCCGCCGACCGCAAGCGTTCGGCGGTGCTGCAGGGCCTGTTCGCGGTGCAGGAGCAGAATGGTGGCTTCCTGACCGACGAACTGATCGCCGGCGTCGCGAAGTACCTCGACCTGCCGCCGGTGTGGGCCTACGAAGTGGCCACGTTCTACTCGATGTTCGAGACCCACCAGGTCGGCCGCAACAACGTCGCCTTCTGCACCAACATCAGCTGCTGGCTCAACGGCGCGGAAAAGCTGGTCGAGCACGCCGAGAAGAAGCTCGGTTGCAAGCTGGGCGAGTCCACCGCCGATGGCCGCGTGTACCTCAAGCGCGAGGAGGAGTGCGTCGCCGCGTGCTGCGGCGCGCCGGTGGTGGTGATCAACGGGCATTACCACGAGAAGCTCACGCCCGCGGGCGTGGACGAGCTGCTGGACGGGCTGAAGTGATGGCGCACCACCCACATCATCCGGAAGGCCATGGACCCGTCGGCCCCGCGCCGAAAGACTACCAGGCGGTCTACACCACGCTGCATTTCGACAAGCCGTGGGCGTACGAGAACTACCTCAAGACCGGTGGCTACAGCGCGCTGCGCAGGATCCTCGAGGAGAAGATCCCGCCGGCCGACGTGATCGAGATGGTCAAGCAGTCGGGCCTGCGAGGCCGCGGCGGCGCGGGCTTCCCGACCGGCCTGAAGTGGAGCTTCATGCCCAAGGGCGAGATGCAGAAGTACATCCTCTGCAATTCGGACGAGTCCGAGCCGGGCACCGCGAAGGATCGCGACATCCTGCGCTACAACCCGCATTCGGTGATCGAAGGCATGGCGATCGCCTGCTACGCCACCGGCGCCAGCGTGGGCTACAACTACCTGCGCGGCGAGTTCCACCACGAACCGTTCGAGCACCTTGAAGAAGCCACGCGCGAGGCCTACCGGCACGGCTGGCTCGGCAAGGACATCCTCGGCTCGGGCATCGACATCGACCTGTACAACGCGCTGGGCGCCGGTGCCTACATCTGCGGCGAGGAAACCGCGCTGATGGAGTCGCTGGAAGGCAAGAAGGGCCAGCCGCGCTACAAGCCGCCGTTCCCGGCCAACTTCGGCCTCTACGGCAAGCCGACCACGATCAACAACACCGAGACCTTCGCCTCGGTGCCGGCGATCGTGCGCAACGGCCCGCAGTGGTTCCTCGAGATCGGGAAGCCCAACAACGGTGGCTGCAAGATCTTCTCGGTGTCGGGGCACGTCACGCGTCCGGGCAACTACGAGCTGCCGCTGGGCACGCCGTTCGCCGAGCTGCTGCGGATCGCCGGCGGCCTGCGCCCCGGGCGCACGCTCAAGGGCGTCATCCCGGGTGGTTCATCGATGCCGGTGCTGCCGGGCGACACCATGATGGGCATGACCATGGACTACGACGCGCTGCAGAAGGCGGGCTCCGGCCTTGGCTCGGCGGCGGTGATCGTGATGGACGACACCACCTGCATGGTGCGCGCCTGCCAGCGCATCTCGCGCTTCTACTTCAAGGAAAGCTGCGGCCAGTGCACGCCGTGCCGCGAAGGCACCGGCTGGATGTACCGCGTGCTGACCCGCATCGCCAGCATGGAGGCGACCCTCGACGACCTGCAGATGCTGCGCGCCGCCGCGGGCCAGATCGAGGGCCACACCATCTGCGCGTTCGGCGAGGCCGCGGCGTGGCCGGTGCAGGGGTTCCTGCGCCATTTCTGGGACGAGTTCGAGTACGCCATCGTCAACAGGCGTTTCCTGGTCGACGACCAACTCGCGGGTACCGTGGTGCCGAAGGCGGTGGCGGCATGAAGGCCGGGATTCGATATCCGGGATTCGGGATCCGGCAAGGCGATCGCCGGCCCGCGCACTTGCTTTCTCCAATCCCTGATCCCCAATCCCCAATCCCGGCTCCGACAGGAGCCCGCCCATGAGCGCTCAGCCCGTCAATCCGAACCTGCCGCCCGATCACGTCACCGTCTTCATCGACGGGGTCGAGCTGGCCGCGCCCAAGGGCTCGATGATCATCCATGCCGCCGACAAGGCCGGCATCCCGATCCCGCGCTTCTGCTACCACGACAAGCTCTCGATCGCCGCGAATTGCCGCATGTGCCTGGTCGATACCGAGGTCGGTGGCCGTTCCGCGCCGAAGCCGTCGCCAGCCTGTGCCACGCCGGTGATGGACGGCCTGAAGGTGTTCACGCGCAACGACAAGGCGCTCAAGGCGCAGCGCAACGTGATGGAGTTCCTGCTCATCAACCATCCGCTCGACTGCCCGATCTGCGACCAGGGCGGCGAGTGCGAACTGCAGGACCTCTCGCTCGGCTACGGGCGTTCGGTCAGCCGTTTCCACGAGCGCAAGCGCACCGTGGCCGACGAGGACATGGGCCCGTTGGTGGCCACCGAAATGACCCGCTGCATCCAGTGCACGCGCTGCGTGCGCTTCACCGCGGAAGTCGCCGGCACCTACGAGCTGGGCGGCATGCAGCGCGGCGAGAACCTGCAGATCGGCACCTTCGACGGCAAGCCGCTGACCACCGAGCTTTCCGGCAACGTCATCGACGTGTGCCCGGTGGGCGCGCTCACCAACAAGGTATTCCGTTTCCGCGCGCGTCCGTGGGAACTCGTCGCCAAGGATTCGCTGGGCTGGCATGACGCGCTCGGCAGCAACCTGTTCGTGCACGTGCGCCGCGGCGAAGTGTTGCGCGCGGTCCCCCGCGACAACGAGGCGGTCAACGAGTGCTGGCTGTCCGACCGCGACCGCTATTCGCACCAGGGCCTGTACGCCGACGATCGCGCGGTGAAGCCGCTGGTGCGGGTGGCCTCCAACGGCGACGAGGGCGACTGGCGCGAGGCCTCGTGGGACGAAGCGTTGGCCAAGGCCGCGCGGATCCTGCGCGACAACGCTGCGGACGGTCTCGGCGTGCTGGTGCATCCGGCGACCTCGAACGAGGAGGGCACGCTGCTGGCGCGCCTGGCCGAAGGGCTGGGCACGGGCAACCTCGATCATCGCATCGCGCAGCGCGACCTGTCCGATGGCGCGGTCGCGACCCGGTTCGCTACCCCGGTGGCCGAGATCGAGCAGGCCGACGCCATCGTCATCGTCGGTTCCAACCTGCGCCATGAAGTGCCCCTGCTGCACCAGCGCGTGCGCAAGGCCTGGACGCGCGGGGCCAAGGTGCACGTGGTCAATCCGGTCGATTTCGAATTCGCGTTCGATGTCGCATCGAAGGCCATCGTCGCGCCGTCGAAGATCGCCGGGGCGTTGGGGTCCGAGGTGCTGGCCGGTGCGCTCAAGGGCGCGAACAACGTCGTGGTGATCGTCGGTGCGGTCGCCGAGAACGGCGCGTATGCCGCCGAGATCCGCGCGGCCGCCGACCGCTTCGCGGGTGCCGCGAACGGCACGCTCAACCGCATCCCGCAAGGCGCGAACGCGCTCGGGCTGGCGCGCCACGGCGTGCTGCCCGCGTCGCGCGACGCGCTGGCCATGCTGGCCGATCCGCGTGCGGCCTACGTGCTCTACGGCATTGAGCCAGGCCTCGATTTCGCCGACCAGGCGCTCGCGATGAAGGCGCTGGGCAGCGCGCAGGTGGTGGCCTTCAGCCATTACGCGTGCCAGTCCACGCGCCGCGTGGCCGACGTGATCCTGCCGATCGCGGCGCTGCCCGAGAACGACGCCACCCTGACCAGCCTCGGCGGTTTCGACCAGCGGGCGGTCGCGGGCAGCAAGGCCCCCGGCGATGCGCGCCAGGGCTGGAAGGTCCTGCGTGCGTTCGGCGGCGAGCTGGCGTTGGCGGGATTCGACTTCACCGACCTGGCCGGCCTGCGCGCGGGTGTCGTGCCGCGCGACGTCGCGGTCGCCGGTGGCAGCCGCACGGGCGAGGCGGGCGAGGGTGCGCTCGAGCTGGCGGTGTCGCAGGCGATCTATCGCGTCGATGGCACCACGCGCCGCGCCGCCGCGCTGCAGGCGCATCCGCTCAACGTCGGGCCGCGCGTCACCCTGCATCCGGACGACGCCGCGGCCGCGGGACTCGCCGCGGGCGTGATGGCCAAGGTGCGCCAGGCCGCGGGCACGGCCACCTTGCCGGTGGTGGTCAGCGATCGCGTCGCACGCGGCACCGCGTGGATCGAGTCGGGCTACGGGCCGACAGCGGCGCTCGGTGCCGGCCGCGTCCGGGTGGAGGCGGCATGAGCGCGACCAATACCGCCACCCTGCTGTCGGGCTGGACGGCGCCGCTGCACGACTGGCTGCTGTCGCTGGGCGCCACCGGCGTGGTCCTGTGGATCGTGCTGAAGGTGCTGGTGATCGCGGTCCCGGTGATCCTGGCGGTCGCCTTCTACGTGGTCTGGGAGCGCAAGCTGATCGGCTGGATGCACGTGCGCCACGGGCCGATGTACGTCGGCTGGGGCGTGCTGCAGGCGTTCGCCGACGTGTTCAAGCTGCTGTTCAAGGAAGTCATCCAGCCGACCAACGCGCAGCGCGCGCTCTACGTGCTGGCGCCGCTGATCACGCTGGCGCCTGCGTTCGCGGCCTGGGCCGTGGTGCCGTTCGACTACCAGCTGGTGCTGTCCAACGCCAACGCCGGCCTGCTGTACCTGCTGGCGATGACCTCGCTGGGCGTGTACGGCATCATCCTCGCCGGTTGGGCGTCGAACTCGAAATACGCCTTCCTCGGCGCGATGCGCTCGGCCGCGCAGGTGGTCAGCTACGAGATCGCGATGGGCTTCGCCCTGGTCGGCGTGATGGTGGGTGCCGGCACGCTGAACCTGTCCGGCATCGTGCTCGCGCAGGCGGGCGACGCCGGCCTGTTCGAATGGTTCTGGCTGCCGATGCTGCCGCTGTTCCTCATCTACTTCATTTCCGGCGTGGCCGAGACCAACCGCGCGCCGTTCGACGTGGTCGAAGGCGAGTCGGAGATCGTGGCCGGCCACATGGTCGAATACTCCGGTTCGGCGTTCGCGCTGTTCTTCCTGGCCGAGTACGCCAACATGATCCTGGTCAGCTTCCTGACCGCGATCTTCTTCGTCGGCGGCTGGCTGTCACCGGTCCCGGCGGCGTGGATCCCGGACGTGCCTGTGCTGGGCACGATCCTCGGTGATGGCTGGTGGTGGCTGTTCGCGAAGGTGTTCTTCTTCGCCAGCTGCTTCATCTGGTTCCGCGCCTCGTTCCCGCGCTACCGCTATGACCAGATCATGCGCCTGGGCTGGAAGGTGTTCATCCCGCTCAGCATCGGCTGGATCGTGGTGACGGCGTTGATGGCGTATTTCGGCGTGTTCGAGGCAGGGCAGTGATGGGCAAGATCGTCGCATGGTTCCGGAGCCTGCTCCTGCTCGAGCTGCTGGGCGGCCTCGGGCTGACCCTGAAATACCTGTTCCGCCCGAAGTACACGCTGATGTACCCGATGGAGAAGACGCCGCAGTCGCCGCGCTTCCGCGGACTGCACGCGCTGCGCCGCTATCCCAACGGCGAGGAGCGCTGCATCGCCTGCAAGCTGTGCGAGGCGGTGTGCCCGGCGCTGGCGATCACCATCGACTCGGAGCAGCGGGCCGACGGCACCCGCCGCACCACGCGCTACGACATCGACCTGTTCAAGTGCATCTTCTGCGGCTTCTGCGAGGAATCCTGCCCGGTGGACTCGATCGTCGAGACGCACGTGCTCGAGTACCACTTCGAACACCGCGGCGAGAACATCGTCACCAAGCCCAAGCTGCTGGCGATCGGCGACCTGCTCGAGGCGGAGATCGCCGAGCGCCGCGCCGCCGACGCCGCCTACAGGTAAGCGAACGACCATGGATTTCGCACTGCTCGCCTTCCTCGCCTTCGCCGCCGTGACCGTCGCGTCCGCCGGCGCGGTGATCAGCGTCAAGAACCCGGTGCATGCCGCGCTGTTCCTGGTGCTGACCTTCTTCACGGTCGCCTGCACCTGGATCCTGGCCGGGGCCGAGTTCCTCGGCGTGGCGCTGATCCTGGTCTACGTCGGCGCGGTGATGGTGCTGTTCCTGTTCGTGGTGATGATGCTCGACATCGACGTCGTCCCGTTGCGCGAAGGCTACGTGCGCTACCTGCCGGTCGGCCTGGTCGTGGCCGTGGTGATGCTGGCGGAAATGCTGACGCTGATCGGCATCAAGGCCTCGATGGAACCGTTCGCGGTCGATCCTGCCGAGGCCGCAGGCACCAGCAACGTGGTCTGGATCGCGCGCCGGCTGTTCACCGACTTCCTGCTGCCGTTCGAGGTGGCCGCGCTGATCCTGACCGTGGCCGTGATCGCCGCGGTCACCCTGACCCTGCGCCGGCGCGAAGGCACCAAGCACCAGAACCCGGCTGCGCAGGCCGCGGTGAAGGCGAAGGACCGCATCCGCATGGTCAACGTGCCGGTGGAACGGCCGGCGGCCGAGCCGTCCGCGGCGGCAGGCGAAGGGGAGGGCAAGTGATGGACCTGTTCGGGCAAGGCCTGGCCCTGGGCCACTACCTCGCGCTGGGCGCCGCGCTGTTCTGCATCAGCGTCGCCGGCATCTTCCTCAACCGCAAGAACGTGATCATCCTGCTGATGTCGATCGAGCTGATGCTGCTCGCGGTCAACATCAACTTCATCGCCTTCTCGCGGCATTTCGGCGACGAGGCCGGCCAGATCTTCGTGTTCTTCATCCTCACCGTGGCCGCGGCCGAGGCCGCCATCGGCCTGGCGATCCTGGTCACGCTGTTCCGCAACCGGCGCACGATCAACGTCGCCGAAATCGACACGCTGAAGGGCTGAGCAGATGCCGGGTATGGAAGTCGCCATCTCCAAGACGATGCTGCTGGTCATCGTGCTGGCGCCGCTGCTGGGCGCGATCGTGGCCGGCTTCTTCGGCCGCCAGGTCGGTCGCGCAGGTTCGCATACGGTCACCATCCTCGGCGTGGCGGCGAGCTTCGCGCTGTCGGCCTGGGTGCTGTACCAACTGGTCGGGCAGGGCGCGGCGCCGTTCAACGAGAACGTCTACACGTTCTTCGAAGTGGGTGGCTATGCCGCGCACATCGGCTTCATGGTCGACAAGCTGACCGCGATGATGATGGTCGTGGTGACCTTCGTGTCGCTGCTGGTGCACGTCTACACCATCGGCTACATGGCCGACGATCCCGGCTACCAGCGCTTCTTCAGCTACATCAGCCTGTTCACGTTCTCGATGCTGATGCTGGTGATGGGCAACAATTTCCTGCAGCTGTTCTTCGGCTGGGAAGCGGTGGGCCTGGTGTCGTACCTGCTGATCGGCTTCTGGTTCAAGCGCCCGACCGCGGTGTTCGCCAACATGAAGGCGTTCCTGGTCAACCGCGTCGGCGACTTCGGCTTCCTGCTCGGCATCGCCGCGGTGCTGTACTGGTTCGGCACCTTCGACTACGCCACCGTCTTCGCCAACGCCGCCGACACGCTGGATGGCCGCACCGTGCAGATCCTGGTCGGCCACGAATGGTCGGTGGCCACCCTGATCTGCATCTGCCTCTTCATCGGCGCAATGGGCAAGTCGGCACAGGTGCCGCTGCACGTGTGGCTGCCGGACTCGATGGAAGGCCCGACCCCGATCTCGGCGCTGATCCATGCCGCGACGATGGTCACCGCAGGCATCTTCATGGTCGCGCGCATGTCGCCGATCTTCGAACTGAGCGTGACCGCGCTCAACTTCGTGCTGTTCATCGGCGCTACCACGGCCTTCTTCACCGGCCTGATCGGCATGGTGCAGAACGACATCAAGCGCGTGGTGGCGTATTCGACCCTGTCGCAGCTGGGCTACATGACCGTCGCGCTGGGCGTCTCGGCCTACTCGGCGGCCGTGTACCACCTGATGACGCACGCCTTCTTCAAGGCGCTGCTGTTCCTGGCGGCCGGCTCGGTAATCATCGGCATGCACCACGAGCAGGACATGCGCAAGATGGGCGGCCTGCGCAAGTACATGCCGATCACGTTCTGGACCAGCGTCATCGGCACGTTGGCGCTGATCGGCACGCCGTTCTTCAGCGGCTTCTATTCCAAGGACACGATCATCGAGGCCGCGAAGCTGGGCGCCGGGCGCGCCGGCTGGATCGGCACCTACGCCTACTGGGCGGTGCTGCTGGGCGCGTTCGTGACCTCGTTCTACAGTTTCCGCCTGCTGTACATGACCTACTTCGGAAGGGAGCGCTTCCGCGAGGTCGCGCACGATGACCACGGCCACGATGCGCACCACGATGACCATGCCCACGACGGGCACGGCCACCACGGCGTGCACGAACCGCACGAGTCGCCGTGGGTGGTGACCCTGCCGCTGATCCTGCTGGCCATCCCCTCGGTCGCGGTCGGCTTCTTCACCGTCGGGCCAATGCTGTTCGGCACGGACTGGAGCGGCCACCACGAGGCGACGCCGTTCTTCCTCGGCGCGATCGAAGTGCTGCAGCAGCACGACGTGATGGCGCACCTGAAGGACGAGCTGTGGCACGGGCCCGTCGCCTTCGCGCTGCATGGCTTCATGGCGCCGGCGTTCTGGCTGGTGCTGGCCGGCTTCGCGCTGGCCACGGTCATGTACCTGTGGAAGCCGGACCTGCCGGCCAAGGTGGCGCACGTGCTGCGCTGGCCGATCCGCGTGCTCGAGAACAAGTACGGCATGGACGACCTGTGGATCAAGGGCTTCGCCGGCGGCGGCCTGCTGCTCGGCCGTGGCTCGCGCGAGGTCGACGGCAAGCTGATCGACGGGGTCCTCGTCAACGGCGCAGCGCGCGTCGTCGACCTCGTCGCCGGGGTCGTGCGCCGCCTGCAGACCGGTTACCTCTACCACTACGCCTTCGCGATGATCCTCGGCCTGATCGTCCTGCTGGCCGTACTGATCCGCAACTGGACCTGACCGTGCAGAACTGGCCTCTCCTCAGCCTCCTGATCTGGCTGCCGATCCTCGGCGGCGCGCTGGTACTGGCGCTCGGTGAAACCCGTGCGCGGGCGGCGCGCTGGGCCTCGCTTGCGATCGCGGTCGCGGTGTTCCTGCTCAGCCTGCCGCTGTTCACGGGCTTCGACTACGCCGCTGTCGGCATGCAGTTCGTCGAGCGCCGCGAGTGGATCCCGGCCTACGACATCCAGTACCACCTCGGGGCCGACGGCATCTCGGTCGCGCTGATCATCCTGACCACGCTGACCACCGCGCTGGTGCTGGTCGGCGCCTGGACCGCGATCGACCGCCGCGTGAACCAGTACTACGCGGCGATGCTGATCCTCGAAGGGCTGATGATCGGCGTGTTCTCCGCCATGGACGCGCTGCTGTTCTACGTGTTCTTCGAGGGCATGCTGATCCCGATGTTCATCATCATCGGCGTCTGGGGCGGGCCGCGACGCGTCTATGCGTCGATCAAGTTCTTCCTGTACACCTTCCTCGGCTCGGTCTTCATGCTGGTGGGACTGGTGTACCTGTACCTCCAGGCGGGCAGCTGGCAGCTGCCGGACCTGTACGCGCTGCCGCTGAGCGCGACCGAGCAGACCTGGCTGTTCTTCGCCTTCCTCGCCGCGTTCGCGGTGAAAGTGCCGATGTTCCCGGTCCACACCTGGTTGCCGGATGCGCACGTGGAGGCGCCGACCGGCGGCTCGGTGATCCTGGCGGCGATCATGCTGAAGATCGGCGGCTACGGCTTCCTGCGCTTCAGCCTGCCCATCGTGCCGGATGCCGGCTACGAATGGGCCTGGCTGGTGATCGCGCTGTCGCTGGTCGCGGTGGTGTACGTCGGCCTGGTCGCGCTGGTGCAGGAGGACATGAAGAAGCTGATCGCCTATTCGTCGGTCGCGCACATGGGCTTCGTCACGCTGGGCATCTTCATCGCCTTCGCGCTGGTCCGCGACGTGCCGGCCGGCGCGGGCATGGACGCGGCGCGGCTCGGCCTGCAGGGCGCGATGGTGCAGATGATCTCGCACGGCTTCATCTCCGGCGCGCTGTTCTCCTGCGTGGGCGTGCTCTACGACCGCATGCACACCCGCATGATCAAGGACTATGGCGGCGTCGCCAACGTGATGCCGTGGTTCACCTTCTTCATGGTGCTGTTCGCGATGGCCAACTCCGGCCTGCCGGGCACGTCGGGCTTCGTCGGCGAGTTCATGGTGATCGTGGCCAGCTTCCAGCAGCATCCGCTGATCGCGTTCACGGCCGCGCTCACCCTGGTGATCGGCGCGGCGTACTCGTTGTGGCTGGTCAAGCGGGTGATGTTCGGCGAAGTCGGCAACGCCCACGTCGCCGAACTGCAGGACATCAACGGCCGCGAATGGCTGGTGCTGGGCGTGTTCGCCATCGGCACGGTGCTGATCGGCGTGTGGCCCAAGCCGCTGACCGACCTGATGGAGCCGGCCATCGCGCAGCTGGCCAGCCAGCTCGCCATGAGCAAGCTGTGAGGACAAACCTGATGAGAGCCGCACCGCGATGATTTCCGGCCCGATGACACCCCCCGTCCGCAGCTTCGCCGAACTGGCGCCGCTGGCGCCCGAGCTCGTGGTCATCGCGGGCGCGTTCGCGCTGCTGATGCTCGACCTGTTCCTCGACGACCGCCGGCGGGTGCTGACCCATGCGCTCGCCATTGCGACCCTGCTGGTGGCCGCGGCCATGGTCTGGTTCGGGGTGGGCGGGCACGGCAGCACGCTGTCGGACATGTTCGTGCGCGACAGCGGTGCCGACGTGCTCAAGCTGGTGCTGCTGCTGGTGAGCGCGGCGGCCCTGGGCTACATGTGGCCTTTCTTGCGCGAGCGCGGGCTGTACAAGGGCGAGATCGCGGTGCTGGTGCTGTTCGCGGTCTCCGGCATGATGCTGATGGTGTCGGCCGGCAGCCTGACGATGGTCTACGTCGGCCTGGAACTGCTGGCGCTGTGTTCCTACGCGCTGGTCGCGACCGATCGCGACAGCCCGCTGGCCTCGGAAGCGGCGATGAAGTACTTCGTGCTCGGCGCGTTGGCCTCGGGCCTGCTGCTGTACGGCATGTCGCTGGTGTACGGCGCCACCGGCACGCTTGGTCTCGCCGGGATCCGCGAGGCGGCCGAGTGGGCGACCGGGCAGGAGCGCACGCTGCTGTTGACCGGCACCGTGTTCATCATCGTCGGCGTCGCCTTCAAGTTCGGCGCCGCGCCGTTCCACATGTGGCTGCCGGATACCTACCACGGCGCGCCGACCCCGATCACGCTGTTCATCGGCTCCGCGCCCAAGCTGGCGGCGTTCGGCATGGCCTGGCGCCTGTTCGACGTCGCCCTGGGGCCTGCGCACGCGCAGACGCAGCTGTTGCTGGCGGGGCTGGCCGCGCTGTCGCTGATCGTCGGCAACCTGTTCGCCATCGCGCAGACCAACCTCAAGCGCATGCTGGCGTACTCGACGGTTTCGCACGTGGGCTTCCTGTTCCTCGGCCTCGCCGGCGGTGGCCGCGACGGCTACGCAGCGGCGATGTTCTACGCGATCAGCTACGCGATCATGTCGGCCGCGGCGTTCGGCGCGATCGTGGTGCTGTCGCGCCGGGGCTTCGAAGCCGACCGCATCGACGACTACAGGGGCCTCAGCCAGCGCAGTCCGTGGATGGCGCTGCTGGTGCTGTGCATCATGGCTTCGCTGGCCGGCGTGCCCCCGTTCCTCGGCTTCTGGGCCAAGCTCGTGGTGTTGCGCGCGGCGCTGGAAGGCGACCTGATGTGGCTGGCCATCGTCGGCATCGTGTTCGCGGTGATCGGCGCGTTCTACTACCTGCGCGTGATCAAGGTGATGTACTTCGATCCGCCCGCCGGCGAGCCGGTGGAAACGCGCCCCGGCGCGCTGCGGCTGGTGTTCGCGGTCAATGCGCTGGCGCTGCTGGGCCTGGGCCTGTTCTGGAGCCCGCTCATGGCCTGGTGCCAGCAGGCGTTCGCCTGAGGCCGGGAGGCCGGTCGCGGGGCGGGCAGGGAACCTCCGGGCGGCGCCCGGCGCTGGCGGCGTTCAGTCCCGGAGACGGTCCGGGGTTGTAAAAGAATCCGCCCATCCGCATAATTCCACTTCTGCTGCGGGGTGGAGCAGTCTGGCAGCTCGTCGGGCTCATAACCCGAAGGTCGCAGGTTCAAATCCTGCCCCCGCTACCAAGTTTCACCGGGTCGTCGAAAGCGCTGAGGCTTGCGACCGATGCCGGGGAACTGGGCTTCATCGAGGCAACTGCACCCTCGATGCCTCGATCCAGCCGATCCATGGCCGGACATTCAGGACAAGGGGCCCATTGGGCCCCTTGTTGTTTTCAACGGTTGCAAAAACTGCGGTACGGAACGACGACGTGACGGACAAGGCAACACAGGTTTCGGCACTGCTCGCGCCCACGGTGGAAGCACTGGGCCTGCAGCTGCTGGGCATCGAGTACCTGCCCTCGCCGGGCGGTGGCGCGATGCTGCGCCTGTACCTCGACGTGCCGGATGCGGAAGCCGAATCGCGCCACGTGACCATCGAGGATTGCGAGGCGGTGAGCCGCGAAGTGTCCGCGCAGCTCGACGTCGAGGATCCGATTTCAGGCAACTACACGCTGGAAGTCTCCTCGCCCGGCGTCGACCGGCCGCTGTTCACGGTCGCCCAGTTCGCGCGGTTCGCCGGCGAGAAGGCGAAGGTCGGGCTGAAGCTGCCGCAGGAAGGCCGGCGCCGGCTGACCGGGACGATCGTGTCGGTGGAAGGCGACCGCGTGTTGTTCGACGTCGATGGCCAGCCGTTCGCGGTGGCCGCCGACAACATCGACAAGGCGCGGCTGGTGCCGGATTGGGCTGCGCTCGGCTTCGCGCCGGCGCGCGACCTGCCTGGAGGCGACGCGCGCCCGGGCAAGCCCGCGGCGAGGAAGAAGGCCGCTAAGCCGCGGCCGGGTTGAGGGTTCTGGCATCGCCGCGTGCGCAGGCACGGGCGGGGCAGTGGGAGCCGGCGCGAGCGCCGGCGTGGACGACGGGATCGAACGTGTTTCCAGAGGTTTGACAGAAGATGAGCAAGGAACTGTTGTTGGTCGTTGATGCGGTCGCCAACGAGAAGGGCGTGCCGGAATCGGTGATCCTCGAGGCGATCGAGGCCGCGCTGGCCACCGCCGCGAAGAAGCGCTACCACGAGCAGGACGTGCTGACGCGCGTGTCGATCGACGCGAAGGACGGCAGCTACGAGACGTTCCGCCGCTGGGAAGTGGTGGCCGACGACGTGGTGATGGAGTCGCCCGATCGCCAGATCCGCATGATGGACGCGGTCGACGAGGTCGAGGGCGTCGAGATCGGCGACTACATCGAGGAGCAGATCGAGAACGTCGATTTCGGCCGCATCGCCGCGCAGGCCGCCAAGCAGGTGATCGTGCAGCGCGTGCGCGAAGCCGAGCGCCAGCAGGTGGTGGACGGCTGGAAGGATCGTGTCGGCGAGCTGGTGACGGGCGTGGTCAAGCGCGTCGAGCGCGGCAACGTCTACGTCGACCTGGGCGGCAACGCCGAGGCGTTCATTCCCAAGGACAAGGCGATCCCGCGCGACATCGTGCGCGCCGGCGACCGCATCCGCGGCTACCTGTTCGACGTGCGCAGCGAGCCGCGCGGCCCGCAGCTGTTCATCAGCCGCGCCGCGCCTGAATTCATGATGGAACTGTTCAAGCTCGAGGTGCCGGAAGTCGGCCAGGGCCTGGTCGAGATCAAGGCCTGCGCGCGCGACCCGGGCGACCGCGCCAAGATCGCCGTCGTCGCGTACGACAACCGCACCGACCCGATCGGCGCCTGCATCGGCATGCGTGGTTCGCGCGTGCAGGCGGTGAGCAACGAGCTCAACGGCGAGCGCGTGGACATCGTGCTGTGGTCGGACAACCCGGCGCAGTTCGTGATCAACGCGATGGCGCCGGCCGAGGTGCAGTCGATCGTGGTCGACGAAGACAAGCACTCGATGGACCTGGCCGTGGCCGAGGACAAGCTGGCGCAGGCGATCGGCAAGGGCGGGCAGAACGTACGCCTGGCCAGCCGCCTCTCGGGCTGGCAGCTCAACGTGATGACCCAGGACCAGGTCGCGGCGAAGTCGGAAGCCGAACAGGCCGCCGCGCGCGTGCTGTTCCAGGACAAGCTCGAGGTTGACGAGGAAATCGCCGGCATCCTGGTCGCCGAAGGCTTCAACACGGTCGAGGAAATCGCCTACGTCCCGGTTGGCGAACTGCTGGCGGTCGAGGGCTTCGACGAGGACATCGTCGAGGAACTGCGTTCGCGCGCCCGCGACGCACTGCTCAACGATGCGCTGGCGGTCGAGGAGGAGCTGGACGAGAACGCGCCGGCCGAGGACCTGCTCGCGCTGGAGGGCATGGACGACGAGACCGCGTACGCGCTGGCCTCGCACGGCGTGCGCACCAGCGAGGACCTGTCCGACCTGGCCGCGGACGAGGTGGAGGAGTTCGCCATCGAAGGGCTCGACCGGGAGCGCGCCGCGGCGCTGATCCTGGCCGCGCGCGCCGAGGAGATCGCCCGTCTGGAGCGCGGCGAATGAGCCGGCGATGAACACCGCCCTGCACCGTACAGGGCTTAGAATCCGCGCTTCCCTTGCTCTTGGCGAGGGGGCGCCAAACAGAGCATAGGACCCGAATGTCGCAGCAAACCACCATCCGCAAGCTCGCCGCACTGGTCAACACGCCGGTCGAGAAACTGCTGGAGCAACTGTCCGAGGCGGGCATGCCCTTCAGCGACCCCGACCAGGTGGTGACCAGCGCCGAGAAGCTGAAGCTGCTCGGCTTCCTCAAGCGCGCCCACGGCAAGGCCGACAAGCCCGCCGAGGAAGCCGTCGCGCCGAAGAAGATCACGCTCAACCGCACGCGCAAGCAGGAAATCACGGTCGGTGGCGGCAAGAACAAGTCCACCGTGGACGTGGTCGTGCGCAAGAAGGTCACGCTGGTCAAGCCGAGCGAGGCCGACAAGGCGCCGCCGGCGCCGGTCGACGACGAGCAGGCGGAGATCCTGCGCAAGCTGGAGGAGTCGCGCCAGCGCAACCTGTCCGAACAGCAGCGCCTGGCCGAGGACGACCGCAAGCGCGCCGAGGACGCGGCCGAACGCAAGCGCCAGGAAGACGCCGAAGCCGAGCGCCTGCGCCAGGAAGCCGCGCTCGCCGCCGCCTCCGCGACCGAGGACGATGCCGCCGCGCGCAAGCCGGGCGGCAGCGGCCATGGCCACGGCCATCCCAAGCCGGCGGCGCCGCGCAGCGACGACCGCGGCCTGGGGCCGAAGCACAAGGGCAACCGCGGCTCGCACGTGATGGTCGCCGGCGTCGAGGACGACGACAGCACCGCGCGTTTCGCCGGGCAGCTGCACCTGTCCGCGTCCGAGCGCGCGCGCCGCACCACCACGCGCGGCAACAAGCCCAAGGCACGCCGCCAGGTCGAACAGTCGCGCAGTGGCGCGGGTCCGCACGGGTTCGAGCGTCCGACGGCGCCGGTCGTGCGCGAGGTCGCCATCGGCGAGGCGATCACCGTCGCCGACCTCGCGCAGAAGCTGGCGATGAAGGGCGGCGACGTGGTCAAGGCGCTGTTCAAGATGGGCGTCATGGCCACCATCACCCAGACCATCGACCACGACACCGCGGTGCTGGTGGTCGAGGAACTGGGCCACAGGGCGGTGCTCGCCGAGAGCGACGACGCCGAGTCGGAACTGCTGGCGCATGCCGAGGAAGTGCAGGGCGAGAAGGTCTCGCGTCCGCCGGTGGTCACCATCATGGGCCACGTCGACCACGGCAAGACCTCGCTGCTGGACTACATCCGCCGTACCAAGGTCGCCTCGGGCGAAGCCGGCGGCATCACCCAGCACATCGGCGCGTACCACGTGGAGACGCCGAAGGGCACGATCAGCTTCCTCGATACGCCCGGCCACGCCGCATTCACGTCGATGCGCGCGCGCGGCGCCAAGCTCACCGACGTGGTGGTGCTGGTGGTCGCGGCCGACGACGGCGTGATGCCGCAGACGATCGAGGCGATCCAGCACGCGAAGGCGGCGAAGGTGCCGCTGATCGTGGCGATCAACAAGGTCGACAAGTCCGATGCCGATCCCGGCCGGATCAAGAACGAACTCCTGGCGCACGACATCGTCGCCGAGGAGTTCGGCGGCGACACCCAGATGGTCGAGCTGTCGGCGAAGACCGGGCAGGGCGTGGACGAACTGCTGGACGCGATCTCGTTGCAGGCCGAGGTGCTCGAACTCACCGCGGTGCCGGAAGGCCGCGCCACCGGTACCGTCATCGAATCCTCGCTGGACAAGGGCCGCGGTCCGGTGGCCACCGTGCTGGTGCAGCAGGGCCTGCTGTCGAGGGGCGACTATTTGGTGTGCGGCGTGCAGTACGGGCGCGTGCGCGCGCTGTTCGACGAGACCGGTTCGCAGGTGCAGTCCGCCGGCCCGTCGATCCCGGTGCAGGTGCTCGGCCTGTCGGGCGTGCCGGATGCCGGCGACGATTTCGTCGTCGTCGCCGACGAACGCCTGGCCAAGGACGTGGCGCAGCAGCGCGAAGCCAAGCGCCGCGAGTCGCGCCTGGTCGCGCAGGCCGGCAACCGCATGGAAGACATCATGGCCCAGATGGGCCAGGGCGAAGCGCAGCAGCAGCTCAACCTGGTGGTCAAGGCCGACGTCCAGGGTTCGGTCGAGGCGCTGCGCCAGGCGCTCACCGCGCTGTCCAACGAGCAGATCCGCATCAACGTCATCGTTTCCGGCGTGGGCGGCATCACCGAGTCCGACGCCAACGCCGCGGCGACCGCCAAGGCGACGATCATCGGCTTCAACGTGCGTGCCGATGCGTCCGCGCGCAAGGTGATCGAGAACAGCGGGCTCGACCTGCGCTACTTCTCGATCATCTACGACGTGATCGACCAGGTGAAGCAGGTGGCGTCGGGCCTGCTGGGCGTCGAGATCCGCGAGGAAATCATCGGCATCGCCGAGGTCCGCGACGTGTTCCGCAGTTCCAAGTTCGGCGCCATCGCCGGCAGCATGGTCATCGAGGGCGTGGTCAAGCGCAACAAGCCTATTCGCGTGCTGCGCGACAACACGGTGGTGTTCGAGGGCGAACTGGAGTCGCTGCGCCGCTTCAAGGAGAACGTCGACGAGGTGCGCAACGGCACGGAGTGCGGCATCGGCGTGAAGGCGTACAACGACGTGCAGCCGGGCGACCAGATCGAATGCTTCGAGCGCATCGAGGTGCAGCGCACGCTGTAAGGCGGGCGCGACGACGACATGGCACAGAAGTCCTTCCATCGCACAGATCGCGTCTCCGCGCAGCTGCGCAGGGAGCTGGGCACGCTGGTGCGCGAGGCGGTGGCCGAGCACGGGCTGCCGTCGATGAGCGTGTCCGACGTGGAGGTCACGCGCGACATGGCGCACGCCAAGGTGTTCGTGACCACACTGCAGCCCGAGCGCGCCGCGGAGGCGATGAAGGGCCTCAAGGCGGCCGCGCCGGAGATCCGCTTCCGCCTCGCGCGCGCGGTGAAGATGCGCCACGTACCCGAGCTGCACTTCCACTACGACGATTCGGTGGATCGCGGCGAGCGCATCGACAACCTGCTGCGCGACCTGCCCGACCTGGGCGGGGAAGACCCCTAGCCAACGGCGCAGCGGCAGCGTGGGCCGTGCCTCGCGGCCGGCCCTATACAATCCCCGGATGACCGCCCGTCCCCGCACGAAGTTCAGGAAGCTCGACGGCATCCTGCTGCTCGACAAGCCGCGCGGGCTGAGCTCCAACCAGGCGCTGCAGCGCGTGCGCCACCTGTTCCGCGCGGAGAAGGGCGGGCACACCGGCAGCCTCGACCCGCTGGCGACCGGCCTGTTGCCGGTGTGCTTCGGCGAAGCAACCAAGATCGCGGGCGGCCTGCTGGGCGCGCGCAAGGCCTACGACACCATCGCGCGGCTGGGGATCGTCACCGATACCGACGATGCCGATGGCCAGCCGCTGCGCGAGCGCCCGGTGCCGGACCTGCGCATCCCGCGGATCGATGCCGCGCTGCGGGCCCTGAGCGGGCGCATCCTGCAGCGGCCGCCGATCTATTCGGCGCTCAAGCGCGGCGGCGAACCGCTGTATGCCAAGGCGCGCCGTGGCGAGGTGGTGGACGTCGAGGCGCGCGAAGTGGACGTGCACGAATTCGCCCTGCAGTCGGCTGGCGACCTGCTCGACGACCTGCAAGGCGTGCCGCCGCAGCTGCGGCTGCACGTGGAATGCGGTTCGGGCACGTACGTGCGCAGCCTGGTGCGCGACCTTGGCGAGGCGCTGGGCTGCGGCGCCCACGTGGCCGACCTGCGCCGCCTGTGGGTGGATCCGTTCCGCGAGCCGAAGATGTGGACGCTGCCGGAGCTGGAGGCACTGGCCGCCCGCGGCGAGCGCAGCCTGCTGGCGTGCCTGCTGCCGATCGAGCAGGGCATGGCTTCGTGGCCGCCGGTCGACCTGGATGCCGCCCAGGCCCGCCGGCTGGGGCGCGGGCAGGCCGTCGCCGGTGCGTTCCATCCGCCCGGCAGCGTGGCGGTGTTCGGCCCGGACGGCCGGGCGCTGGGCCTGGGCGAGGTGGAACAGGGCGCCCTGCGCGCGCGCCGCCTGTTCGCGTGGGCCTGCGGCCAGCCGGGCACCGTACCGGACGCGGCGCCCTGACCTTGTCCGGCGGCCCGGGACCGGATACAATTCCGCGGCTTTTTCAAGCACTTCCGGTCGCATCGGGGCAATCCTTCCCCGGCGGTCGTTCCAACCCACCCTGACGGACCGCGCGGTATGCCGCCAGCGTCGAAGACGCGGCGACGTGTTTCTGCCGGTTTCGTGACCAAGAGGCAATCATGTCCATCGACAACAGCAAGATCATCGAAGAACACGCGCGTGGCGCCAACGACACCGGTTCGCCGGAAGTCCAGGTGGCCCTGCTCACCGCTCGCATCGTGCATCTGACCGAGCACTTCAAGACCCACAAGAAGGACCATCACGGCCGGCGCGGCCTGCTGAAGATGGTCAACCGCCGCCGCAGCCTGCTCGACTACCTGCACCGCAAGGACGGCGAGCGCTACAAGGCCCTGATCGAGAAGCTCGGCCTGCGTCGATAAGACGAACCACCACCGCGGCGCAGCGATGCGCCGCGGTTCTTTTTTCGGCCGCCCCGCGCGGCCAGCCGGGCGCGACAGGGGTCGTGCCAGGTCCATCGAATCGAGTCATCAAGGAAACCCAAGTGGCGAAAATCACCAAATCCTTCCAGTACGGCAAGCACACCGTGACGCTTGAGACGGGCGAAATCGCCCGCCAGGCCAGCGGCGCGGTCATCGTCAACGTCGACGGCACCGTACTGCTGGTCTCCGCCGTCGCCGCCAAGGGCGCGCGCGAGGGCCAGGACTTCTTCCCGCTCACCGTCGACTATGTCGAGAAGTTCTACGCCGGTGGCCGCATCCCGGGTGGCTTCTTCAAGCGCGAAGGCCGTCCGACCGAGAAGGAAACGCTGATCTCGCGCCTCATCGACCGCCCGATCCGCCCGCTGTTCCCCGAGGACTACCGCAACGAAGTGCAGATCATCGCGCAGGTGATCTCGCTGAACCCGGAAGTGGACGGCGACATTCCCGCCCTGATCGGCGCGTCCGCCGCGCTGTCGCTGGCCGGCACCCCGTTCCAGGGCCCGATCGGCGCCGCCAAGGTCGGCTACAAGGACGGCCAGTACATCCTCAACCCGACCGTCAGCGAGCTGAAGGAATCGCAGCTTGAGCTGGTGGTCGCCGGCACCGCGAACGCCGTGCTGATGGTCGAATCCGAAGCCGCGCTGCTGTCCGAAGAAGTGATGCTGGGCGCGGTCACCTTCGGCCACCGCGAGATGCAGAAGGTGATCAACGCGATCAACGAGCTGACCGTGGAAGCCGGCACCAAGCCCGGCAACTGGGTGGCTCCGGCCAAGAACGAGGCGCTGATCTCGGCGCTGAAGGAAGCCGTGGGTGGCCAGCTGGCCGACGCGTTCAAGGTCCACGACAAGCTGCAGCGCCGCGACGCGATCGCCGCGATCAAGAAGGACGTGGTCGAGCAGCTTGCGGGCCGCGTCGCCGCCGAGGGCTGGAGCCCGGCGGAACTGTCGAAGGAATTCGGCGAACTGGAATACCGCACCATGCGCGACTCGGTGCTCGACACCAAGGTCCGCATCGATGGCCGCGCGCTCGACACGGTGCGCCCGATCGCCGTGAAGGCGGGCATCCTGCCGCGCACCCACGGCTCGGCGCTGTTCACCCGTGGCGAGACGCAGGCGATCGTGGTGACCACGCTCGGCACGGCCCGCGACGGCCAGATCATCGACGCCATCGCCGGCGAGTACAAGGAACACTTCCTGTTCCACTACAACTTCCCCCCGTTCTCGGTGGGCGAGTGCGGCCGCTTCGGCGCGCCCAAGCGCCGCGAGATCGGCCACGGTCGCCTCGCCAAGCGCGGCGTGCTGGCGGTGATGCCGTCGATGGAGGAGTTCCCGTACACCATCCGCGTCGTGTCGGAAATCACCGAGTCGAATGGCTCCTCGTCGATGGCATCGGTCTGCGGCAGCTCGCTGGCACTGATGGACGCCGGCGTGCCGGTCAAGGCGCCGGTCGCGGGCATCGCGATGGGCCTGGTGAAGGAAGGCGACAAGTACGTCGTGCTGAGCGACATCCTCGGTGACGAGGACCACCTCGGCGACATGGACTTCAAGGTCGCCGGTAGCGCCGAAGGCATCTCCGCGCTGCAGATGGACATCAAGATCGACGGCATCACCGAGGAGATCATGAAGGTCGCGCTGGCCCAGGCCCGCGAAGGCCGCCTGCACATCCTTGGCGAGATGGCCAACGCGCTGACCACCGCGCGTTCGGAGCTGTCCGAGTACGCGCCGCGCCTGCTGACGATCAAGATCCACCCGGACAAGATCCGCGAAGTGATCGGCAAGGGCGGTTCCACGATCCAGGCGATCACCAAGGAAACCGGCACCCAGATCGACATCCAGGACGACGGCACCATCGTCATCGCCTCGGTCAATGCCGCCGCCGCGCAGGCCGCGAAGGCGCGCATCGAGCAGATCACCTCCGACGTCGAGCCGGGCCGCATCTACGAGGGCAAGGTCGCCAAGATCATGGACTTCGGCGCGTTCGTCACCATCCTGCCGGGCAAGGACGGTCTGGTGCACGTCTCGCAGATCTCCAGCGAGCGCGTCGAGAAGGTCAGCGACAAGCTCAAGGAAGGCGACGTGGTGAAGGTCAAGGTGCTGGAAGTCGACAAGCAGGGCCGCATCCGCCTGTCGATCAAGGCCGTCGAGGAAGGCGAGGGCGTCACCGCCGAGTGACCCTGCGCGACGCGCTGAAAGAAAACGGGCCTTTCGGCCCGTTTTTTTTTGCTCGCGCCTGCCGGCGCCGTGCGGACCGCTACAGCCGCTGCCCCTGCATCAGCCGGTACAGGCGCAGGCGCAGGCGCATCAGCGGTTGCGACAGCTTGGCCGGCATGCGCAGCGAGCCGCGGCGGCGGCGGATCGGCGCGTCCGTCGCCAGCGATGGCGTGGCGGACGTCGGCTGCGTGCCCAGGTTGCGCAACGCCGACTGCGTCGCCTGCTGCGGCGCGGCTTCCGTGGCCTCCGCCGACGCGGCGCCGACGTTCGCGAACAGGCCGAGCGCTGCGTATCCGCTGTAGCCGGGGAACACCTCGGCCGTGCGGGTGTGGCCCATGCGCTTCTGCAGCAGTTCGGTCAGCACCTGGCGGAAGTCGGTCGTCACCGGCACGTCGCCGAAGTACGGTGACAGGATTTCCGGATGCAGCCCGGGCCAGTTGCCGTAGAAGCGGCGACCGTTGACCGGACCACCGAACACCAGCAGCGGATTGCCGTAGCCGTGGTCGGTCCCGCCACTGCCGTTCTGGCGCACGCGGCGACCGAACTCGGACTGCACCACCACCGTCACCCGCGCGCCCTCGCCGCCGTTCTTCATCTCGCCATAGAACGCGGCCAGTGCTTCGGACAGTTCGGCGATCTTGTTCTGGTAGTAGTGGTAGCCGCTGCCGGCCGTGCCCTGGCCTTCATGCGTATCCCAGCCGCCGAGGTCGACGGTGGCGTAGCGCAGGCCGACGTTGAAGCGGATCGATTGCGCCACCGTCCACATCTGGCGCGCGAAGTTGCTGGTCGGCCAGCCGGCGGGCAGCGTGGAGGTGTAGGGCTGCTGCGCGATCGCGCGCAACGAGCCGTCCGCGGCGCGGCCGCTGTGCTCGATGCCGACGTTGCCCTGCCACAGGCTGGCAAGCGTCTCGTTGACGCCGCGGAAGCCGGCCGGCGATCCGCTGCGCGCCTGCTGCCACTGCCAGGCGCCCGAGTTCAGCGAGAAATCGGTGGGGCTGCCCATGGTGATGGCCTGGGTGGAGCCGATCAGGTTGGCCGGGGTGCGGCTGTTCACGGCCAGCGCCGGCATCACCACCGACGGCGAGCTGCCCGCCTGGGTGTTCCACGCGCGAGTGATCCAGCCGGTGCCCGCGCCCTTGGTGCCCGGGGTGCCGAAATCGAGGTACTGCTGCGCGTCGAAATGGCTGCGCGTGACCGTGGTCAGCATGCCGGCGCAGTGCACGATGGCGAGCTTGCCTTCGGTCCAGATGTCGCGCAGCCCCGGGGCCGAGGGGTGCAGGCCGAAGCCGGTGGCCGAGCCATTGGCCAGGGTCAGCGGCAGCGCGGAGTAGTCGCCACTGGCGCGGACGGCCAGGTCCGGGCGTGCTTCCTCGTAGTAGGTGCGGTCGTTGCCGGACACCGGCACCACCAGGTTCAGGCCGTCGATGCCGCCGCGCAGGAAGACATGCACGACGGTGTCGTAGCTGTTGACCGCGGCGAGCGCATCGCCGGCGAAGAACAGGCCCGGGCCCACGGCGCCGGCCGCGGCCGTGGCGCAGCACCCCTTGAGGAATTCGCGGCGGTCGAGTTCGATCTTCATGTCACGTCCTCAACGGCTCAGGAATTCGGGGGACATCAGGATCAGCGACACCATGCTGCGCAGCCGCTGCTGGTTGTAGTGACGCTTGAGGTCGTTCTGCGCCCAGTTGTCGGTGTCCTCGATGACGTAGGTCGCCGGATCGCCGTTCTGGGCCATGAAGCCGCGCAGCGCGGCGAGCCGCTCCGGCGCAGGCTGGTAGCCCAGGATGCGGTTGCACCAGAACTCGACCAGGCGGTTCGCGGTCCACTGCCCGGCCGGCAAGCCCGCCCGCGTGGTGTCGAGCAGCGGCAGCAGCTTGCCGTTGTCGGCGACGTTGTTGGTCTCGGTCAGCCAGTTGAGCACCTTCCAGGTCATGCCGAAGCTGCTTGCGCCCGACCAGGCGACGGACGTGTCCGGGTAGCCGTTTGGCGCCGGCCAGTCGTAGGGCTGGTGCCCGGTGAAGCCCATGCGCCAGTTGAGGTCGTTGCTGCGGTTCTCGTCGATGCGGTAGGTCCAGTCGCAGTCGAGCACGCGCAGGCCCGCAACGACCGCGTCGAACGGTCGCCGGTTCTTGCGTCCCCAGGCGTACTGCAGGTCCTCCGACAGCAGGATGTGGCGCAGGGTGCGCTTGATCTGGTCGGGTGCCTGCCAGTTGGCGCGGAACACCTGGGCGGCGCTTTCCACCAGCGCGGGGTGGGGGTCGTCGGCGATGAAGCGGCGGATCAGCTTCCGGCAGATGAACTTCGCCACGCGCGGATGGCTGGCGATGCGGTTGAGGATGTCGCGGCCGTCCTGCAGCGCCGGGCGCTCGGGATAGATGAAGGTACCGAGCACGAACTTCGGCCCGGAGTCGTGCCATTCCGAGCGGTAGACGAAGGTGCCGTCGTTGTCGTTGGGATACTCCCAATGGCCGTTCTTGATCGTCCAGCCGGTGAACGCCGATGCGGTCTCGTAGACGTCGATGTCGGTGTAGCCCAGCGGGTAGCTCGGATCCTCGGGGCAGGGCGGGACCTGGAAGGGGTCCATGAAGCCGAGGTAGTTCTCGGCGCCGAAGGTATGCAGCTCGAGCAGTTCGCGCGCGAAGTTCTCGTTCGGGCCGGCGCGCCGGTTCGACTTGTTGTCGAGGTAGTGCATCATCGCGTTGCTCTGCGCGACGGCCTCGAGCATCGTGCGGAAGTTGCCGAAGGCATTGGCGCGGATCACGTCGCGGTCGTAGTGGCCGTAAACCGGCGCGCAGTCGTAGTCGTTCAGCATGACGTTGAAGTGGTCGTGCCAGAACGTGTTGACCACTTCGAACAGCTGACGTTTCGAGAAGACGGCGCGGACGAAGGCGGCGCGCTGCACCTCCCAGCCAGGACGCATGCGCGTGTTGTAGTCGTCCTGGCGGACGTGCTGGCTCCACAGCTGCTGCAGGGTCTTGCCGAGCGTGGTGTAGCCGGCCGCCGTCAGCCGCGATTCGACCGCGCTGTCGTCGATCGCGGACGGGTTGAGCTGGCGATCGACCCAGGCGGTGAGGCGCGCGAGGTCGTTGCCGCCGAGCGCGTTGAACTCCGCGACCGAGGCCGTCGTCGCGCCGTAGCTGAGGTTGTTGAGCACGCGCACCGCGAACGGTGGCCGCGGCAGGGTGACCAGCTGGCGCGCCGAGGTCTTCTGGGCGGAGGCTTCGCCGGCGTCGCCTGGACTCGTGTCCGCCGCGGGCAGCGGGCTGTAACGGGGGGCGCGGGCCAGCTTGTAGCGCTGGCGGTGGGCGCGGTCGAGCATGGCGCGCTCGGTCGCGGATAAGGCCTGCGTCATGGTGGCGTCCCCGGAATCGTTCCGGGCAAGAGTATCGGTCGCGGACGCGATTGCAACGTGACCGCGTGCGCATTCCGCGCTTGCTGTCGGCCCGGCCTTGACGCGGGCCTGTGCCAAGGCCGCGTGCAGCGTCGGGCAGGCTAGGGCCTGCTAACGCGATTGGCACAGGCCACGTTGTCGTGTCCGGCCGCCAGGTGGTCGTGCGTGGCGCAGCGGCAGGCTGGCCGCCTGTCCAGGCCGCGCGGCGGGCTGGCGGCTGGACACGGCAACCCGGATGGGCGCGCTTGAGTGCGCACGGGGCCGCGTCATCACTCGGTCATGGATCGACATCCATTCCCTCCCTCTTCCTTGCCCCGCGCGCACTCAAGCGCGGCGTGGCGCATGCCAATCGCGTTCACAGGCCCTAACCCGTGCGGGCGAGGGGCCGCGCCCAGTCCTGGACGGGCGTGTCGACGTATTGGCGGAACCAGTTCTCGGTCGACAGCCAGGTCCACAGCCCCGGCAGCGCGCCCTGGCCGCTGCGCCAGCGATCGAAGGCCGTCGCGGCCGCGCCGGCGTCGAACACGTCGCGTTCGCGGAAGCGCTGCGAGCCGATCAGGTCGCCGGCGTACTCGACGCCGTACTGGCGCAACCAGTCGTTGGCCGGGGTGGGATAGCCCTGCTTGTCGCGTCGGTCGAGGGTTTCGTCCGGGACCACGCCGCGCATCGCCTCGCGCAGCACCACCTTGGTCACGCCATCGTCGATCTTCTGCGAAGCGGGCAGCGCGATGCCGTACTCGACGAAGGCGCGGTCGAGGAACGGCACGCGGCTCTCGATCGAGAAGGCCATGCTGAAGCGGTCCTCGGCCTGCAGCAGTTCCGGCAGGCGGGTCGTGGTGAGGTCGGTCAGCAGGTGGGTGTCGAGGTTGGAGAACGCCCGCCGGGCCAGGGCTTCGGCGGCGGGCGAGGACATCGCCCGCAGCTGCGGGCTGAGGAAGCGGTCGTCGAAGGCATTGCCCCGCCCGGCGACGCGCGCGGCCTTGCGCAGCCAGTCCGGCCAGAACGGCGTGGCCAGCTCGCGCCACAGGCCCATCCGCGACAGGTCGCCCTGCTGCGCGCGGAAGCCCTCGAAGTTGCGCGACAGCGTCGGCAGCCGGCCCTGCAGCAGCAGCTGGCGCAGGTAGGTGGGGTAGTAGCGCGGATAGCCGGCCAGCAGTTCGTCGGCGCCCTGGCCGTTGAGCACCACCTTGATGCCGCCGGCGTTCACCGACTTCATCACCTGCCACCACGAGTACACGCTGCCGCCCCACACCGGCTCCTCGTAATGCCAGGTGGACCGTTCGAGCACGTCGATCAGGTCGCGCCCGTCGGGCGAGGTGTCGGTGCCGTCGAGGTTGCCCACGTGCCCGCGCAGCGCGTCGATGTAGCGCGACTCGTCGTGCACGGTGCCCGGATAGGTCACCGAGAACGTGCGCAGCGGCGCGTCCATCTGGCGCGCGGCCAGTGCCGCCAGGGTGCCCGAATCGAGGCCGCCGCTGAGGCAGGCGCCGACCGGCACGTCGCTGCGCAGGTGGGAGCGCACCGCCTGTTCGATGTGGTCGCGGAAGCCTGCGGCGTGGTCGCGGCCGGTGGCGCCGCGGGCCGCCAGCGCATCTTCCGCGCTCCAGTAACGCGAGCGCACAAGGCGGCCGTCGGCCAGCACGGCGTTGTGCGCCGGCGGCAGCTGAAGCACGCCGTCGAAACAGGTGGTCTCGTTGCTGGCGCGCGCGCGGTAGACCAGCTGCAGGCGCAGCGCCTCCGGGTTGGGCCGCACCGGGACCAGCCCGCTGGCCAGCACCGACTTGATCTCGGAGGCGAAGGCGAAGCCGGCCGGCGTCAGCGCGTAGTAGAACGGCTTGATCCCGAGCCGGTCGCGCGAGCAGAACAGGCGCTGTCGCGCCGGCTCCCAGATCGCGAACGCCCACATGCCCTCGAAGCGGTGCACGCAGGCCTCGCCCCACTGGCGGTAGGCGGCGAGGATGACTTCGGTATCGGTGGTCGAACGGAAGGCGTGGCCGAGGCCGACCAGCTCCGTGCGCAGGGCCTCGTGGTTGTAGATCTCGCCGTTGAACACGATCCACAGCGAGCCGTCGCCGCTGGCCATGGGCTGGTGGCCCGCCGGCGACAGGTCGACGATGCTCAGCCGGCGGTGCCCGAGCCCGACGTGGCCGTCGACGTGGACCCCGGCGTCGTCAGGGCCGCGATGGGCGATCAGGTCGGTCAGGACGCCGATGGCGTCGGCGCTGACGCCCGCGCCGTCCAGGCGCACGATTCCGGCGATTCCACACACAGGCGTTCCTCGGTCAGGTCAGGGTGCCGGCGGCGCTCGACGAGCCCCGCGCGGGCACTCCCCTGGAACACCCCCGGCCACTGCAGTGAAACGGGCCGCGGCCGCGGCGGCGGCCATTGTCGCATCCGCCGCGGGGGGCCGGAAGCGCGCCTTGCCGACGGATGGACGCGACGCGCCGGCGTCAGACCAGGCCGGTGGCGTAGAACACGCCGATGATGACGAACACCGCGGTGGTCTTGATCAGGGTGATCGCGAAGATGTCCTTGTAGGACTGGCGATGGCTCAGGCCGGTGACGGCGAGCAGGGTGATCACCGCGCCGTTGTGGGGCAGGGTGTCCATGCCGCCGGAGGCCATCGAGGCCACCCGATGCAGCACGTCCATCGGGATGCCGGCGGCGTTCGCATTGGCGATGAAGGTGTCGGCCATCGCCGCCAGCGCGATGCTCATGCCGCCCGATGCCGACCCCGTGATGCCGGCCAGCGCGGTCACCGTGACCGCCTCGTTGACCAGCGGGTTGGGGATCGCGCCCAGCGCGTTGGCCACCACCAGGAAGCCCGGCAGGGCCGCGATCACGGCGCCGAAGCCGTACTCGGAGGCCGTGTTCATCGACGCCAGCAGCGCGCCGCCGATGGCGCTCCTGGTGCCTTCGGCGAAGCTGGCGAACACCGGCTTCCACGCAAACACCAGGATCGTCGCGATGCCGACCAGCAGCGCGCCCTGCACGGCCCAGATCGCGGCGATCTTCGACACTTCCTGCACCACCGGTGCGGCATTGCCGACCACGGACGGGATGAATTCGTGGCTGTCGCCGTAGGCGCGCGGGATCCAGCGCGTGAACAGCAGGTTGCTGACGCCCACCAGCAGCAGCGGCAGGATCGCCACCAGGGGATTGGCGAGGCGGTCGCCGGAGAATGGCGCCGGTTCGTTGAGCAGCGCGGCCGCGTCGCCGTAGCCCTCGCCGGCGCGCTGCGCCACGCGCCGGCGCCATTCCAGGTAGGTCATGCCCACGATCAGGAT
>JAIUOJ010000014.1 GCA_020161335.1 Pseudomonadota bacterium
GTGACCAACGTCAGCCTGCTCGACCGCGGCGTGGTCTACGCGCTCGCCCACATCCGCGGCGGCCAGGAACTGGGCCGCAAGTGGTACGAGGACGGCAAGCTGCTGAACAAGATCAACACCTTCACCGACTTCATCGACGTCACCGACCACCTCGTGCAGCAGGGCTATGCCGCGAAGGATCGCGTGGCGGCCTACGGCGGCAGCGCCGGCGGCCTGCTCATGGGCGCGATCGCGAACATGGCGCCGGAGAAGTACAACGTGATCCTGTCGCAGGTCCCGTTCGTCGACGTGGTCACCACCATGCTCGACCCGAGCATCCCGCTGACCACCAACGAGTACGACGAGTGGGGCAATCCGGAAGAGAAGGCGTACTACGACTACATCCTGAAGTACTCGCCCTACGACAACCTGGCGGCGAAGGCGTATCCGGCGATGTTCGTCGGCACCGGGCTGTGGGACTCGCAGGTGCAGTACTGGGAGCCGGCCAAGTACGTGGCGCGCCTGCGCGACGTCAACACAAGCGACCGGCCGATCGTGTTCCGCACCAACATGGAAGCGGGGCACGGTGGCAAGTCGGGCCGGTTCCGCCGCTACCGCGAGGCCGCCGAACAGTACGCGTTCATGCTCGACCAGCTGGGCGTGGCGCAGCGCTGAGTCCCGGCGCCCGCCATGCATCGAGCCCGCAACGCCCCGCCATGCGCGGGGCGTTGTCCATTCGCCGAATGCGCTTCCGGTCATCGCGCGCATCGCGTCGCGCCTAGAATGCGCGCATGACCGCGCGCTCGCGCTTCCGCTGGGCCTGGTGGCTGCTGGCGTATGCCAGCCTCGGCCTGGGGCTGGTCGGCATCCTCGTGCCGGGCCTGCCGACGGTGCCCTTCATCCTGCTGTCGGCGTTCGCCGCCGCGCGCGGTTCGGAACGGCTGCGCCGGCGCCTGCTGGAGCACCGGGTGTTCGGCCCGATGATCCGTGACTGGGAGGCGCATGGCGCGGTCAGCCGGCGGGCCAAGTGGATGGCGACGGGGATGATGGTCGCGTGCGCCTTCGTGCTGCTGCTGGCCATGCGTTTCGCCGGTCGCCACGAGGGGTGGATGCTGGCGCTGCCGGTGGGCTGCATGGCCGTGGTCGCCACCTGGCTCTGGTTGCGGCCGGAGCCCGGGCGCCGGCCGCCGCCCTGACGGGACGACGCGAGTGCGTGACGTGCCCGCGTGAAGCCGCGCCGTCCGCATGCGGACGGGACTCGTCCGGGCCGGTCCGCGCGGGCTACACTCTGGCCATGCGCAAATTCCTCCTCCTGATTTCCCTGGCGCTGTCCGCGCTGCTGCTGGCGGCGTGCGGCAACAAGGGCCCGCTGGTGCTGCCGTCGCCGGACACCGCGCAGGTCGTCCCGGCCGACGATGTCGCGCTCGATCCCGCCGTCTCCGCGGACGAGGCGCAGGATGCCGACGCCGACAAGGCCGCCGGACAGGACGATCCCGGGACCCCGGACGGCAGCAACCGCTGAATGGCCGTGGCCGCGGACCATCCGCTGGATGTGCGCGGGTCGGGGCCGGCGGTGCGCTTCAGCAAGATGCACGGCGCCGGCAACGACTTCGTCGTGCTGGACCTGCGCCGGGGCCAGCCGCCGCCCGAGGCCGCCCTGTGCCGTGCGCTGGCCGATCGCCACGCCGGCGTCGGTTGTGACCAGATACTGACCGTCGAGCCCGCGCGCAGCCCGCGCGCGCTGGCCAGCTACCGCATCTGGAACGCGGACGGTTCGTCGTCGCGCCAGTGCGGCAACGGCGCGCGTTGTGTCGCCGCCTGGCTGGTGCGTGACGGAGCCGCGCGCGGCGCAACGCGCTTCGACCTCGACAGCCCGGCCGGCACCCACGCGGTCGACGTGCTGGGCGAGGGCCGCTATCGCGTGGCGATGGGCGTCCCCGTGTTCGCACCCGAGCGCATCCCGCTGGCCGGGTTCGCGCAGGCGCAACCCACGTACGAGGCCACGCTCGACGATGGCGCCGACGTGCGCTTCGGTGCCGTGTCGATGGGCAATCCGCACCTGGTGCTGGAGGTGGGCGATGTCGACGCCGCGCCGGTGGCGCGGCTGGGCCGCGCGCTGCAGCGCTCGTCGATGCTGCCCGAGTCGGCCAACATCGGCTTCGCCCAGGTGCTCGATCGCGGCCGCATCCGCCTGCGCGTCTACGAGCGCGGCGTGGGCGAAACGCTGGCCTGCGGCAGCGGCGCCTGCGCCGCGGTGGCCGTGCTGGTGCGCAACGATCGCGTCGATCGCGATGTCGTCGTGTCGTTGCCCGGCGGCGACCTGCGCATCGCCTGGCCGGAAGACACTGCCCAGGTCGCGATGGCCGGGCCCACCGCATTCGTGTTCGAAGGGGAATGGATCGCATGAGCAATACCGAAAAACTGGGCGCGCACGAAGTGGCGGCCTGGCTGCGTCGGCAGCCGAAGTTCCTGCAGCAGTTCCCGGACCTCGCGCTGAGCCTGGTGGTGCCGCGCGAGGATGGTCCGGCCGCTTCGCTGGCCAGCTACCAGCTCGACGTGCTGCGCGACAAGAACCGCGAACTGTCGCGGCGCCTGCACGACCTGTACGGGATCTCGCAGGAGAACGAGCGCCTCGCCGTGCGCACCCACCAACTGACCCTGGCATTGATGCGGCAGAACAACCCCGCCGGCGTGGTGCGCGCGATGGCGGCGACGCTGGCCGAGGATTTCAGCGGCGACCTGGTCCGCATCGTGCTGTTCAACCCGGTGCCGGGGCTGGGCGACGAGGACTGGCTGCAGGTGATCGCGCGTGATGACCGCCTGCTGGCGCCGTTCGCCGACGCCCTGAAGGACGGTGAACCGCTGTGCGGCCGATTGCACCCGGACAAGCAGGCGCTGCTGTACGGCGCGCGCGTGGAGGACGTGCAGTCGAGCGCGCTGCTTGCGCTGGAAGGGGTCGGGCTGGTGGCGGTGGGCAGCAAGGATGCGAACCGGTTCTATCCGGGCATGGGCACGCTGTTCCTGCGGATGATGGGCGAGGCGTTCGAGGTCGCGCTGCGCAGGTTCGATGGTTGACGGTCAGGGCCGATTGATTCCCGTCATTCCCGCGGAAGCTGGAATCCAGTGGTTTTTGCGTGGGGATGGAACAAGCGAAGGCTTCCGCACGCCTGGGGCGCGCGGGTTCATGTCTTTTGACAAGCGTCAAAGGAAACGAACCAAAGAAAAGCGCTTTCCCCGACAGAGCGAACCGGAGAGGCCGATGCTGTCGGCGTTTCCCGACTCGCGAGGTGCGTTCGGGTCGTTGGTCATTCGGCCGCATCGCGCGTGGCGACGCGCTTGTCTCGGTTGCGGCGGATGGGTTCGATGGGCGCGCCTCGGTCGGAAAACGCCGCACATCCATGTGCGGCGCCCGTCGGGTCTGCGTGCCTTCCAGAGGCTCGCAGCGGAACAGTCCAGGCCCGACCTGCAATGATCGAGGACTATCTCTCGCACTTGCAGGTTGAGCGGCGCGTGTCAGTGCATACGCTGGATGGCTATCGGCGTGACCTCCACGCGTTGGTCGCGTGGGCGCCGGGTGACGTGGTGGGGTTGGCGGAAGCCGATATCCGGGCGTTCGTGGCGTCGGAGCACCGTCGCGGACTGTCGCCCAAGAGCCTGCAGCGGCGGTTGTCGGCGGTGCGCAGCTTCTACCAGTGGCTGCTCAAGCATGGCCGCGTGGTGGCCAATCCGGCCAGCGGCATCCGAGCGCCCAAGGCGCCGCGCAAGCTGCCGCAGGTGCTGGATCCGGACGAGGCCAAGGCGCTGGTGGAGGTGCCGACCGATGCGCCACTGGGCCTGCGCGACCGCGCGATGCTGGAGCTGTTCTATTCGTCCGGTTTGCGGCTGAGCGAGCTGTGCGCGCTGCGCTGGCGCGACCTGCACCTCGCCGACGGGCTGGTGGACGTGCGCGGCAAGGGCGGCAAGGAGCGGATCGTGCCGGTGGGCTCGCATGCGCGGGCCGCGCTGGAAGCCTGGCGCTCGGATACGCATGCGCGCAACGGCGACGACCCAGTGTTCCCCGGACGCGGCGGCGGGCCGATCAGTGCCCGTGCCGTGCAGATCCGCATGCGCCAGCTGGCGCAGCGGCAGGGCCTGTTCAAGCGCGTGCATCCGCACCTGCTTCGGCATTCGTTCGCCAGCCACGTGCTGGAGTCCTCCGGCGACCTGCGCGGCGTGCAGGAACTGCTGGGCCATGCCGACATCTCGACGACGCAGATCTACACCCACCTGGATTTCGGCCACCTCGCCAAGGTCTACGACGCCGCGCACCCGCGCGCGAAGCGCAGGCCGAAGTAACGGTCTCGATCGCGGAACGCCTTCGTGGGCAGCGCGCGGACGACGCGTCGCCGGCGCATGGCTTGGATGCCGAAAGGTGAGCGCGCAAGGCCGGTCCAATGCGGGAAGTGGCGTCGGGCCGCGGGCGGAGGCGGTGGACGGCGACATGGTGCCAGGCTGGCGTCGTCCCGCGCTGCAAGCGCCTCGTCACGACGGAATATCGCCGCTTCCACGCGCGTCGAGCAGCTGCCCGGCGCCCCTTGAGCCGTTCGCGATCGGCCCCATTGTCTGGGTTCGACCCCCGGAGGCCGCATGGACCCCAGCCAGAATCCCCACGTGTTCCACGCCACCACGATCCTGTCGGTGCGCCGCGACGGCAAGGTCGCCGTGGCCGGCGATGGCCAGGTCACGCTGGGGCACACCGTGATGAAGGGCAATGCGCGCAAGGTGCGCCGGCTCGGCAAGGACGGGCAGGTTCTCGCCGGGTTCGCCGGTGCCGCGGCCGATGCCTTCACGCTGTTCGAATTGTTCGAGTCGAAGCTGGAAAAGCACGGCCAGCTGCAGCGCGCGGCCGTCGAGATGGCGAAGGACTGGCGCACCGAACGCCGCTTCGGCAAGCTCGAAGCCTTGCTGGCGGTCGCCGACAAGGATACCTCGCTGATCATCAGCGGCACCGGTGACGTGATCGAGCCGGAGGACGGCATCATCGCGATCGGTTCCGGAGGCTCGTATGCGCTGTCCGCGGCACGCGCGCTCCTGGCGCACACGCCGCTCGACGCCCGCACGATCGCCACCGAGGCGCTGAACATCGCCGGCGACATCTGCATCTACACCAACCGCAACGTGGTCGTCGAAGAGTTGTGAATGGAGAGTCGGGAGTGGGGAATCGCAAGAGCGGCCCTCCAGTCCCGCGACCCTCCAGCCTCCGGTGCCCCTTTGCCTTTATCCATTCTCTGCTCCCTATTTCCCATTCCCCCAATGAACGAAGCGAATAGCAGCACCATGACTCCGCGCGAGATCGTGCAGGAACTCGACCGCCACATCGTCGGCCAGCAGGCGGCCAAGCGTGCGGTGGCGATCGCGCTGCGCAACCGCTGGCGCCGCGCGCAGCTCGCCGACGACCTGCGCAACGAGGTGATGCCCAAGAACATCCTGATGATCGGGCCGACGGGCGTGGGCAAGACCGAGATCGCGCGGCGCCTGGCCACGCTGGCCAATGCGCCGTTCGTGAAGGTCGAGGCGACGCGCTTCACCGAGGTCGGCTATGTCGGCAAGGACGTCGAGCAGATCATCCGCGACCTTGCCGACACCGCGGTCAAGCTGCATCGCGAGCAGGCCAAGAAGAAGGTGCGCACGCAGGCCGAGGAGCGCGCGGAAGACCGCATCCTCGAGGCGCTGCTGCCGCGCCGGGAGCAGCCGGCGACGGCGTTCGGCTTCGGCGCGACCGCGACCGTGGACATCGGCGCGGAGCCGTCGGCGAAGGAGTCCGAGACGCGCCAGAAGCTGCGCCGCCAGCTGCGTGCGGGCGAGCTGGACGAGCGCGAGATCGAGCTGGAGCTGGCCGTGGGCAACGGCGTGGACATCATGACCCCGCCGGGCATGGAAGAGATGGGCCAGCAGTTGCGGCAGATGTTCGCCAACCTCGGTGGCGGCAAGACCCATGCGCGCAAGCTGACGATCAAGGCGGCGCGGCCGCAGCTGGTCGAGGACGAGGCTGCGAAGCTGGTCAACGAGGACGACGTGCGCGAGGCCGCGATCGAGGCCTGTGAACAGCATGGCATCGTGTTCATCGACGAGATCGACAAGGTCGCCAAGCGCAGCGAGGGCATGGGCGCCGATGTCAGCCGCGAGGGCGTGCAGCGCGACCTGCTGCCGCTGGTCGAGGGCTCGACGGTGAGCACCAAGTACGGGCCGGTCAAGACCGACCACATCCTGTTCATCGCCTCGGGCGCGTTCCACCTTGCCAAGCCCAGCGACCTGATCCCGGAGATGCAGGGCCGCTTCCCGATCCGGGTCGAGCTTGGCGCGTTGAGCAAGGACGACTTCGTCCGCATCCTCACCGAACCGAAGGCGGCACTGACCAGGCAGTACGTCGAGCTGCTGAGGACCGAAGGCGTCGCGCTGACGTTCACGGACGAGGCGGTCGACCGCCTCGCCGCGATCGCCGCGCAGGTCAACGAGCGCCAGGAGAACATCGGTGCGCGCCGCCTGCACACCGTGCTGGAGCGGCTGCTGGACACGCTCAGCTACGAGGCGCCCGACAAGGATGGCAGCGCCGTCGCGATCGATCGTGCCTACGTCGATGCGCACCTGGGCGAACTGGTGCAGGATCCCGACCTCAGCCGTTACATCCTGTGACGCGCGGCGCCGTGCTGGCGCGCGTCCCGCCCCCTGGAGTCGCCATGAAAACGATGTGCCTGCGTCCCGCCCTCGTCGCGTTGCTGCTGTCCTTCGGCGTGGCCGCGCCAGCCGCGGCGGCCGGCGACGTATCGTGCCGGCTGGATTTCGACATGACCGGCTGGTCGGTGTTCTTCAAGAGCGCGACCGGCAGCGGGCGGGTGAGCTGCAGCAACGGCCAGTCGACCGTGGTCCGGATCCGCGCCAAGGGCGGCGGGCTGACCGTCGGCAAGTCGAGGATCCGCGGCGCGCGCGGCGAATTCTCCGGCGTGCGCGACCTGCGCGAGGTGCTGGGCGCCTACGTGGCGCTGGAGGCGCACGCCGGCGCGGTCAAGTCGAGCCAGGCACAGGCGATGACCAAGGGCGACGTGTCGCTCGCACTGGCGGGCACGGGCGACGGCTGGGATCTCGGCGTCGCGGTGGGATCGTTCACGATCGAGGCGCGCTGACGCGCCGCGCCGGCAAATCAGTCGCCCAGCACCTGGCTGCCGCGCCAGCGTTCGCCCGGCGCCAGCATGACCGGCTGCAGCACCTGTCCGGCTTCCACGCAGGCAAACCGCCGGTACTCCCCGGGCGCCAGGTCGCCGATGCGGCGGGCGAGGGCGTCGCCCGGGTTCCAGACGACGACGTCGCTGAAGCCATCCTGTTCGACGCCCAGGCGTCGGCCCTCCTCGACCAGCGACAGCGGCGCGACGACGTCACCGTAGATCCGGTCCAGTTCGCCTTCGAAGCGCAGCGCATCGGCGGTTTCGCGATGCAGCGTGCCGCCGTTCGCGCTGTCCTCGTAGTCGCAGCCCTGCAGGCCCTCCAGCGCCACCTGTGCGATGTCGCCCACGCACAGGTAGGTATGCAGGGCGGCGGAGAAGGCGAAGGACGCGTCGTCGCGGTTCTCCACCTCCAGCGTCACCGACAGGCCACGGGCGGCCAGCGCCACCGCCACCCGGCAGGCGAAGCGATGCGGCCACGCTGCGCTGCCGGGGCCATCGTGCAGGGTGAACACCGCGACGTCTTCCACGACGTCCTCGAACGTCCAGTCCTGCAGGCGTGCAAAGCCGTGCTTGCGCAGCGTGCCGCGATCGGCGAACTGCGGGAACACCACCGGGATGCCGCCGCGGATCGCACCGCCCGGCGCGAAGTCGGCGCGTTCGCCCAGGAACAGGCGCTCGCGGCCATCGGCGGGCGTCCATGACAGCACCTGCGCGCCGTGCAGGGCGATGATCGCGGTGGCGCCATCGTCGTGGCGCAGGCGCACGCAGCGGGTGCCGCGGAAGTCGAAAGCCTCGTGCTGCACGGCCATGCTGCCTCAGTCCTCGCCGATGTCCTCGTGCCACGTCTCCGGGTGCGCCGCGATCCAGTCGCCGAGCATCGCGATGCAGGTCTCGTCGCGCAGGTCGATCACCTTGACGCCATGCTCGCGCAGCCAGTCGTGGCCGCCGTGGAAGTTGACCGACTCGCCGATCACCACGGTGCCGATGTTGAACTGGCGCACCAGGCCGCTGCAGTACCAGCAGGGTGACAGCGTGGTGACCATGATCGTGTCACGGTAGCGCCGCTGCCGCCCGGCCTTGCGGAAGGCATCGGTTTCGCCGTGCACCGAAGGATCGCCCTCCTGCACGCGGCGGTTGCGTCCGCGGCCAAGCAGCGTGCCGTCGTTGCGATACAGCGCGGCGCCGATCGGGATGCCGCCTTCGGCCAGGCCATGCCGCGCTTCGTCGATGGCGGCTTCGAGCAACTGGCGCGGGTCGGGGATCTCGATCATCGCGATGGCCGTGGCGGGAGGCGACACGATAGCGCGGAACGGCATCGCCGGCGATCCGTGACGCAGGTCCGCGCGCTTGCGATGCGCGGGCCGTCGGCACAGAATCCGCGCCGACAGGGGCGTGTTTGGATCGTGACCGAGGTGCATGATGCGCGGGATCGGACGGGTGCTTGTCCTGTGGGCGATGCTGCTGGGCAGCCTGGCCGCCCATGCGGAAGTGCTGCAGGGGGGGCTCGAACTGCGCTGGGGTGATCCACACTCGCCCGCAAAGGGTGTCGCGCTTGCGCCGCAGTTCTCCGCGGTGCTGGTGCTCGACGGCGGCCAGCGCGTCGCACTCGATCCCGAGCAGGCCCGCCGTGCCGCGGGCGACCTGTACGCGCTGGCGAACCGCCGCGTGGCCATCGAGTTCTCGCGCGGGAAATCCACGCGCCAGCGCGTCATCGAGGCGATCGTGCCGGCGGACGACCTCGCCGGCCAGCGCGAGCATCCCATCGCCGGCAAGGCCGACACCGTGCCCAAGGCGGTGCTGGGCGCGACGCGCTGGATCACGCTTGCCTGCCGCTTCAGCAACGTCGAGACGGAGCAGAAGACGATCGAGTTCTTCCGCGGCCAGTACGGCGACAGCGTCGGCCAGCTCGGCCATTACTGGCGCGAAGTGTCCTACAACAAGATCAACCTGGCCGGCAGCGACGCACGCGGCTGGTTTGCCCTGCCGCAGCCGCGTTCGCATTACGTCACCCTCGATTCCGCCACCGGCAAGGACAAGGCCAACCTCAACCAGCTGTTCGACGACTGCACCGCCGCCGCGGACGCACAGGTCGACTTCAGCCAGGTCATCGGCATCAACATGATGTTCAACGACAACCTCGACGGCTACGCCTGGGGCGGTGGTCGCTGCGCCACGCTGGATGGCGTGAACCGCTGCTGGTCGACCACCTGGAACCCGCCGTGGGCGTTCGAGAACCTGGCGCCGCTGGCGCATGAGATGGGGCATGGCTACGGCCTGCCGCATTCGGACAATTCCGATGGCGACGACGATCCCTACGACAACCCCTGGGACGTGATGAGCGACAGCTGGCGCAACGCCGTGGTGGACGGCACCTATGGTGCGCGACCCAAGCACGTCAACACCTTCCAGCGCGACCGGCTGGGCTGGGTGGACGCTGCGCGCAAGCGCACGATCGCCGCGGGATCGCCGCTGGCGCGGGTGACGCTCGACTATGCCAGCCTGGCGACGTCGGCCAACACGCAGATGCTGGTGCTGCAGACGCCGGCCTCGCCCGACCCGTACCGCGGCACCGTGTACACGCTGGAGGCCCGGCGCCCGACCGGCGACTACGAGGCGATGCTGGCCGGCGACGCGGTCATCATCCACAGCGTCGGCAGCGAATACCGCGCCGAAGCCAAGAGCCAGGACACCGACCGGCCGCCGGCGACGGTGTCCAACAACGAAGGGTCGATGTTCAAGGTCGGCGAGGGCTGGGTGTCGCCCGACGAACTGTTCTGGGTGACCGTGGAATCGAAGACCGCCACCGGTTTCGTGGTGGTGGTGACCGCGCGACCCCAGGCCACCGGCGGCAACCAGTACCGCCGGCGCAGGTAGCCGCGCCGCAGGCGGTCCCGCGGCCGGCTACTGGATGAACCACACCTTGCGGATCCGCCCGCCGCGGACTTCGTAGATCGCGACCGCGTCGATCCGCAGGCCGCCGGCGAGGCCGGTCACCTGTTCGTGGTCGATCACGTAGCGGCCCTGCGCGATGCGCTTGCCGACCTCGGCCTTCAGCCCGGGGTTGTCCTGGAACAGCTTGCCGTACACGGTGCGCATGCGCTCCAGGCCCTGGGTGTGGCGTTCACCGGGGAAGTCGAACAGTTCGACGTCCTCGCCATAGGTGGCGAGGAAGGCGTCGATGTCGCGCGCGTTGTAGGCCTCGAGCTGGCGCTGCACCACGGCCTCCGGGGCGTCGCGCGGATCGGCCTGTCCGAACGCGCCCGCGTCGCGCGACACGGGCTGTTCGTGGCTGTCGGCGAGCAGCGCGTCCGCCGGGTACAGCGCGCCGTCCTTCATCACCGCGTGGATGCGGCCGAAGTGGGCGACGTCGGCCAGCGGGTCGGCATCCAGCAGGACCAGGTCGGCGCGCTTGCCCGGGGCGACCGAGCCGCGCTCCGCCTCGAGCCCCAGCAGGCGCGCGCCGCCGATCGTCGAGTCGGCGAGGATGCGCGCGGGACTGAGGCCTGCCTCGGCCATCAGCTGCAGCTCGCGCACGTAGGACGCGCCGTGCAGGGTGCCGATGTTGCCGGCGTCGGTGCCAGTGGCGATTGCCACGCCGGCGTCGCTGAGCCGCTTGAGGTTCTGCTGCGCGACCTTGGCCCGGCGCGGCGCGAGGTCCTGCGTCCACAGCGGCGGCAGCCAGCCCGGCAGCAGGTCGGTGCGGATGCGGTCGAGGTCGGAGAACGAGGCCACCGCGTCCGGGCTGCCCCAGGCGCGCTCCTCGTCGGTCAGCCCCGGCTTGCGCAGCATGATCCGGTCGTAGCCCTCCATCACCCCGAGCGTGGGCACGTAGACGGTGCCGCGGCGCGTGAGCATGTCGGCGAAGGCGTCGTCCACCGGCGCGTCGAACACGCTGTGCACCAGCACGTCGGCGCCGGCATCGACGGCGGCGCGCGCGGCTTCCAGTTCGGTGGCGTGCACCGCGACGCGCAGCCCCTGCGCATGCGCTTCGGCGATGGTCGCGGTGACGATGGGCAGGTGCTGCTGCGGCGTCTCCCCCGGGTTCACGACGAACCAGATCTTGATGAAGTCCGGCTTCGACGGCACCTGCGCACGCACCAGTTCGCGGGCATGGTCGGGACTGGTGGCGGCGATGATCGGCGGATCGTCGATGTCGGCGATGATCGGCGGCTTCCAGGTGGAGATCAGCGGCCCGGCCACGGCGACGCGTGGCGCCGGGCCGTCCGCCCGCGCCCGCTCGCGCACCTGGAAGTTCCACATCGGGCCGCCGAAATCGACCACGGTGGTGATGCCGCTGCGCAGCGTGCGCCGCAACGCATCGTCGATGTTGGCGTGCACGTTGGCGATCTCGCGCGCGTACGGCACGGCCTCGCGCAGGTCCAGCGCGTCCGGCCGCGCGTACAGGCTGCCGGACTGGAAATAGTGCACGTGTGCATCGACCAGGCCCGGTACCAGCCATTTGCCCTGCGCATCGATCCGTTCGGCGGAGGCGGGCGCGGAGACTTCGCCCGCGGGTCCGGCGGCGATGATGCGGCCGTCGCGGATCACCACCACCGCATCCGGCACCGGCGCCGCATCCGGATTGACCAGGGTGGCGCCGATGATGGCGCGCTCGGTGGCATCGGCGCCGGACGCCAGCGTGCAGGCGCAGGCGAAGAGGGTGGCGAGGCAAAACAGGGTCGATCGGTGCATGTCCGTGCTCCGTGGCGCTGTCGGCGGCGTCATGGAGGGTAACGCGATCTTCCCGCGGGCGCGGCCAATGACGCCCGGCGGGCCGCGTGAGACAATGCGGGCATGAGCGAAGAACCCGCCTCCGGCACCACCCATTTCGGCTTCCGCGACGTGCCCGTCGGCGACAAGCAGAAGCTGGTCGGCGAGGTGTTCTCGTCGGTCGCGGGCAAGTACGACCTGATGAACGACCTGATGAGCCTGGGCATCCATCGGGTCTGGAAGCGCTACTTCGTCGCCACCGCGCAGGTGAAGCCGGGCGACCGCGTGCTCGACCTGGCCGGCGGCACCGGCGATATCGCCGCGCTGTTGAAGGATCGCGTCGGCGAAACGGGCGAGCTCGTCCTCGGCGACATCAACGGCGCGATGCTGCGCGTCGGCCGCGACCGCATGACCGACCGCGGCAACGTGCGCGGCTTCGAATACGTGCAGTGCAACGCCGAGACGCTGCCGTTCCCCGATGGCAGCTTCGACCTGGTGACCATCGCCTTCGGCCTGCGCAACGTCACCGACAAGGACGCCGCGCTGCGCGAGATGCTGCGCGTGCTCAAGGTGGGCGGCCAGGCGCGCGTGCTGGAGTTCTCGGAAGTGAAGTCCGACTGGTTCAAGCCGATCTACGACTTCCACTCGTTCAACATCCTGCCCAAGCTGGGCAAACTGTTCGCCGGCGATGCCGACAGCTACCAGTACCTGGCCGAGTCGATCCGCAAGCACCCGGCGCAGGACGCGCTGAAGGCGATGATGGCCGACGCCGGCTTCGCCCGCGCCCGCTGCCGCAACCTGTCGGGCGGGATCGTGGCGATCCACGACGGCTGGAAGGCCTGAGCGCTCCTACGGAACGCCAACGGGGCAGGGGTTAGAATCGCGCCCGTCTTCCCTCCAGGGCCCCCCGGCCATGCCTGTTCCCGCCGTCCTCCGTTCCCGCGTGCCGCTGCTGCTGTTGCTGTCCGTCCTGGCCCTCGCCGCCTGCAAGCGCGAGGAAACCGTCCCGCAGGCCGCCGCCGCCGCGCCGAAGCCCGCCGCCATGGCCGATACCGACGAACATTCCTACGCCCAGCCCGACAAGGTCGTGATCGACGACCTGGCGCTGGACCTCAAGCTGGATTTCGATGCCAGGACCGTCGCCGGCACGGCGACCTACACCCTGCAGTGGAAGGACCCGGCCGCGACCGAGCTGGTGCTGGACGCGCGCGACCTGGCCATCGAGCAGGTCGAGGGCGAGGCCAATGGCGCCTGGCAGCCGCTGAAGTTCGCCCTGGCCGACAAGGATCCGGTGCTGGGCAGCAAGCTCACCATCGAGACGCCGGCGCGCAACGCCAAGGTGCGCGTCACCTACCGCAGCTCGCCGGAGGCATCGGGCCTGCAGTGGCTGACCCCGGAGATGACGGAGGGCAAGCAGCTGCCGTTCATGTTCAGCCAGTCGCAGCAGATCCACGCGCGCAGCTGGGTGCCGCTGCAGGACACGCCGCAGGTGCGCTACACCTACAGCGCACACGTCACCACGCGTCCGGACGTGATGGTGCTGATGAGCGCCGACAACGATCCGAACGCGGTGCGTGACGGCGACTACAGCTTCCGGATGCCGCAACGCATCCCGTCCTACCTGATGGCGATCGCCGCCGGCGACCTGGTGTTCAAGCCGATCTCCGCGCGCAGCGGGGTGTGGGCGGAGCCGGCGATGGTGGACAAGGCGGTGGCCGAGTTCGCCGACACCGAGAAGATGATCGCCACCACCGAGCAGCTGTACGGCCCCTACCGCTGGGAGCGCTACGACCTGCTGGTGCTGCCGCCGTCGTTCCCCTACGGCGGCATGGAAAACCCGCGCCTGAGCTTCATCACGCCCACCGTGATCGTCGGCGACAAGTCGCTGGTGTCGCTGATCGCGCACGAGCTGGCGCACAGCTGGTCGGGCAACCTGGTGACGTTCTCCAGCGCCAAGCACGGATGGCTCAACGAGGGCGTGACCAGCTACGTCGAGAACCGCATCGTCGAGGCGCTGTACGGCAAGGACGTGAGCGACATGGAATACGTGATCGCGCGCAACGGCCTGAAGAAGTCGATCGGCGACATGCCGGTGGCCACCCAGGCGCTGGCGGTCAAGCCCGGCACCAAGCTGGATGCGGACGATGCGCTGAGCGCGGTCGCCTACGACAAGGGCGCGTGGTTCCTGCAGTTCCTCGAGGAGCGCTTCGGCCGCCAGGCGTTCGACGCCTTCCTGCGTGGCTACTTCGACCATTTCGCGTTCCAGAGCATCACCACCGAGACCTTCCTCGGTTACGCGAAGCAGAACCTGTTCGACAAGTATCCGGGCAAGGTCACCGACGCCGAGATCCAGGAATGGGTGTACGGGCCGGGCATCCCCGCCAGTGCGCCGCAGGTGCTGTCGCCGCGGTTCGGCATCGTCGATTCGGCGCGGCTGGGCTGGCGCGGCAGCAAGCAGCTGCCGCCGGCGGCGATCACGTCCACCTGGACCACGCAGGAGTGGCTGCATTTCCTCGAAGGCATGCCGGAGACCCTGCCGGTGGCCGAACTGGAGCAGCTCGACCAGGCCTACCACTTTACCGGCACCGCCAACGGCGAGATCGCGATGCGCTGGTATCCGCTGGCGATCCGCAGCGGCTACGCGCAGGCCAACGACGCGGCGGCGGCGTTCGTCGAGCGCATCGGCCGGCGCAAGCTGATCATGCCGGTCTACAGCGCGCTGGTGCAGACCGAGCCCGGCCTGGCGCTGGCGAAGGACGCGTTCGCCAAGGCGCGCCCCGGCTACCACCCGATCACCACCGCATCGGTGGAGAAGCTGATCGCCGAGGCCAAGCCTGCGCCCGCGCCGAAGGTGGCGCCTGCGCCCGCGGTCGACGAGGACGGCGCCGACGCCGACACGGCGACGCCGGAGCAGGGCGGCGACGCGCCGGTGAACTGACCGGCGGCGATGTCCTCCGGAACGTGGCTGCTGGCGGCGATCGCCCTCGCGGGCATCGCCGCCGTGCTGGTGCCGGTGCTGGCGGTCCTGCGCGATCCGCACCGGTTGATGCGCGCGGAGTTCGTGCGCGAACGGATCGCGGCCGGCTTCGGGCTGCGCCAGGCAACGATCGACGGCAGGCGCTGGTGCTATGTCGAGCGCGCGGCGGCGACGCCGGGCGCGCCGACGCTGGTGATGGTGCATGGCTACACCGGCAGCAAGGAGAACTGGTACCGGCTGTGCGCGAAGCTCGGCCGGCGCTATCGGCTGGTGGTGCCTGACCTGCCCGGCTGGGGCGACAGCCAGCGCGAGGCCGGTGCCGACTACGGCTTCGCCGCGCAGGCCGGCAACATCGCCGCGTTCCTGCGCCATCTTGGCGGCGGGCCGGTGGTGCTGCTGGGGCATTCGATGGGCGGCGGCATCGCTGCGCTGGTCGCGGCGCGGTATCCGGACCTGGTGGCGAAGCTCGCGCTGCTCGATGCGGCCGGCGTGGAGTTCGCCGAGAACGCGTTCGGACTGGAGGTGCTGGCCGGCGGCAACCCGTTCGCGGTCGAGGACGCCGGTTCGCTCGAGCGCTACCTCGGCGTGATCTTCCACGACCCCGGCGCGCGCCCGCCGCTGCCGTGGCCGGGGTCGTGGGCCTACGTGCACTGGCGCCGTCGCGAGGCGGCGTTCGAGCAGTCGGTGCTCGAGCGCATCGGGCGCAGCGACGAACGCTTCCTGCCGTGGCAGGAGGCCGGGCGCATCCGCCAGCCGACCCTGCTGCTGTGGGGCGTGCATGACCGCGTGATCGATCCCAGCGCGATGGCGCTGTACGCGCAGCGCATCCCGCACGCGCGCACGTGCTTGCTCCAGCACAGCGGGCACATGACACTGATGGAAGAAGCCGGCGCCGTGGCCGACGCCGTGGTCGCCCTGGTCGAGGAGAAGCGCACATGAAGATCCGATGGGCTGCCGCCCTGCTGTTGTCGCTGGCCCTGTTGCCGGGCTGCAAGGACCGCGAGGCCGAAGCCGCCGCGCAGGCCGCGGCGCAGGCCGCCGCCGACGAGCAGGCGGCCGCCGAGGCGGCGAAGGCCTTCGAAGCCGCGGTCGCGGACGGCAACTGGGCGCTGGCCAAGGCGCAGGGTGACCTGCTGTTCGCGCGCTGGCCGACCAGCGACGCCGCCGAGCGCGTGCGCGCCGCCTACGAGGAGGCGAAGGCCAAGGGCGATGCCGAGGTCGAGGCGCGGCGCGTCGAAGCGCTGTGGACCTACCAGTCCCAGCCCGTCGGCCGCGGCCAGCAGCTGTCGGCGGCGATCTATGCGAAGGAGGAGCTCGACGTCGACGGCAGCGGCAGGAAGCCGGTGCGGCTGATCTTCCGCGACCATCCCGACTGGGGCCGCAGCAGCTACCTCGTGCTGCAGGCCGGTGATTTCGCCAAGGCCTGCTACGGCAAGTGCAGCGTCACGGTGACCATCGACGACGCGCCACCGAGGAAGATGGCGGCGAACCGGCCGAAGACCGACGAGGCGATCGCCATGTTCATCGACGACGAGAAGGCGCTGTGGCGGCTGACGAAGGATGCGAAGGTGATGCGCATCGAGTTCCCGACCCGCGACCTCGGCAACAGGATCGCGGTGTTCGAGGTGGGTGGTCTCGACCGCGCCAGGTTGCCGAAGTGGGATTGAGCCCGTTGCGACGCGCGCTGCCGGCGACCGTGGCCGTGCTGGCCCTCGCCGCCAGCGCCTCGCCCGCGGGGTCGCGCGACGAGGCCCGGATCGGGCTGGAGGATGCACATCGCTTCGCCGCCGCCTTCGTGGCCGGCGACGGCCTGCCGACCGCGCGCGCGCTGGATGCGGGCTACCTGCGGCCGGCGACGCCGGCGCTGGCGGCCTTCGTGCCGGAGTACATCGTCGATGCCGCGACGCTGGCGCAAGCGGTCGCTGACGCGCCCGGGCCGTATCGCCATGCCGTCGACGCGTGCCTGCCGATGATGGCGCGCATGGGCGGCTTCGTGCAGGTGGTCCAGCTGCGGTACCAGGAACTGCTGCCGGACGCGGCGCCCGCGGCCGTCGTGGCGCTTTTCTCCACGGGCAACGTCGCCGGCACGGTGGTGGACGGGCGCATCGTGCTGGGGCTGGAGAAGGTGTGCGACGGCGTGTCCTCGGAGGATGGCCTTCGCGCACGCCTGCGCGGGCTGGTCGCGCACGAATGGGTGCACACCCGGCAACCGCCACCCAGCGACGCGGATCGGCGCGACCTGCTGGCGTGGGCCCTGCGCGAGGGCACGGCGAACACCCTCGCCGCGCTGGTACTGGGCGAGGCGACCCGCGCGTCGGACAACGCCTGGGCAATGCAGCGCGAAGGCGAACTGTGGACGCAGTTCCAGCGTGACCGCGCCACCATGCGCGCGCACTGGCCCGACGGCGGCGAGCCGGATGCGGAGGCGATCGAGGCCGGCACGCGCTGGCTCTGGAACAGCGCGGCGCCGGATGGGCGCCCGGCCGACCTGGGCTACTGGGTCGGGCAGCGAATCACGCAGGCATGGCTGTCGCGCCAGCCCGACAAGGCCGAGGCCGTGCGACGCATGCTGGCCATGGCATCCGTCGACGCGTTCCTTGCCGAAAGCGGCTACGCGCCCTAGGGCCTGTTCACGCGATTGGCATGGGCCACGCCGCGCTTGAGTGCGCACGGGGCAAGGAAGAGGGAGGGAATGTATGTCGATCCATGACCGAGTGATGACGCGGCGCCGTGCGCACTCAAGCGCGGCCCTCCGGGTTGCCGTGTCCAGCCGCCAGCCGGCCGCGCGCGGCTTGGACAGGCGGCCAGCCTGCCGCTGCGCCACCCACGACCACCTGGCGGCCGGACACGACAACGTGGCCCATGCCAATCGCGTGAACAGGCCCTAGGGCATGGACGTGGCGATCGTCATCGTCGTCAGCGCGCTCGCGCTCGCGCTGCACGTGGTGCTCTTCGTGGTGTTCCGGCGCTGGATGGACCGCGACCTGGCGCTGTCCTTCGCCGGGGGTGATGCCGGCAAGCGCGCCTACATGCTGGATTGCCTCGCACGCGCGAAGCGCGAAGGCATCAAGCGTCACGACCTGCCGGCCTGGCTGGAGCATGCGGCGGGCGGGTACGGCGACAACTTGCCGGGGAAGCGAAGCGCTGAGGCTTGAAGCGGCCCTTCCGGAGCCGAGTCGTTCGCGGCGCTGCGAAGGATCTTCAGCGACCCGCGGTGACTTTTCCGCTGCGCTCGGAATGACAGCCTGGGCAAGCCTCTCCTTGGGGCCGGTTTCATTTCTTTGACAAATGGAAACCCGGAGGGCGGCGCACAGGGACGTGCGCCGTTTTTCGCCAGGGCATGGATGCCGTGTCGATAAATCTCGACGCCATGTCAGGCGTCGAGTTCGTCTTGTCGGGGAAGGCCCTTTTCTCTGGCTCGTTTCTTTCTGGCCAGGAGAAGAAATGAACCCGGCCGCGTAGCGGGCGGAACGCGTTGGCTTCAAGGTCTGGAAGCCTTCGGCGTGTCGGGGCCGCGGAGCCGAAACGGCAGGCAAGAGCGCCCTCACCCCAACCCTCTCCCGCAAGCGCGAGAGGGGGGCGTCATGCTCCTAAAGGGGCAGCCGTGCTCCTGAGGAGCAGTCGTGCTTCTACAGCGCGTACCCGAACTGCTGCCGGAACTGCTCGCTGAACTCGTCGTGGTCGAACCGCTGGTTCTGCGTGCCCGGATGCTCGACCTTCAGCGCACCCATCAGGTTGCCGATGCGGCCGATGGTCATCCAGTCGTGGCCCTTCTCGATGCCGTAGATCAGGCCGGCGCGGAAGGCGTCGCCGCAGCCGGTGGGGTCGGTGACGCGGCGTTCGTGCGCGGGCGGGATGTCGTAGGTCTTGCCGTCGGCGTGGATGCACGCGCCCTTCGGGCCGCGGGTGGCGATGTACGCCTGCACCTTCGAGGCGATTTCCTGCTCGCTCCAGCCGGTGCGCTCCTGCAGCAGGTTCGACTCGTAATCGTTCACCGTGACGTACTGCGCCTGCTCGATGAAGGCGCGCAGTTCGGCGCCGTTGAACAGCGGCATCGCCTGGCCCGGGTCGAAGATGAAGGGGATGCCGGCCTCGGCGAACTCCTTCGCGTTCTGCAGCATGCCCTCGTAGCCATCGGGGCTGACGATGCCGATGGTCACGCCGGGCACGTCGCGCACGTGGTTCTCGTAGCTGCGCATCATCGCGCCCGGGTGGAAGGCGGTGATCTGGTTGTTGTCGTGGTCGGTGGTGATGAACGCCTGCGGGGTGAACAGCTCGTCGATCACCTTCACCCGGTCGAGCGGGATCTCGTTCTCGGTGAACCATTCGCGGTACGGGCCGAAGTCCTGGCCGACGGTGGCCATCGGGATCGGGTCGCCGCCGAGCAGCTTGAGGTTGTAGGCGATGTTGCCGGCGCAGCCGCCAAACTCGCGGCGCATCCGCGGCACCAGGAACGACACGTTCAGGATGTGCACCTTGTCCGGGAGGATGTGGTTCTTGAACTGGTCGGGGAACACCATGATGGTGTCGTAGGCCAGGGAACCGCAGATCAGTGCCGACATCGACCGGGCGCTCGCGAGGATTCAGGGCCGGCTAGGGTACCGGGCGGGGCGTCGGCAGGCCAGCGAGGGGCGGTTCGGGCGCCCGGCGCCGGGCGCGGGCCGGGCGTCACGGTTTGCGCGGCGATCCCGTGCCCGGAGCGCTTTTTTGCTAGGCTAGCGGGCCATTTTCCGCACCCCCGAACGGACCCTTTCCCCCGATGTTCAAGAAGTTCCGCGGCATGTTTTCCAATGACCTGTCCATCGACCTGGGCACGGCCAATACCCTCATCTTCGTCCGCGGGCAGGGCATCGTGCTGAACGAGCCGTCGGTGGTGGCCGTGCGCCAGGACCGCAGCGGCGGGCAGAAGGCGGTGGCGGCGGTGGGCAGCGAGGCCAAGATGATGCTCGGCCGCACCCCCGGCAACATCACCACCCACCGGCCGATGAAGGACGGCGTGATCGCCGACTTCACCTACACCGAGGAGATGCTCAAGCACTTCATCCGCAAGGTGCACAAGAGCCGCTTCCTGCGGCCCAGCCCGCGGGTGCTGATCTGCGTGCCCTGCGGCTCGACCCAGGTGGAGAAGCGCGCGATCAAGGATTCGGCGCTGGAAGCCGGCGCCCGCGACGTGTCGCTGATCGAGGAGCCCATGGCGGCGGCCATTGGCGCCGGCATGCCGGTGACGGAGGCCCGCGGCTCGATGGTGGTCGACATCGGCGGCGGCACCACCGAGGTGGCGGTGATCGCGCTCAACGGCATCGTCTACTCGCAGTCGGCGCGCATCGGCGGCGACCGCTTCGACGAGTCGATCATCAACTACGTGCGCCGCAACCACGGCATGCTGATCGGCGAGACCACGGCCGAGCGGATCAAGATCGAGCTGGGCTGCGCCTATCCGCAGGACAAGGTGCAGTCGATGGAGATTTCCGGCCGGCACCTCGCCGAGGGCGTGCCGAAGATGGTGAAGATCAGCAACAACGAGGTGCTGGACGCGCTGCGCGAGCCGCTGGCCGGCATCGTCGCCGCGGTGCGCCAGGCGCTGGAGCAGACCCCGCCGGAACTGTGCGCGGACGTGGCCGAACGCGGCATCGTGCTGACCGGTGGCGGCGCGCTGCTGCGCGACCTCGACCGCCTGCTCAGCGAGGAGACCGGCCTGCACGTGCAGGTGGCCGACGACCCGCTGACCTGCGTCGCCCGCGGCGGTGGCCGCGCGCTGGAGCTGCTGGACCTGCACGGCAACGAGTTCTTCGCGTCGGAGTGACGAAAGCCGGGGATGTGGAATCGGGAGCCGGGAATCGATGACAGCGTGATGCGAGCCGGGGTTTCGACGGAACCCGGCGCGCGTCGTGCGGCGATTCCCGGGTCGATCCCGCAACATGCCCCGCCGGCGGCCTCGAACGCGACGATGTCCGGCGGTTGGCCACGCGGCGTGGTGGCCCCTGCGTTCCCCAATCCCGAAACCCCAATCCCGATTCCCGGCCCTTAAGTAGTGTCCTCCTTCGCCAGTCCCGCCGCCCCGCGCCCCGGTGATGTCGCCGGCACGTTGCGCCTGCTGGGCTTCCTGGCGCTGGCGGTGGTGCTGATCGTGCTCGACCACCGCGGCGGCTGGCTGGCGAGCCTGCGCGCGACGATGAACGTGGTGGTGCAGCCGCTGTGGCAGGTGGCGGGGCTGCCGTCGCGCCTGGGCCAGACCATGCGCGAGGACGCGGCCACGCGCTCGCTGCTGGCCGAGGACAACCGGCGCCTGCGCAACGAGCTGCTGGTGGTGGGCGCGCGCCAGGCGCGGCTGCAGGTGGAGGCCGACGAGAACGCGCGCCTGCGCGGCCTGCTGGGCGCGGTCGAGCACGGGCGGCTGGACGTGCAGCTGGCGCCGATCCTCAACGTCGACCTCGACCCCAGTCGCCAGCGCCTGCTGCTCGACGCCGGCAGCGCGCAGGGCGTGCGCGTGGGCCAGAGCGTGATCGACGCCGGCGGCCTGCTCGGCCAGATCGTCGCGGTCACGCCGGGCACCTCCACGGTGCTGCTGCTCACCGACCTCGACCATGCGGTGCCGGTGTCGATCTCGCGCACCGGCGTGCGCCTGATCGCCTACGGCACCGGGCGCAGCGACCGGCTGGAACTGCGCAACATCCCGGTCTCGGGCGATGTCGACGTCGGCGACGTGGTCGTGACCTCGGGCCTGGGCGGACGTTTCCCGCCGGGTTTCCCCGTCGGCACCATCGTCGAGTTGCACCCGGACGACAGCCACGCCTTCCTCGTGGGCGGGCTGAAGCCGGCGGCCCAGCTCGACCGCGGCCGCGACGTGCTGCTGCTGCGGGAAAGCCGGGAGCCGGGATCGGCGAACGGCGCCGCGGAGGCACCGCGCGCCGAGGCGCCGCCGCCGGTGCCGGCGACGCAGTCGCCCACGCCATCACTGCAGCCACCCGCGCCCGCCACGAACGCACCCGCGACGCCTGCGGGCCCGCCCGCGACGTCGACGGATGCCCCCACGCCTGCCGACCCGCGCATGCGCGATCCCGCGAGCCCGGCGCAACCGGGACGCACGCCATGAGCCGACGCGCGTCGCGGCTGTGGATCCTGCCGGTCAGCGTGGTCGCGGCCCTGCTGCTGGGCCTGCTGCCGCTGCCGGTCTCGGTCCAGGGCCTGCGCCCGTACTGGCTGGCGCTGGTGGTGGCGTTCTGGATCATCGAGGAGCCCGAGCGGGCCGGCCTCGGCTTCGCGTTCTTCGCCGGCCTCGTCGCCGACCTCGCCTTCGGCACGCTGCTGGGCGAGCAGGCGCTGCGGCTGGTGATCATGGCCTTCATCCTGCAGCGGTTCCGCTCGCAGCTGCGTTTCTTCCCGCTGGCGCAGCAGGCGCTGGCGATCGGCGGCCTGCTGCTCAACGACCGCGTGGTCAGCGCCGCGATCCACCTGCTGCTCGGCCTGCCGCAGCCGCCGTGGACCTACTGGCTGGCGCCGCTGCTGGGCCTGCTGCTGTGGCCGCCGATGTTCTTCGTGCTCGACGCCCTCCGGTCTGGCCGGAGGCCGCGCTGACGCCATGCAGCGCAGGCGCCAGCGCATCCGCAATCCTTCCGGTGAAGCCGCGCTGTTCCGCGCGCGCGCGTTCGTCGGCTTCGGCATCGTGCTGCTGGCGCTGGCGTTCCTGGCGGCGTGGTACTTCAGGCTGCAGGTCATCGACCACGACGACTACGCGCGCCAGTCTGAGGCGAACCGCATCAAGCCGCGGCCGGTGGTGCCGGCGCGCGGGCTGATCTACGACCGCAAGGGGCGGCTGCTGGCCGACAACATCCCCGCCTATCGCATCGACGTGACCCCGGAGGAGGCCGGCGACATCCCGCGGCTGCTGGCGGAACTGTCGCGGGTGGTGTCGCTGTCGCCGGAGGAGATCGCGCGCTTCGAGGCCGCGCGCAAGGGCACGCGCAGCTTCCGCGCGATCACGCTCAAGGCGCGCGTGGGCGAGGAGGAGGTGGCGCGCTTCGCGGTCGACCGCTGGCGCTTCCCGGGGGTGGAGGTGGTGCCGTACCTCACCCGGCGCTACCTGCACGGCGACCTGTTCGCGCACATCGTCGGCTACGTCGGCCGCACCGACGAAGGCGACGTGCAGCGTTACGGCGCCAACCAGGTGCTGTACCCGCACACCGGCCGCACCGGGCTGGAGCGCTATTACGACGAGCGGCTGCGCGGCAAGATCGGCTACGAGCAGGTCGAGACCAATGTCGAGGGACGCGCGCTGCGCAGCGTCGGCCTGGTCCCGGCGAAGGCCGGCACCGACCTGCGGCTGGCGGTCGACCTCGACCTGCAGCAGGCGATGGTGATGGCCTTCGGCGAACAGCACGGCTCGGCCATCGCGATCGACCCGCAGACCGGCGAAGTGCTGGCGATGGTGAGCCTGCCCACGTTCGAGCCCAACCTGTTCGTCAACGGCATCTCGCAGGCCGACTATGGCCGCCTGGTCAACGATCCCTCGCGACCGCTGTTCAACCGGCTGGTGCTGGGCGGCGTCGCGCCGGGCTCGACGCTCAAGCCGATGATCGCGCTGGCCGGGCTGGATGCGGGCGTGCGCAGGCCGGAGGACCGGGTGCTGTCGACCGGCATGTTCTACCTGCCGGGCACCAGCCGCGGCTGGGGCGATGCCAGCCGCCGCGGCCACGGCTGGACCGACCTGCGCAAGTCGATCTCGCACTCGGTCAATACCTACTACTACCGGCTGGCGCTGGACCTGGGCATCGAGCGCTTCGACGACTACATGGGCCGCTACGGCTTCGGCGCGCCGACCGGCATCGACCTCAGCGGCGAGATCGGCGGCATCCTGCCGTCGCCGGCGACCAAGCTGGCCGCGCGCAAGGAGCGCTGGTATCCCGGCGACACGGTCAACATCGCCATCGGCCAGGGCGACTGGAAGGTGACGCCGCTGCAACTGGTGCGCGCCACCGCGGGCCTGGCCACCGGCGAACTGCGCCAGCCGCACCTGGTGGCGGAGACGCGCGACGGCTTCGACCAGCCATGGACGCCGCTGGCGGTCGCGCCGCCGGTGCCGATCAGCCCCAGCCCCGCCAACGTCGAGATGGTGCGCCTGGGGATGCGCGACACCATGCAGCCCGGCGGCACCGGGTGGCGGGTGGCGTCCGGTGCGCCGTACCTGATGGCCGGCAAGACCGGTACCGCGCAGGTGGTGAGCCGGCGTGGCACCGCGGCGGTCGATCCGCGCAGCCTGCCGATGCACCTGCGCCACCGCGCACTGTTCGTCGGCTTCGCCCCGGCCGAGCAGCCAAGCATCGCGCTGGCGATCGCGGTCGAGGGCGGCGGCTACGGCGGCGCCGCGGCGGCGCCGATCGCGCGCAAGATCTTCGACGCCTGGCTGCTGGGCAAGATGCCCGAGGCCGATGGCGAGGAAGCCGCGGCCGCGGCCGTCCACGGGGACGAGGACGAAGCGCACGACGACGCCACGGCGCGGCCCGACTTCGGCAACGTCGCCACCGGCGGGACGTTTCCACCCGCGGACGTAGCCGTCCCGTCCACCGTGCCCGGGACGCGGCCATGAACACCATCCTGCGCTGGCTGTTCGACCTGTTCGCGCGCCTGACGCGCACGCTCGACTGGCCGCTGCTGGCGGCGCTGCTGGCGCTGATGGGCATCGGCCTGGCGGTGCTGCACAGCGCCGGCAGCAGCAACCTCGCGCTGGTGCAGTCGCAGGGGGCCCGCTACGTGGTCGGGCTGGGCGTGATGTGGCTGCTGTCGCGGGTGCCGCCCGCGGCGCTGCGGCGTGCCACGCCGGTGGTGTACGCGGTCTCGCTGCTGCCGCTGCTGGCGGTGCTGTTCATCGGCACCGGGCGCAGCGGCGCGCACTGGATCAACCTCGGCGTGTTCTATTTCCAGCCGGCCGAACTGATGAAGCTCAGCCTGCCGATGATGGCGGCATGGACCCTGGCCCAGGCGCCGCTGCCGCCGCGCGCGGGCAGCGTGCTGCTGGCGGTGGCGGTGATCGCGCTGCCGACCGGGCTGATCCTGCTGCAGCCGGACTTCGGCAGTGCCATGCTGGTGCTGGCCAGCGGCGTGTTCGCGCTGTACCTCGCCGGCCTGTCGTGGTGGTGGTTCATCGCCGCCGGCGCGGGCGCGGGCACCGCGGCGGGGTTCGCGCTGTTCGCGCCGATCTCGTGGTTCTCGTTCCTGCGGCCCTACCAGCAGGACCGCATCCTCACCTTCCGCGATCCGCAGAACGATCCGCTCGGCGCCGGCTGGAACATCATCCAGTCGAAGATCGCGATCGGTTCCGGCGGGTTCGACGGCCGCGGCTGGGGCAAGGGCACGCAGTCGCACCTGAACTACGTGCCCGAGCACACCACCGACTTCATCTTCACCGTGCTCGCCGAGGAGTTCGGCTGGCTCGGCGTGGCCGTGGTGCTGCTGCTGTACGCCTTCGTCATCGGCCGCTGCCTGTGGATCGCGGCGGAGGCGCGCGATCCCTACGCGCGGCTGCTGGCCGGCAGCCTCGGCCTGGCGCTGTTCGTCTACGTCATCGTCAATGGCGGCATGATCTCCGGGCTGCTGCCGGTGGTCGGCGTGCCGATGCCGCTGCTGAGCTTCGGCGGCACCGCCGCGGTGTCGCTGCTGGCGGGGCTGGGCGTGGTGATGGCGATCGGCGCGAACCGCCAGGCCAAGCGCTAGGGCCTGTTGCCACGCGTGGCACGTGTCGCACCCGCCGCGCGGGCGTGCGCGGCAAGGAGGATCGCGCGCGATTCGCCGGCCGTTCATGCTTGCGCGGCCCTTCGCCAGCGGCCTGCGTGCTACCCTCGCGCCCGATGACCGGACGCCGTATCGAACGCCTTTTCGCACCGCTGCTGGTGCTCGCGCTGGGTGCCTGCGCGACCCCTGCGGCCACTCCGCCCGATGATGCCCGTGCCGACGCCGCGCCTGCGGCCGCGCCCGACGCACCGCCTGCGCCCACGCTGCTGCCGCGCGTGCCGCAACCACCCGAGCGGCCGGTGGCGCCGCCGTCGGTGACCGACCCGGCGCTCCCGCGCGAGCAGCGCATCGAGGCCTTCGTCGAGTACACCGCCACCACCTACGGCGTCGACCGCGCGCAGGTCCGCGCCGTGCTGGCGCAGGCCGAGAAGAAGCAGGGCATCATCGATGCGATGAACCGCCCTGCCGAGGCGGTGAAGAAGTGGTTCGAGTACCGGCCGATCTTCATCAACGACGCGCGCATCAATGGCGGCGTCGCGTTCTACAACGCCAACCGCGCCGCGCTCGACAAGGTCGCCGCCGACACCGGCGTGCCGGCGGAGTACATCGTGGCCATCATCGGCGTCGAGACCAGCTACGGCCGCGTCACCGGCAACTACCGCGTCATCGATGCGCTGTACACGCTGGCCTTCGACTATCCCAAGCGCGCGCCGTTCTTCGCCGGCGAGCTGGCGCAGCTGTTCGCACTGAAGCAGGCGGAACCGCAGCTCGACCTGCTCGCGCTCAAGGGCAGCTACGCCGGCGCGATGGGCATGGGCCAGTTCATGCCGTCCAGCTACCGGCTGTGGGCGAAGGACGGCGACGGCGACGGCCGCCGCGACCTGCTCACCCACCTGCCGGACGTGTTCGCCTCGATCGCCAACTACTTCGTCGTGCATGGCTGGGAGCGCGGCGGTCCGGTGGTGGCACGCGCCGCGCGCGATCCGCAGGCGGCCGACTTCGTGCCCGAGAACTACGAGCCGGTGCACCGGCTGGCCGACCTCGCCGCGCGCGGCTACCGGCCGATGCCGGGGCAGCCGGTGGCCGAGGGCGCCACGCTGCTCACGCTCGAGGGCGATGCAGGCACGGAATACTGGCTGGCCTACCGCAACTTCTACGTCATCACCCGCTACAACCGCTCGCCGATGTATTCGCTGGCGGTGCACCAGCTGGCGCAGTCGATCCGCGCCGGGGCCGGCGGCGCGCGATGAGGCGCTGGCTGCCGGCGCTTGCCGTGCTGTTGCTGGCCGCCTGCGCCGGCCCGCAGAAGAAGCCCGGCCCGCCGCAGGCCGGCGCACCCGTGCCGACGCCGGGCGCCGCGGGCGTGGCGGGCACCTCGCCGGTCGACTGCACCGGCTTCGTGCCGTATCCGGCGGCGCAGGAAGACCTGTCCACGCGCGGCGATTACGTCGCCGGCGGCCTGTACAAGCCGGGGGTCAGCGACAGCACGCCGGACTACCTGCCGCGGGTGGACTGCATCGCCGAGCCGGCCGTGGTCGCGCTCGCGCGTTCGCCCTACGGCAACCGTTCGCCCTACCAGGTGCTGGGCAAGCGCTACAGCGTGCTCGACGCCACCGACGGCTTCGTCGAGACCGGGCTGGCCTCGTACTACGGCAACAAGTTCCACGGCCGGCGCACGTCCAACCACGAGGTGTACGACATGTACGCCTTCACCGCCGCCCACAAGTCGCTGCCGCTGCCGAGCTTCGCGCGCGTGACCAACCTCGAGAACGGTCGATCGGTGGTGGTGCGCGTCAACGATCGCGGACCGTTCCACGAGGGCCGCGTGATCGACCTCAGCTATGCCGCCGCGGTGAAACTCGACATCCACCGACGCGGCACCGGCCGGGTGGAAGTGCGCGCGCTGCAGCCCGGCGAGGCGCTGGCCGCCGCGCCGCGCGCGACGCCACGCGCCACCGCCGCGCAGGCCAGCGGCATGGACGCGCTGGTCGGGCGGTTGCCGCCCCCGCCTGCGGCGGCGCCGGTGCTGCTGGCGTCGGCCGCGCCGACGGCCCCTGTGGTGGCGGCTCCCGCGGCCGCGGCGCCGGCGACGGGGGCCCCGGCCCGCGCCGCCGACCATCCCGGCTACGGCCGCGAATCCGATCGCTTCCGCTTGGTCGACGAGAACGGCCGCATCCGCACCGCCGACGAGTTCGACGTCTGGCTGCGCGAGCGGCAGGCGCGCATCGCCGCCGAGCAGGCGGCCGCCGCCGCGGCGTCATCCGGCGCCACGGTCACTTCCGCGGGGGCATCGACGCGTGCGGCGCCTGCCGCCGTCCCTGCGGCGCCCGCGAGCACGGGCGTCACCCTGCAGGTCGGCGTGTTCTCGGTGCGCGGCAACGCCGAGCGCGCGCTGTCGCGACTGGTGGCGGCCGGCATCGCCGGTGCCCGCATGCAGGAGGTCGCCGGCGCGGGGCGCGCGCTCTACCGCGTGCGTGTCGGGCCGGTGGAGGCCGCCAGCGTCAAGGAACTGGTGCCCCGCCTGACCGGTCTGGGGTTCGAGTTGCCCCAGGTGGTCCGCGAGTAGACTGCCGCGCCCGCGTTGTTCCCGATCGCCATTCCCATGTCCCCTCTCCCGCGGGCCCGTCCCGCCCACGCCAGGCCAGGACCGGCCGTTTTCCCGGAGTACCGTTGTCGATGAACCCATCCGCCGTCTCGCGTCCCGTGGCCCTGCGCCGCCTGGCCCTGGTCGCCCTGGCCACGGCCACCGTCGGCTTCGCGCTCGCCCAGGATCCGGCCCCGCAGCCGACCGTGCCGCAGCCCGCCGCCCCGCAGCCCGCCGCGCCTCCGGCGTCCGAGGCGCTGAGCGAGGCCATGCCCGTGCCGCCGCCGCCCGCCGTCGCCGGCACCGCGTGGCTGCTGATGGATGACGCCTCCGGCCAGGTGCTGGCCAGCCACAACCCGGACCAGCGCGTCGAGCCGGCCAGCATCACCAAGGTGCTGACCAGCTACGTGATCGCGGCCGAGATGAAGGCCGGCAAGGTCAAGGCCGATGACCAGGTGATGATGACCGAGAACGCCTGGCGCAAGGGCGGGGCCGGTACCGACGGCAGCTACAGCGGCTTCCCGGTCAACCAGACCGCGCCGCTGCTGGAGATGGAAAAAGGCATGGTGGTGCAGTCCGGCAACGATGCCGCGATCGCGCTGGCCGAACACGTCGCCGGCAGCGAGGACGCCTTTGCCGCGCTGATGAATGCCTACGCCAAGCGCATCGGCATGACCCACTCGCATTTCGTCAACGCGCATGGCCTGTCGGACCCGAACCACTACTCGACGCCGCGCGACCTGGCCCTGCTCGGACGTGCGATGGCGCGCGACTTCCCGGTGGAGTACGGCTACAACGCGATCAAGGAATTCACCGTCGGCCCGATCACGCAGCGCAACCGCAACCTGCTGCTGTGGCGCGACCCCAGCGTGGACGGCATCAAGACCGGCCACCACTCCGGCGCGGGCTACTGCCTGCTGGCGTCGGCCAAGCGCGGCGACCAGCGCCTGGTGTCGGTGGTGATGGGCTCGACCAGCGAGGCGCAGCGCGCCACCGATTCGCTGGCGCTGCTCAACTGGGGTTTCCGCTTCCACGAGACCCATCGCCTGTACGAGGCCAACACCGCGATCTCGACGCAGAAGGTGTGGAAGGGCCAGGAGAACGAAGTACAGCTGGGCGTCGCCGCGCCGCTGCTGGTCACCCTGCCGCGCGGCAAGTACGCGCAGCTCAAGCCGTCGATGGACCTGCCCAAGGTGCTGGTCGCGCCGATCGCCAAGGGCCAGGAGCTGGGCAAGGTGCGGGTGACGCTCGACGGCGAAGTCGTCGCGGAGCGCCCGCTGGTGGCGCTGCAGGCGGTGGAGGAGGCGGGCTTCTTCAAGCGCCTGTGGCATGAATTCCTGATGTGGTGGAACGCCGACTGAGGCGCTGGCCCCGTCACATCGCGCTTTGCGTTAGTGGATAGAATGCCCCGGCCGCTGCGATGCATCGGCACGGGGAGAACGCAGCGACTGCGTTCACGGAAGAAAGTCGAAACCTGGGGGTAGACATGTCTCGCTTGAATCGCACGCGCGCCTGCGCGCTCATCCTTTTCGCCGGCGTTGTGGCCGCCTCCGCGCCGGCCATGGCGCAGCGCCAGAGCGCGCAGGAACGACGCCAGGAACAGACCGCGCAGATCCCGACCTGCGCCAAGCCGCTGGGCTCGATCTCGGTGCTCGAGCCGGAAGATGGCGTGCATTGGTGGACCGGCCAGCAGCTGCCGGCGCCGTCGCGGCTGATCAAGGTGTTCGTCAACCGTTCGCGCTGCTTCACCCTGGTCGATCGCGGCGCCGGCCTGGACGCGGCGATGCGCGAGCGCGACCTGGGCGCCAGCGGCGAGCTGCGCAACCGTTCCAACGTCGGCAAGGGCCAGATCAAGGCGGCCGACTACGTGATGGTGCCCGACCTGGTCGGCGCCAACAGCAACGCCAGCGGCAACTCGATGGGGGGCCTGCTGGGCGGCCTGATCGGCGGCCGCGCGGGCGCGCTGGTCGGCGGCCTGAACCTGCGCAGCAAGACCGCCGACGTGGTGCTCACCGTCACCGACGTGCGCTCGTCCGAACAGGTGGCGATGGCCGAGGGCAGCGCCAAGAAGACCGACATCGGCTGGGGTGCGGGCGGCGGCCTGTTCGGCGGCAGCGGCCTCGGCGCCGCGGGCGTCGGCGGCTATGCCAACACCGAGATCGGCCAGGTGATCACGCTGGCCTACCTGCAGGCCTACACCGACCTCGTCGCGCAGCTGGGCGGCCTGCCGGACAACGCCTCGGCCGCGAACGCCGAGCAGGCGGTCACGGTGACCAAGCCGGCGCGCCTGTTCCGCGGCGCCGATGGCCGCGGCGTGGTGCGCGAGCTGGAGGTCGGCATGATGCTGTACCCCACCGGCACCAAGCAGGGGATGATGTGGGAAGTCGAGGACGAGCTGGGCAACAAGGGCTGGGTGTCCTCGAGCCTGCTGCAGCTGTCGCGCTGAGTCCTGCGACGCCGCGACATCGCGAAGGCCGCCTCCGGGCGGCCTTTTGCGTTCCACCGGCGGCGGTTTGGGTTCGGCCGGCCACGCCCCCATAATCGGCGCATGGAGATCAAATCCGACAATCCCGACCACGGCTTCCAGTTCCCCGGCACGTTCGAGATCACCGCGATGGGGCCGGCCAACGCCGCGCTCGAGACCGAGATCCCGCGCCTGCTGGCGGCGGCCGGCATCGCCGTGCTCGAGGAGACCGTGTCCTGGCGCGAGTCGAGCGGCGGCAAGTTCGTCTCGGTCAAGCTCAGCTTCCGCGCCAACGACCGCGCCCAGTACGAGGCCGCGCACGCCGCGCTGCGCGAGCACCCCGAAGTGAAGTGGACGCTTTGACGCCAGGCGCCCCGGCGCTCGTCCGCGATCTGGGGCGGCAGCCCTACGAACCGGTCTGGCGCGCGATGCAGGCGTTCACCGATGCGCGCGACGACGACACACCGGACGAGCTGTGGGTGGTCGAGCACGATCCGGTCTTCACCCTCGGCCAGGCCGGCAAGCCCGAACACGTGCTGATGCCAGGCGCGATCCCGGTGGTCCACGTCGACCGCGGCGGCCAGGTGACCTACCACGGGCCGGGGCAACTGGTGGTCTATCCGCTGCTCGACATCAAGCGGCTGAAGGTGGGCGTGCGCGAGTACGTGTGCCGGATCGAGCAGGCGATCATCGACACCCTGCTGGAATGGAACATCATTGCCGTGCGACGCGAGGGCGCGCCGGGCGTGTACGTGGGCGAGGCCAAGGTCGCCGCGCTCGGCATTCGCGTGCGCCATGGCCGCACCTTCCATGGCCTGGCCTTCAACATCGCGATGGACCTCGAGCCGTTCCGGCGCATCAACCCCTGCGGCTACGCAGGGCTGCAGGTGACCTCGGTGCTAGACTTGGGCGGCCCGTCCGGCATGGATGCGGTGAAGCCCGTGCTGCTGGACGAACTGGCCCGCCAGTTCGGATTGCGGCTCAAGGCCGAGCCCGCATTCCTTGGCACCTCCCTTCTCCCGCTTGCGGAAGAAGCTGCCCCGAAAGGGGCGGATGAGGGGAACCCGCGTGGCGATGGCCCTCACCCCGACCTTCTCCCGCAGGCGGGAGAGGGGGTGGCACACATGAGCCGGACACCATGATCGAACCCAACGCCAGGACCATTCCGCTCGCCGTTGTCGGCACCGAGTCGGGCGTGCTGGAACCCGGCGTGAAACAGGTCGCGGGCGACAAGATCGCACGTTCGCCGGTCGAGTTCGTGGATGCGCCGGTGCTGCGCAAGCCGTCGTGGATCCGCGTGCGCATCCCGTCCAACGGCGCGGTCGCCGCGCTCAAGCACAAGCTGCGCGAGAACCGCCTGGTCACGGTGTGCGAGGAAGCCAGCTGCCCGAACATCCACGAGTGCTTCGGCCATGGCACCGCCACCTTCATGATCCTGGGCGAGGTCTGCACGCGCCGCTGCAGTTTCTGCGACGTCGCCCACGGCCGGCCGAAGCCGCCGGATGCAAGCGAGCCGCGGCACCTGGCCACCACCATCGCCGACATGGGCCTGAAATACGTGGTCATCACCTCGGTGGACCGCGACGACCTGCGTGACGGCGGCGCCCAGCATTTCGTCGACTGCATCCGCGAGGTGCGCGCGCAGTCGCCGGAGATCCGCATCGAGATACTCACCCCGGACTTCCGCGGCAAGGGCCGCATGGAACGCGCGCTGAAGATCCTCTCGGCCAGCCCGCCGGACGTGTTCAACCACAACGTCGAAACCGTGCCCGAGCTGTACCGCAACGTGCGCCCGGGCGCCGACTACCAGTGGTCGTTGACCCTGCTCCGGCAGTTCAAGGCCCGGCATCCGGGCGTGCCGACCAAGTCCGGCATCATGCTCGGCCTGGGCGAGACCATGGACCAGGTGCAGGGCACCCTGCGCGACCTGCGCGCGCATGACGTCGACATGGTGACCATCGGCCAGTACCTGCAGCCCAGTGCCCACCACCACCCGGTGCTGCGCTACTGGACGCCGGACGAGTTCAAGGCGCTGGAGGACTACGGCATGGCGCTGGGCTTCAGCCACGTCGCCTCCGGGCCGCTGGTGCGCTCGTCCTACCACGCCGACCAGCAGGCGGCCCGGGCCGCTGGCGTCGCGGCGGCCTGAGCCCGGCCCACCCGCGACCCCGCGCCTCCGCCCGTCGCCACGTTCATCTTCGCGTCGGCATCGGCCGTTAGAGTGGATTCCGCGTCGCCGGCAACTTTCAGCACTGTTCCGCGGTCCCACCGCGCAGCCAAAGTGGCCCCCGCCGCAGACCAAAGCCGTTTCCCAGGACCGCCCCCGATGAAGATCAAGCGCTTCGCTTCCGCCTCCCTGATCGCACTGGCGCTGGCCGTGCCGCTGGCGCTGGTGGCGCATGCGGACGGCGTGGCGCTGCCGGGCACGCCGAGCGCGGAGCAGGTGACGACCTCCAAGCTGGTCTACGGCCTGCTCTCGGACAGCCGCTACGCGTACCGGCCGCGTCCGCTCGATGCCTCGATGCCGGGCGAGATCTTCGACAAGTACCTCGAATCGCTGGACGGCTCCAAGCTGTTCTTCACCGCGCAGGACATCGCCCGCTTCCAGCCCTACAAGGCCGGCATGGGCGAGAGCGTGCGCAGCGGCAACCTCGAACCGGCCTACACCATCTTCGCGCTGTACCAGCAGCGCGTGGCCGACCGCGTCGCCTACGCGCGCGGCCTGCTCAACCAGGACATCTACGACTTCACCGGCAACGACCGCTGGAACTACGACCGCGAGGACGCGCCGTGGGCCGCCGACAAGGCCGAGCTCGACCGCCTGTGGCGGCAGTCGGTGCGCAACGACTGGCTGCGCCTGAAGCTGGCGGGCAAGAAGCCGGACGAGATCCGCCGCACGCTCGACCGGCGCTATCTCAACATGGCCAACAACATCGCCGCGCTCAACCAGGAGGACGCGTTCCAGAGCTTCCTCAACGCCTATACGGCGACGGTCGATCCGCACACCGATTACATGAACCCGCGCACGGCCAAGCTGTTCAACCAGAGCATGTCGCTGTCGCTGGAAGGCATCGGCGCGCAGTTGACCAAGCAGGACGACGTGGTGGTGATCCGCGAGCTGATCGCCGGCGGCCCGGCGATCCTGAGCGGCAAGTTCAAGGTCGGCGACCGCATCGTCGCCGTTGGCCAGGGCACGAGCGGGCCGATGGAGGACGTGGTCGGCTGGCGCCTCGACGACGTGGTCGAGAAGATCAAGGGGCCCAAGGGCACCCAGGTGCGGCTGGACGTGGTGCCGGGCGAGGCCACGCTGGACAGCAAGCCGGTGCGCATCGTGCTCAACCGCGCGCGGATCAAGCTCGAGGAGCAGGCGGCGAAGTCGGAAGTGATCGAACTGCCGGCGGCCGGGCAGGGCGCGGCCAAGCGCATCGGCGTGATCAAGCTGCCCGCGTTCTACCAGGACTTCGAGGGCCGGCGCACGCGCAACGGCGAGTACACCTCGGCCACGCGCGACGTGGCGCGCCTGCTCGAACAGTTCAAGACCCAGAACATCGACGGCGTGGTGCTGGACCTGCGCAGCAACGGCGGCGGCTCGCTCAACGAGGCGATCGAACTCACCGGCCTGTTCATCGACAAGGGCCCGGTGGTGCAGGTGCGCGAGGCCGGCGGCCGCATCGCGGTGGAAGGCGACCGCACCCCGGGCGTGACCTGGGACGGCCCGCTGGCGGTGCTGGTCAACCGCGGCTCGGCCTCGGCGTCGGAGATCTTCGCCGGCGCGATCCAGGACTACGGCCGCGGCCTGGTCATCGGCGAGACGACCTTCGGCAAGGGCACCGTGCAGAACATCGTGCCGCTCGACCGCTGGCCGGCCAACGAGGGCGACCGCTACGGCCACGTCAAGCTGACCATCGCCCAGTTCTTCCTGCCCGGCGGCAGCAGCACGCAGAACAAGGGCGTGGTGCCCGACATCGCCTTCCCGGTGACCGTCGATGCCAGCGAGTACGGCGAGAGCACCTACGACAACGCGCTGGAGTGGCGCCAGATCGCGGCCGTGCCGCACCAGCGCTACGGCAACTTCTCGCCGCTGCTGCCGAGGCTGGAGGCGCTGCACGGCGCGCGCATCGCCAAGGACCGCGAGTTCCAGTGGTGGTCGCAGGACGTGTCGGAGTTCCGTGCCGAGCGCGAGAAGAAGTACGTCTCGCTCAACGAGGCCGAGCGCCGCGCCGAGCGCGATCGCGACGAGGCGCGGCGCAAGCAGCGCCAGGACGAGCGCAAGACGCTGGGACTGGCGCTCGATCCGCTCGCCGACACCGCCGGCGACGACGGCCTGCAGGCCAGTGAGCGCAACGTGGCCGAGGACGCGGCGCGCGAGAAGGCGGCCGAGAAGCGCCCGGATCCGCTGCTGCGCGAATCGGCGGCGATCCTGGCCGACGCGGTGCGCCTGCTCAACAACGACCGCCAGCTGTCGGCGCAGGTGTTGCCGGCCTCGACTGCGCCGGGCACCTGGACCCAGTAACCGGCCCCGGCCGCCTGCCGCTGCGCGCCCGGCCCGCCGGGCGCCCCCGCGCCACCACACACCGCAATGGCCTCCTGGCAATCGCTGCGCTGGCTGGTGACCGCCAAGCGCAATCCCTCGGCCTGGCTGCTGCTGACGCAGCTGCTGGGCCTGCTGCTGTACCCGGCGATGGAAGGCGCGGCCGCCGGCCGCGCGCTGTTCGGCGCCTTCGGGATCCTGGTGCTGGTGCTGGCGCTGTGGGTGGTCAACCGCAGCGCGGCGAGCAACTGGATCGCCTGGTGCCTGGCGGTGCCGGCGGTGCTGCTGTCGATCGTCGCCTCGGTGGCGCAATGGCCGGCGGTGCTGGCCTACGCGCACCTGCTGGAGGCGGCGCTGTACTTCTACACCGCCGCCGCCCTGATCGCGTACATGCTGCGCGACCATCGCGTCACCAGCGACGAGCTCTACGCCACCGGCGCCACCTTCACCCTGCTGGCATGGGGCTTCGCGTTCGCGTTCTCGGTCTGCCAGCAGTGGTTCCCGGGCAGCTTCACCGGCATGGTCGAGCCGGCGCGGCCACGCACCTGGTTCGAACTGCTGTTCCTGAGCATCAGCACGCTGTCCAGTGTCGGCATCGGCGACATCCTGCCGATCGGACCGCCGGCGCGGGCGCTGGTGATGCTGGCCTCGTTCGCCGGCGTGATGTACATCGCGCTGGTGGTGTCGCGCCTGATCGGCCTGTCCACCCTGGCCCGCGCGCGGTCCGACGCCGGGCGCGCGCCCTGAGGCGGATCAGAACTTCGGCTTGTCGACCAGCGCGTTGTAGCGCTCCATCGCGTAGACGAGGATCTTCTTGGCTTCCTCGGCGCCGCCCCAGCCCTCGAGCTTGACCCACTTGCCCTTCTCGAGGTCCTTGTAGTGCTCGAAGAAGTGGCCGATGCGCTCCAGCCAGTGGCCGGACACCTGGTCGATGTCGCGCACGTGCGCGTAGCCGGCGAACACCTTGGGCACCGGCACCGCCACCAGCTTCTCGTCGCTGCCGGCCTCGTCGGTCATCTTCAGCACGCCGACCGGGATGCAGCGGATCACCGAACCGGGGACGAGCGGCAGCGGCAGGATCACCAGCACGTCGGCCGGGTCGCCGTCGCCGCACTGGGTGTGCGGCACGTAGCCGTAGTTGCAGGGGTAGCGCATCGGCGTGGACAGCACGCGATCGACGAAGATCGCGCCGCTTTCCTTGTCGACCTCGTACTTGACCGGTTCGGCGTCCTTGGGGATCTCGATGACGACGTTGATCTCGTCCGGCGGATTCCTCCCGGTGGAAACGTGGTCGAGGCCCATGTGGCGACAGCTCCTGCAGGGCGGGCAGCGCCCGCGTGGATGGTGGGGGCCGCATTCTACGCGAGCCATGCTGCGCTGCGGAAACGACGTGCCGCAGGGCGCGGTCCGCGGCCCTTGGCCATGCCTGGCGGCGACCTGGACCGGCGCGCGGGGCGCGCCGAGTTGCTCCGCTCGGCCCAGCGCGAATCGGCTGGCAAGCGATTGAAACGACACGGCAAGCGCCTGCCGGTTCGGCACCGGCGGGCGGCACGCAGGTGGCGGCCCCGCGGTGCCTAGGGTCAGCCCGAGGCCGGGTACGCCCCAGCTTGGCGGGCTCCATACGCAGGCGTACACAGTCACTCCACCGTCCAGCCACGAGAGCGCCGCGATGTCGATCCAGACCGATGCCAGCCGGGTGTCCGAACCGTCCCTGCCGCGGACCGACGGCTACTGGGAGGACCCCACGACCGACGCCAAGCTGCTCGGCTCGATGGCGGACCTGGACGAGAACGCCCTGCCGGGCGCGACCGACAGCCGCCTGCGCGAGGCGGTGCTACCCAGCGCGCTGCTCCAGGCCGGGATCGCGGTCGACGGCAACACCAGCAACCCGTCGCAGCGCACCCTCGGCCAGACCCCGGACGGCAAGGACATCCAGATCGACCCGCTGCATACCGGCAGCGACGTCGCCATCGCCCGCGAGCGCACCCTGGCCGACGCCGGCGGCGGGCGCACCTACGTCAGCTCCGACCAGCTGGTGCTGACCACCGGCGGCGCCAACGACCGCGTCGGCGTGAGCCAGCGCGACGACGGCACGCTCGACGTCACCGTCAACGGCCAGTCCTACGAGCTGAAGCTGGCGCAGGACCAGGAACTGACGCTCCGCACCGGCGGCGGTGACGACGTGATCGAGGTGGCGGCCAACGTCACCGTGAACATCATCGCGGACACGGGCGACGGCGACGACAAGATCGACATCGCCGGCAGCGGCGACAACCGCGTCGATGCCGGTGCCGGCGACGACAGCGTCACCCTGTCCGGCAGCGGCCGCAACGACGTGTTCGGCGGCGCCGGCAACGACACCATCCGCGGCGGCAGCGGCGTCGACGTGATCTACGGCGGCGACGGCGACGACGACATCGATGGCGGCGCCGGCCGCAACTACCTGGAAGGCGGCGCCGGCAACGACACGATCCGCAGCCGCGGCACCGGTGACATGGTGTCCGGTGGCCTCGGCGACGACACGATCCATGCCGCGCCCGGTGCCAGCAGCATCTACGCCGGCGGTGGCCGCGACACCATCGAAGGCGCCGGCAACCAGACCACCGTCTATGCCGAACTGACAGACCGGGTCAACGCCGCCACCGGTGCGCGCCCGACCGTGGTCAACGTCGAGATCGATCCGCAGGTCGGCGGCACGGTGAAGGTCGAAGGGTCCGAAGCGTTCGTGCAGCGCGTGCAGGCCGACATCGAGTTCCTGCGCAGCTCGCCCAACGGACAGCAGATGCTGGCCGAGTTCGACAAGACCGCCGCCACCAAGGGCAACACGGTGACGATCAAGGAACTGTCGAACGAACAGAACGGCTATGCCATGCCGGCCCGGGACGGCGCCACCTGGCCCGACGTGCAGATCACCAACGGCCGCGCCGGCCCGGGCGTGGTGACCGACATCCGCTACAACCCGTCGTTCCACATGGAGGCCTTCCCGGCGCCTGTGGTGGTGCTGTACCACGAGATGTCGCACGCCTACAACTTCACCAACGGCACCCTGCAGCCGGGCAACTACAGTGGCGCCGGTCCGGATCGCGGCATCTCCAACTCCGAACGACAGGCGGTGGGACTGGAGACCACGGCCGCGCCCTTCGACTTCGATGGCGATCCTTCCACGCCGCCGACCACCGCGAATCCCGACCACCTGACCGAGAACGGGATCCGCGGGGAACTGGGGCTGCCGGATCGTCCCAGCTACCGGCTGTGAGCCTGCGGACCGCGCGCGCCTTGACCACGCGCGTCCTGATTGACGGCGTGCGCGCCGTGACCTGCCTCGGCGCAGGCCTCGCGGCACGCCGCGCATGACGCCGGGTGTCGCCCTCGTGGCGATCCTGGTGTTGCCGTTGGCCGGTGCAGGGGCCCACGATGCAGGCGACCCGCCGGCTCGAGTTGCCGGCAAGGCACCCGTTTCCCACCGGACCGCAGCCACGATGCCCGACCCCGCAGGCGCCACCACCACGCTCCACGACGGGCCGCTTGCGCTGCGGGTCACGCTGGCGATGGACGGCCCCGAGTCGGTGCGCGTGCGCTACCGGCTGGACAATGGCGACGACGCGGCGTGGATGGTGTTCGATCGCGGCGACCGCCAGGCCGTGCTCACCCGTCGCCAGCGCCCCGGCGCCATCGCAGCGCCCAGCTTCGAGGAAGTGGGCGGGGGCGACGTGGTGCTGCGGCATGTCGCGTCCTCGCCTGCGGGCGGATTCACCGGCCCGACGCTGCCGGCGACGCCGCTGGCCCTGAGGCTGGATCCGGACGCCTCGCTGGAGGGCGAGTTCGCGTTCGCGATCCCGGCGACGACGCCACCGCGGCGCGTGCGCTGGTGCCTCGGCGTGGCGCCGTTCGACGCGGAGGCGTTCCTTGCCCCCGAAACGGTCGCAGCCGGATCGCTGTGGCAGGCCGGCGATGGCGCCGCGCGCGCGCAGCGCACGCTGTGCACGCCCTGGTTCGACGTGGCGGCCCGGGCCTTCCAGCCAGGATAGGCGCGTCGCGCGGCCGCACCGGCATCCGCGCCGCGCGACCGATGCCAGGGGGGTGGCCGGAACAGCCAGGAATGACCAAAAGGAAAGGGCGGCCAGGGCCGCCCTTCCAGGAGCTACGCGGACGCGGATCAGCGCACGACCACCTCGACGCGGCGGGCTTCGGCGGGATCGCCGCTGCCGGTGGCGAGGATCGGCTTGTCGAGCACCAGCCGGTCGCCGGCGATGCCCTGGTCGACCAGCCACTGCTGCACGGCCTGCGCGCGCTGCTTGGCCAGCTCGGCGTTGACCGCGGCGTCGCCACTCTCGTCGTGGTAGCCGGAGATCGAGGCGCGGGTCGAGGCATCACCGGCCAGCGTCGCGGCGACGCCGGCGAGCTGCGCCCCGGCATCGGCCGGCAGTTGCGCGGAGCCGATGTCGAAGTACACCTTTGCCAGCCGCGACGCATCCATCGATGCATGCACGGCCTGCGTCGCGTGCGCAGCGCCGGCGGCATCGCCCGCAGCCGGAACCGGCAGCAGCGGCACCAGCAGCAGCGCAACGATGTTGATGATCTTGATCAGTGGGTTGATCGCCGGGCCGGCGGTGTCCTTGTAGGGATCGCCGACGGTGTCGCCGGTCACCGAGGCCTTGTGCGCCTCCGAGCCCTTGCCACCGAAGTTGCCGTCCTCGATGTACTTCTTGGCGTTGTCCCAGGCGCCGCCGCCGGTGGTCATCGAGATCGCCACGAACAGGCCGGTGACAATCGTGCCGATCAGCAGTCCGCCCAGCGCCTTCGGGCCGAGCAGCAGGCCGATGATCACGGGCACCGCGACCGGCAGCAGCGACGGCACGATCATTTCCTTGATCGCCGACTTGGTCAGCATGTCCACCGCCTTGTCGTACTGCGGCTTGGCGGTGCCGGCCATGATCCCGGGGATCTCGCGGAACTGGCGGCGCACTTCCTCGACCACGCTGCCCGCCGCGCGGCCCACGGCTTCCATCGCCATCGCGCCGAACAGGTAGGGGATCAGGCCGCCGATCAGCAGGCCGATGATCACGGTGTGGTCGGACAGGTCGAAGGTGAACACCGCGCCCGGGTTGTTGGCCTGCAGGTTGTGCGTGTAGTCGGCGAACAGCACCAGCGCGGCCAGCGCGGCCGAGCCGATCGCGTAGCCCTTGGTCACCGCCTTGGTGGTGTTGCCCACCGCGTCCAGCGGATCGGTGATGTCGCGCACCTCCGGCGGCAGTTCCGCCATCTCGGCGATGCCGCCGGCGTTGTCGGTGATCGGGCCGTAGGCGTCGAGCGCGACGATCATGCCCGCCATCGACAGCATCGCGGTGGCCGCGATGGCGATGCCGTACAGGCCGCCGAGCGCGTGGCAGGCCCAGATCGCCAGGCACACCGCCACCACGGGCATCGCGGTCGACTTCATCGACACGCCGAGGCCGGCGATGATGTTGGTGCCGTGGCCGGTGGTGCTGGCCTGCGCCACGTGCTTCACCGGCGGGTACTGGGTGCCGGTGTAGTACTCGGTGATCCACACGATCGCGCCGGTCAGGGCCAGGCCGATCAGCGCGCACCAGTAGAGGTTCATCGCGCCGTGGGTGTTGGCGGCCATCAGCTGCTGGGTGATCGGGTAGTACGCGATCGCCGCGAGCACGCCGGACACGATCACGCCCTTGTACAGCGCGCCCATGATCGAGCCGCCGGCCTTCACCTTGACGAAGAACGCGCCGATGATCGAGGCGATGATCGACACGCCGCCCAGCACCAGCGGGTAGAGCACGCCGTTGCTGCCGACCTCGGTCACCATCAGGTAGCCCAGCAGCATGGTGGCGATCACGGTCACCGCGTAGGTCTCGAACAGGTCGGCGGCCATGCCGGCGCAGTCGCCGACGTTGTCGCCCACGTTGTCGGCGATCACCGCCGGGTTGCGCGGGTCGTCCTCGGGGATGCCGG
>JAIUOJ010000015.1 GCA_020161335.1 Pseudomonadota bacterium
GTGAACAGCGTCTGCGCGGCATGGAGCACGGTGGCGGTCTTCGCCGGCGCACCCATCAGCGTGTACATCCACGGCGCATGCAGGTCGGGCTCGTTGTTGGGGTTGTAGCGGAACTGGTTGTAGTAGCTGTACGGGCCGACCACCCACTCCTTGCGCGCGGCGGCCGCCGGATCGGCGCGCAACGCATCGTAGGCGAAGAACGCATCGAGCCGCCGCAGGGCCTGGTCACGGCCGTGCATCGCCTCGACCAGCCCCGGCACGTCCTGTTGCACGAGCCATTGGTACTGCCAGGCCGTACCTTCGTGGAAGCCGTGGTGCGAGCGCGGGCTGTAGCGGTCGTCGGCCGGGACATACCATCCGCCATCGTCGGTACGCGGTCGCGGAAAGCCGGTGAAGCCGGTCTCCATGTCGCGCACCGCCGGATCCCATACGTTGCGCCAGTGCCGCCCCCGTTTGGCGAGCGCACCGGCGTCGCCCGCCTCGCCGAGCGCCCCGGCCATCTGCGCCAGCGCGCAATCGGCCAGCGCGTACTCCAGCGTCGCCGAACCGCCATGGTGCGGGTCCACGTCCATGCCCTTCGACGGGAACGTGCGGTCGTACTGCACGAAGCCATCGGCAAGGTAGCGCGCGTTGCCGGAGCGGCCGGCATGGCGCGAGTTGAACGGCGGCTCGCCGAAGGCGTTCTCGCGCAACGCCGCGTATGCCTGCCGCTCGCGTCCTTCCAGTGCGCCGAAGCGCCACAGGTCGACGAGGAACGGCGTGACCGGGTCGCCGGTCATGATGTTGGTCTCGAAGCTGGCGTAGCCCCACCGTGGCAGCCAGCCGCCCTGCTCGTGGATGGCAAGCACGCTGCGCGCGATGTCGCGCGCGCGCTGCGGGCGCAGCAGGGCAAGGAGCTGGTTCTGCGACCGGTAGGTATCCCACAGCGAGAAATACTCGTAGTAGGTCCAGCCATCCGCGTGGTGGATGCGGTTGTCGTAGCCGCGGTAGCGGCCGTCGGCGTCGCTGCCGGTCAGCGGCTGCAGCAGGGCGTGGTACAGGGCGGTGTAGAACACCACGCGATCATCGGCAGCGGCGCCGTCCACGCGCACCGCTCCCAGCTCGCGGTTCCATGCCGCCTGCGCCTGCGCGCGCATCGCGTCGAAATCGAGCAGGTGGCCATCCGTCATGGCATCCGCGCGGAGGTTGCCGCGCGCGCCCTCCGCATCGACGTGGGAGATCGCCGACACCAGGGTCACCGAGCGGTCGCCGCCAAGCGCGAAGCTGAGCCACGCACCGTTGGGCTTGGCTTCGCCCGCCATGCTGTGACGCCCGCCGGGCAGGCCGCCGTCCTCTCCCCACACGCCATGCGTCCGGAACGGCCGATCGAACTCGATGCGGAACCAGGTGGTGTACTGGTGACCGCCGCAGAAGCTCTTCGTGGTCACGCGGCCTTCGACCGCACGATCGCCCACGACCTCGATGCTGCTGCCGATCACGGCGTGGCGTTCGTTCGCCTGGCCGACGTTGACCAGCACGTGGCCCTCGGGCTGCCCTGCGGCAAAGGTGTAGCGCTCGGCCGCGGCACGCACCTTGGCCGTGGCTTCGGCGTCGATGCCGCCATAGTCGGTCAGCCTCACGCGGTAGTAGCCGGCCTGTCCCACCTCGCCCTCGTGCGCATAGCGTGAGGCGTACTGCGTGTGGTCGAACCGCTTGGGGTCGGTGGTGTCGAAGTCGCCGCCGGGGCCGATCCGGCCGGTCACCGGCAGCACGGACACCTGGCCTCCCTGTTCCCAGCAGCCTGCGCCCGAGAGGAAACTGTGGCCGAAGCCGCGGATCTGCGGATCGTCGTAGCGCCAGCCCGAGTAATGCGCCCCGATCGGGCTGACCTGGATCTTGCCGAAGGGTGCCGACGCACCGGGGAACGTGTTGCCGTCGTCCTTGCTGCCGATGAACGTGTTGACCGTGGCGGCGTCACCGGGCGCGGCTTGGGCGTGGGTGGGTGCCATCGCACAGGCGAACACGGCACAGGCGAACAGCGGCAGCGCGCGCGACAGGATCCAACGTCCGGCGCGTGACCCGACGGTTGCCGCCGGATCGCTCAGCTGCTCGTGGCCTCGGCCCGGCAACGCCTGGGGACGGCGAGGCGCCCGGCATGGCTTCACTTGGACACCGGAACGCGCGATGGAGCCGTGCACTCCCTGACGGTCAGGCATGTTGCGCCTTTTCTGCTAGTTTGGATCGATCTAATCGAAACACAGAAGCCGCCCCGATTCATGCTGTCCTGCAACAAACCCTGCGTGCCGGTGACGCATGGCCGAGCGGCGCACCACGCGCGATCGTGGCCGCGGCGACGCGGCCTCGGCGTGTCCCGCCCAGGCGCAGCCATGCGCGCGATCCCGCGTCACACGCGGCGTGCAAGGCGCATGCGAGTGCCGGCACCTGCCCTTGCGACCCGCGAACGGATGCCGCAGGATGAATGGCTTGGATCGATCCAAACACGAAGGTATCCCCTCCTGGACAGGCCGCGCCGGATCACCCTGAACGACATCGCGCGCGCCTGTGGCGTCTCCCGCGCGACCGTGTCGCTGGTGTTGCGCGGCAGTCCGCTGGTGCATGCGGACACGCGGCGTCGCGTCGAGGACGAGATGCAGCGCCAGGGTTACGTCTACAACCGCGCCGCGGCCAACCTGCGCCAACGGGTGTCCAGCGCGGTGGCGCTGGTGATCAACGACCTGTCCAATCCCTTTTTCGCGGAGTTCGCGGCGGGCGTGGACGAGGCACTCGGCGCGAAGGGCTACGTCACCCTGCTCGGCAGCAGCAACGAGTCCCCGGCGCGGCAGCGCCAGGTGCTGGGCTCGCTGATGGAGCACCATCCTGCCGGCATCATCCTCTCACCCGCCGAGTCCAGCGACGCCGGCGACATCGAACTCGTGATCGGCAGGCATACGCCACTGCTGGTGTTCAACCGCGAGCTGGCCGGGTCCGCTGCCGGCTTCGACTACGACTTCCTCGGCCTGGACAACCGCGCCGGCGCGCGCTCCGCCACCGAGCGCCTGCTGGCGCTGGGCCACACGCGCATCGCCTTCTTCGGCGGCCATGCCGAGTCCAGTTCCTGCCGCGAACGCCGCCTGGGATACCAGGATGCGCTGCGGGCATCCGGCCTGCCCGTCGAGCCACGCTGGATGATCGAGACCGCGCCCACGCGACTGGAGGCGAACGCGCATGCCGACGCGCTGTTCGCCGCAGATGCCGATGGCGCGCCGACCGCGGCGGTCTGCTACAACGATGCGGTGGCGTTGGGCCTGATGCTGGGTCTCGCGCGCCTCGGCCGCCATCCCGGCGTGGACTTCGCCGTCACCGGTTTCGACGACATCCCCGAAGCCGCCGTCGGCATCCCGCCGCTGACCACCATGAGCGCGGCGCCCCGCGCCCGCGGGCGGCAGGCGGCGGAAATGCTGCTGCAGCGCGCCGCGGCACCCAGCCTGCCGCGGCGTTCCGTGGTGGTTCCCGTGCAACTGACTGAACGCGACAGCACACCCCATGCGTCCAATCCCTGATTCCCGCCCGTTGCCCGGCGTGGCAAGGCACGTCCGCGCCCACGGAGGCGGCCGATGAGCCGTGCCGACACCATCGTCTGCTTCGGCGAGGCGCTGATCGACTTCCTCGCCGCGCCGGTCGTGCCGGGCCAGACGCGCACCTTCCAGCAGTTCGCCGGCGGCGCGCCGGCGAATGCCGCAGTGGCGGTCGCCAAGCTTGGCGGACGCTGCGAGTTCGTGGGCATGCTCGGCGAGGACATGTTCGGCGACTTCCTGCTGCACAGCCTGCGCGACGCAGGCGCCGGCGTGCGCTACGTCCGGCGCACGTCGCGGGCGAACACCGCGCTGGCGTTCGTTTCGCTGGATGCGGGTGGCGAACGCAGCTTCAGCTTCTACCGGCCGCCGGCCGCCGACCTGCTGTTCCGTGGCACCGACTTCGATCCGGCCTGCTTCGCCGAGGCAGGCGTGTTCCACCTCTGCAGCAACAGCCTGACCGATGAGGACATCGCCGCGGCCACGCTGTCCGGCATGGCGCTTGCCCGCGCCGCCGGCGCACTGGTGAGCCTGGACCTCAACCTGCGCCCGGCGCTGTGGCCGGGTGCCACGCCGGCGCTGCCGGTGCTGTGGCGCGCGCTGGAAGCCGCGGACCTCATCAAGCTCGCGCGCGAGGAACTGGATTACCTGGTCCGCGGCGGCCTCGACGAAGTCGCCGTGGTCGAACGCCTGCTGCGCCATGCGCGACTGGTGCTGGTCACCGACGGCGCCGCTTCGATGCGCTGGCATGCGCGCGACGGCAACGGCGTGCTGGACACCATCCGCGTGAATCCGGTGGATACGACCGCGGCAGGTGACGCCTTCATCGGCGGCCTGCTGTCGCAGCTGCAGCTGGCGGGCGTCGACGCCGCGCGCTTCGATGCGTTCCTGGCGGACACGCCCGAGCTGGAACGCTGCCTGCGCTATGCCTCGGCTTGTGGTGCGCTCGCCGTCACCCGGCACGGCGCGTTCGCCGCCCTGCCGACGCGCGAGGAAGCACTGGCCCTGCTGGACGCAGCCGTCAGCGCCTGATCGTCCCCGCGGCCGGGTCGGAAGCCGCCTCCCCGCGGCGCAGGAACCACGCCGCCGCGCCGATCACGCCGAGATCCGGATGCTCGATCAGCCGTACCGGGACGGCCTCCAGCACCGCGCGCATCACGTCCTTGTCCACCAGCCGCGCGGCAAAGCCGCCTTCGAGCAACGCCTGCCGCAGCTTGAGGGCAACACCGCCGGCGATGAACACGCGGGTTGCGCCCGTGATCATCGCCAGGTCGCCGATCACGCTGCCAAGCAGCGCGCAGAACATCGCTACCGCTTCCACGGCGTGCGCATCGACGCCGCGAACCGCCGCATGCGAAACCTCATCGGTAGACGCCAGTCGGGGCTCCACGCCGTCGAGCGCACACAGGGCGCGGTACAGGTGGAGCAGGCCCGGCCCCGAGACCGCGTGGCCGGTGCCCACATGCGCCATGCCGCCGCGCTTCCAGAGCGCGAGCACCGCCAGCTCGCGCTCCGTCCCCGGTGCCAGCGCCACCTGCTGCGGCTCACAGGGCAGCACCAGCGTCCGCGCACCGACCGGCACGCGCAGCGCCGCGCCCAGGCCCGTCCCGGGCCCGACCACCAGCGCCGGTCCGGGCGTGGGCGAAGCGGCCTGTGGCGTCAGCAGCGTGGTCGTGGCGTCGTCCATGCACTGTTCGGCATGCGCCACCGCGACGAAGTCGTTGACGGCGGCGACCTCGCGCACTCCAAGCGCACGCACCTGGGCCGGGATGATCGGCCACGGCACGTTGCGGCTGATGACCTCGTCGCCGTGGACTACACCCGCCACGCCGATGGCCATCGCGTCGATGCCGCTGCGCCCACCGAGGAAGTCGGCGACGATCGCCGTCAGCGACGGATGCGCGGCACACAGGTAGTGGCGCTGCTCGAGGAGTTCGACGTGACCGTCGTCGCGCGCACGCACCAGCGCCAGGCGCGCGTTGGTGCCACCGATGTCGGCCGCAAGGAAGGGGGCACTCATGTGGACGGCGCGCCGTCGCGCAAGGCCACGACGAGGCGCCGGACCTCGTCCTCGCTGCTGCGGATCTCGCCTTCCTCCATCCCCGGCGCTCGCCGACCCGGCGACGCCATGCGCGACGGCAGCGCGCGCCGCGCAGACGCGTGGAACTCGCGCGCGCCGGTGACCGCGGCCAGGGCCGCGACATTGCCCGCGTGCAGGCCCGCACCGGGCATCACCACGATGCGGTCCGCGGCCTGGCGGACCAGGGCGCGCAGGACCGGCGCACCCTCGAGCGCGCTCGCCGCCCCGCCGGAACTGAGTACGCGCGTGAAGCGAAGATCGATCACCGCCTCCAGCGCCTCCGCCATGTCGCGACTGACATCGATCGCGCGATGGAAGGTCGTCGCCAGCGTTCCGGCGGCATCGACCAGTTCGCGGCAGCGGGTCACGTCGACTTCGCCGCTGTCGGTCAGCGCGCCGAACACCACGCCGTCGCAACCGGCGGCGACGCAGTGCACGACATCCGCCAGCATCGTGCGGTGCTCTTGTGCGGAGTACGCGAAGTCGCCCGCGCGCGGGCGCACGAGGACATGCACGGGGATGGAGAGGCGTTCGCGCACCAGCGCGATCTGGGCTGCGGACGGCGTCAGACCGCCGAGCTCAAGAGCGGCGCACAGCTCGACCCGCGTGGCCCCGCCCGCCTGCGCGGCCTCTGCCGAGGCCACCGAATTGGCGGCGACCTCGAGCGCGCGCGACATCGCACTCATGACGCCAACCCCGTGGCCGCAAGCGACCTCCACAGCCCACTGCCCGCGGCACACGGCCGCGCCCCCGCGCTCCCCCGGGTCGGCCTCGTGCCGGAGCGGTGCCTGGGGCGGAAGGAGAGCGACATGCGGTTCCAGGCGAGCGGTCGGGAGTGGGCGGCGGCGATGGCGCGCCCCGTCATCGGACGCCCCCGCCACCTCGCGGGCACGCCACGATTCCCGGTCGAGGGCGGCAGGTCAAGGTTTGAATCGATCCAAATGAAGCGAACGGCATCGATCGACCCCGCCGCGCAAGCAGCGGACTTCCGACCGATCAACGAGTTGCCGACGTCCTGCCAACGCCGTCCCCGCGGCCTGCACGCCCTCGCCCATGGACCCCGCCGAGCAGGGCAACACATCTCTTGCACTGCAGCCCGCGTGCGCTGTCGCATCCGACGCAAGCCTTGCTGCCCTGCAGCATGCGTGGCGACGCGCATCGTGCTACATCTTTGCCGTCGAAATTAGATCGATCCAATTCGACGCTGGCGCTGCAGGCGTCGCCACCCTTTGGACCTCGGGCACCTGTCCGGGAGCAGTCGTGGTGGGGGCGTTTCGCATCGCGATTTGGATCGATCCAAATCACACCCGACGCTGTCAATCCTGGAGAGGGAGATTGCAATGAAGTTGAAGCCACATTCGGCGGCGCGGACCTCGCTGTCGACCGCCATCGCGATCGCGCTGACCGCAATCGCCGCCGCCCCGATGCTGGCGCTCGCGCAGACGCCGGCTGCGGAGGCCTCCACGCAGACGCCGTCGAGCGCAACCGAACTCGACGCGGTGCGGGTGACGGGCTACCGCTACGCGATCGAAAAGAGCCTCGAACAGAAGCGCAACGCCAACGCGATCGTCGAAGTCATCACCGCCGAGGACGTGGGCAAGTTCCCGGACAAGAACGTGGCCGACGCGCTGCAGCGCGTCCCTGGCGTAATCGTCACGCGCAGCGGTGGCGAGGGCAAGAACGTCAGCGTCCGCGGCCTGTCCTCGGAGTTGACCCTGACCGAATTGAACGGCAACTACGTCGCCACCGCCGAATCCAACGGCAACCCGACCCGTTCGTTCAATTACACGCTGCTGCCGTCGAACATGCTGTCCAGCGCGGAGCTGTACAAGACCCCGGAAGCGCGCATCGACGAAGGCGGCGTCGGCGGCACGGTGATCCTGCGCACCCGGCGCCCGCTTGAGCTCGAAGCGAACAGCGGTTTCGTCTCGGCCGAAGGCACCTGGGCCGATACCACCAAGCAGACCGACGGGCAATTCTCCGGCTCGTATTCCTGGCATGACCAGGACGATCGCTTCGGCGTCTTCGTCGGCTACACCGACCAGAAGCGCACCACCCGCACCCTGGGCGCCAGCACCGAAAGCTGGCAGTGGTACGGCCGCGACGAAGGCGGCACCGCGGTCGACGTCAACGGCCAGCCCTCCGACTTCGACTCCAACTGGTGGGGCGGCACGGGATTCTGGGACCAGAACGGCAACTACTACACCGGCTTCATGATGCCGACCTCGGTCAACTTCGCCGCCAGGGAAGAAGCGCGCGAGCGCAAGGGCGGACAGCTGACCCTGCAGTTCAAGCCGACCGACAACCTGACCCTGACCGCCAACTACTTCCGCTTCGAGCTGTCGCAGGACTCCCAGACCAACACCATCAAGGTGCCGGAATGGAACATCGCCCGCTACCACGGTGACGGCAACTGGCCGGGCGGTCGCCTCCTCGACCGGCTGCACTTCGACCGCAGCGGCACCATCGTCACCGGCGCGGACTACAGCCTGCATGCCGGCAAGCCCTACTACTGCAGCGAGGCCGAGGCCGCCGCCGCCGGCATGGCCCCGGGCGGCTGGGGTTCGGACGACTGCACCGTGCCGACCCCGCAGATCACCGGCAGCTACAACCTCGAGAAGGCGCTGTCGCAGACCGCCGACTTCGCCGCCGAATGGCGCGGCGGATCGGTGGACGTCGCCTTCAAGGGTGGCCGGACCTGGGCCAAGGGCGGGCCCGAGCTGCAGTTCACGGTGCCGATCAAGCCGCGCCGCCAGAACGCGGACGGCAGCTGGACCAACGGCAACTTCGCCAGCGCCTGGGACCTGACCGGCACGCCGACGATGACGTTCTCGCCGGAACTGATGCAGAACCTGCAGGCCGGCATCCTGCAGGTCGACCTCGGCTCGACCGGGTCCTCCTGGACCCGCAACGACAACGAGCAGACCTACGCGCAGCTCGACGTCACCTGGTACAACGACGGCAACTTCCTGGACTCGATCCAGTTCGGGATCAAGGGACGGGATGGCGGCGTCCACCGCAGCACCGGCAACAGCTACTGGGTGTGCCCGGGGACCGACCCGTCGAACTACGAGAACCGTTTCTGGAACGGCGGCTGCAACGATCTGGCCACCCAGTTCTCGCCGAGCTTCCTGCGCGCAATGGGCAACCAGACCGGCGCGATCCAGGCCAGCGCGTTCCCGGCGATCGACTATCCAGCCTACATCGCCTATCTCAACAGCACGTACGGCCCGATGCAGACCCGCGAAGAAGACAACTTCGTGTACAACGTGGACGAACGGCTCTATTCGACCTACCTGCAGGCCAACTTCCGCACCGAGCGCCTTCGCGGCAACGTCGGCGTGCGTGTCGCCAGTACGCGCCAGCATGCCGACTCGACCGATCGGGTCACCTCATACAACGACTACTTCTTCGATGGTGCCGATGGCAACCCGCTGGCCTGCCAGCAGGGCGCCGCGACGCCCGTTGGTGCGCCGGCCAACACCTACTGCGGCAGCGAGGGCTACTGGAGGCTGTCGGACAGCGTGGCGCGCGTCGAGTCGTACGAGGTCAGTTCGCTGGATCGCAGCTACACGGACGTGTTGCCGAGCTTCAACCTGGCGTACGACCTGAGCGACAACCTGGTCCTGCGCGCGGCCGCCTCCAAGGTGATCTCGCGCCCGCGCTACGAGGACATCTCCGCTCCGGGCAGCCTGGAGTACTTCAGTCCGGAGTATGTCGCCGACCGCCGCCTGACCGGAGGCGCGGGCCAGCAGGGATGGTACGGATCCGGCAGCAACAAGACGCTGGAACCGTACAAGGCCACGCAGTACGACCTGGGCCTGGAATGGTACTTCCATCCGGGCTCGGTGCTCGGCGCGGCGCTGTTCCGCAAGGATGTCGGCAACTTCGCCATCCCGGTGATCACCGATGTGGCGATGGTGGTCAATGGCGAGACCGTTACGGTGCAGAACTATTCCACCTCGGCCGGTGGTCGCGACGGGGTTTCGCAGGGTGTAGAGCTGTATGCGCAGCACACACTCGATTTCGGGCTTGGCTTCCAGGCCAACTACACCTACAACGACACCAACCTGGCTTCCGTCGCTCTCGAGGACGGCACCGAGCTGGCGCGATCCCCCCTCATCGGCAGCGCGAAGAATCAGGTCAACTTCACGGTGTTCTACGAAGCGCACAATCTGCTGCTGCGCGCCTCGTACAACCGTCGCGGCGAGATGGTGCAAGGCCAGGTCAACCGCTTGAACGTGTATGAAGAGCCCTACCAGCAGATCGACCTGAATGCTGCCTACAACTTCTCCCCCGCCTTCAGCATCAGTGCCTCGGTGCTGAACCTGACCAAGGAGGAGACGCGTGCACACCTGGGCAACGACACCAAGGACCGCTTCTACACCAATGGCTACGCCGGGCGCGTCGCCTACCTGGGGCTGACCTACAAGTTCTGAGTTGTACGTCCCTCCCCTCGCATCGCACTGGCGCGAGGGTCCGGATCGGCGGTCGCAGCCCTCCCGCGCCCGCCGGTCCCTCTTCAGCCCTGCAGTCCCGGCGCCATTCGAGTCCGGGGCGAGGCCGCCCCCCCCTGCGCAGCACCCGTGCCCGCCGGCCTATCATTCCTTCGGCCCAGCTCCAGCGGGCCTGCACCGCCACCGGGAGCCGAGAGCGCCGATGACCGTCGACGACCACCGGATCAAGCGCATCGTCGTGGTCGGCGGCGGCAGCGCCGGATGGATGGCCGCCGCCGTGTTGTCGACGTACGTCGGCCAGGGCACCTCGGTGCGCGTGGTGGAATCCGAAGAGATCGGCATCGTCGGGGTCGGCGAGGCCAGCGTGCCACACCTGAAGTCGTTCAATGCCGACCTGCTGGGCATCGGTGAAGCAGACTTCGTGGTGCACACGCGCGGCACGTTCAAGCTCGGCATCCAGTTCCGCGACTGGGGGCGGATCGGCGACCGCTACATGCACGGCTTCGGACGGATCGGGCAAGGCATCGGTCCGCTCCCGTTCCACCAGTTCTGGCTCAAGCTGTTCCTCGCCGGGCGCGCGCGTGACATCGGCGGTTATTCGCTGCAGACCGCGGCGGCGCCGCTCAACCGGTTCATGCCCGGACCCGAGGACGCGCCGCCGGGGTCGCCAATGGCCGACCTGGCCTACGCGTACCACTTCGATGCCGGCCTGTACGCGCGCTTCCTGCGAACGCTATCCGAGCGCCGCGGCGCGGTCAGGAGCGAAGGCAAGGTGGTGGACGTGGTCCTCCGTGGAACGGACGGCTTCGTCGAGGCCTTGCAACTGGAGAGCGGCGAGCGCGTCGAGGGCGACCTGTTCATCGACTGCTCGGGCTTCCGCGGCCTGCTGATCGAGCAGGCCCTGCAGACCGGCTACATCGACTGGACGCACTGGCTGCCCTGCGACCGCGCGATCGCGGTGCCCTGCGAGAGCGCCGGCGAACTGACCCCCTATACCCGCGCCACCGCCCGGACCGCGGGCTGGCAATGGCGCATCCCGCTGCAGCATCGCACCGGCAACGGCTACGTGTATTCGAGCGCGCACATCAGCGACGACGAGGCCGCCGCGACGCTGCTCGCCAACCTCGACGGGCGCGCGCTGGCCGATCCACGCCCGCTGCGCTTTACCACCGGCATGCGCCGGCGCTTCTGGAACCGCAACGTGGTCGCCCTCGGGCTGGCCAGCGGCTTCATGGAACCGCTCGAATCCACCAGCATCTATCTCGTCCAGTCCGGACTGCAGCGCCTGCTCGCGCTGTTCCCCGACCGCGACTTCGACCCGCTGCTGGCCGAACGCTACAACCGCGATACCACCTTCGAGTACGAGCGCATCCGCGACTTCCTGGTGCTGCACTACCACGCGACCGAACGCGACGACAGTCCGTTCTGGAACCACTGCCGCGCGATGGCCGTCCCTGCGCCGCTGCAGGAAGCGCTCGACCTGTTCCGCGCGGACGGACGCTACCTGCGCCTGGGCGAGGACTTCTTCGCGCTGCCCAGCTGGGTCCAGGTGATGCTGGGACAGCGCGTGCTGCCGCGCGGCTACCACCCGATCGTGGACCAGATGCCGGACGACCGCCTGCTGCAGCACGTCGAGCGGGTGCGGCAGGCCATCGCCACCTGCGTCGAGGCGATGCCCTCGCACCAGCGCTTCATCGACGAGCACTGCAAGGCGACGATCGAATGAAATCCCGAGGCATCCGCGCGGCAACGGCCTCGATCGCAGCGGTGACGCGCGGTTGGCGCGCAGCCCTCGCGCTCGCGGGCCTTGTGGCCTGTTCGATGGCCAGCGCTGCAGGCATGCACGAAGCAGTGCTGGATGCGGGCTGGGAGTTCCGGCTCGCGCGCGGTGACGTGCGCGCATCGCACCCGGCCGCCGCCACGCAGTGGCACGCCGCGACCGTACCCGGCACGGTCCACACCGACCTCCTGGCGCACGGCCTGATCCCGGATCCCTACGTGGGCGCGCCCGAGGCGGGCTTGCAGTGGATCGGCCTGGCCGACTGGGAGTACCGCCTCGCGTTCGACGCTCCGCCCGAGGCGCTCGCGGCGTCGCGCAGCGACCTGGTGTTCGACGGGCTGGACACGTTCGCCGAAGTCTTCCTCAACGGCGAGAAGGTCCTCGACGCCGACAATTTCTTCCGCACCTGGCGCATCCCGGTGCGGGACAGGCTGCGTCCGGGTCGCAACGAGCTGCGCGTGCTGCTGCACTCGCCGATCAGCAGGCTGCTGCCGAGCGTGCTGGCCATGCCGCACAGGATCGCCGGCAACTACCCCTCGCCCTACGGCGACGAACCGCCGGACGCCATGACCGGCAATTTCGTGCGCAAGCCGGGTTACCACTACGGCTGGGACTGGGGACCGCGCTATGTCACCTCGGGCATCTGGCAACCGGTACGACTGCAGAGCTGGGACGCGGCGCGCATCGCGGACCTGTTCCTGCGCCAGGAGGGGATTGATGCGCGACGCGCCGACCTGACCGCCCTCGTCGACATCGATGTGGCACGCGCGGGCCGCTACACGCTGCGGCTGACTCAGGCCGCGCCCGACAACGTGGTCAGCACCATCGACGTGCGCGAGACCACGCTGGCCGAAGGCAAGCACGTGATCGCCGTGCCGATCCGGGTGGAATCGCCGCGCCGCTGGTACCCGGTGGGCTATGGCGAACAGGCGCTCTACCGCTACGAGGTGGAACTGGTCCAGGACGGTGCGACCGTGGCCCGGCGCGCGACCCGTACCGGGCTGCGCAGCGTGGAACTGCGCCGCGAACCCGATGCCACGGGCAGCGGCTTCGAATTCGTGGTCAACGGCGTCCCCGTGTTTGCCAAGGGCGCCAATGCGATCCCCTTCGACATGTTCCTGCCGCGGGTGGACGACGCGCGCCTGCGGCACGTGCTGCGATCCGCGGTCGATGCCAACATGAACATGCTCCGCGTCTGGGGCGGCGGGGCCTACCAGACCGACGCGTTCTACGCGCTCGCCGACGAGCTCGGGCTGCTGGTCTGGCAGGACTTCATGTTCGGCGGGGGCATGCAGCCCGCGTACGACCCCGGCTTCCGCGCCAACGTCGTGGCCGAGGCGCGCCAGCAGGTGCGGCGACTGCGCAACCATCCCTCCATCGTGCTGTGGTGCGGCAACAACGAGGAGGAGATCGCCTGGAAATACTGGGGCCATGGCGAATCACTGCGCAAGGCAGACCCCGCCTTTGCCGAGACGGTCTGGGACGGCTACGTGCAACTGTTCGGGCATGAACTGCGCGCAGTGGTCGCCGAGGACGCCGGGGGCGTCGCATACTGGTCGAGCTCGCCCAGCAACGACCTGGCCGAGGTCGCGAACACGCCGGCCGCGGGCAACATGCATTACTGGGAAGTCTGGGGCAACCCCGCGCGCCCGCCGGAAGCCTATCTCGACGTCACGCCTCGCTTCATGGCCGAGTTCGGCATGCAGGCGTGGCCGGTCCAGCGTACCGTCGACAGCTTCGCATCGCGCGGCGAGCAGGCCATCGATGCGCCCGTGATCGAGGCCCACCAGAAGTTCCTCGCCGGCAAGGGAAACGAACGCTTGCTGCACTACATCCGGATGGCATACGGCGAACCCCGCGACTTCGCCGACTTCATCTACCTCAGCCAGGTCACCCAGGCCGATGCCATCGCGCTGGCCGCGCTGCACCATCGCGCGAGCAGGCCCCGGACCATGGGCTCGCTGTACTGGCAGCTCAACGACGTTTGGCCCGGTGCCTCGTGGTCGGGAATCGACTGGTACGGTCGCTGGAAGGCCCTGCACTACCACGCGCGCCGATTCTTCGCGCCCGTCACGGTCGCGGCCCTGCGCAAGGATGGCGCCACCCGCGTGACCCTCGTGTCCGATCGCACCGAGCCGCGCGCGGGGCGGCTGCACCTGCGCGTGCTCGCACTGGACGGGCGCCTGCTGCGCGAGGAATGGCAGGCGGTCACGCTACCGCCGCTGTCGGCGACGCAGGTCGCGACGCATGCCGACGAGAACCTGCTGTCGGGTGCGGATCCGGCCACGACGGTCGCGGTGTTCGACCTGCTGGTCGACGGCGAGCCGCCCGCCCGGGGAATCGTCTACTTCAGGCCCGCGAAGGACATCGCCTGGATCGATCCGGCGATCACCGCTTCGCTGCGGGAGAGTGACGGGGACCGCGTGCTCGAACTGTCCTCGGCCGCACTGGCGCATGCGGTCTGGATCGACTTCGGCTCGATCGATGCCGAACTGTCCGACAATGCCATGACCCTGCTACCCGGCGAGTCCGCGCGCGTACATGTGCGCTCGTCCGCTTCCCTGGCCGACCTCCGCGCCGCGCTGAGGATCCGCGCGTTCCCTGGTCCCGTGCACCCTGTCTCCGAACCGCCCCGAGGCCCCTGACCCATGACCCGACGCCTGCCCACCCACGGCGACTTCCGAAGCCAGGCCTTCCTGCGCGACCACATCCGCCAGACCATGGCGTTCTACCACCCGCACTGCATCGATCCGGCCGGTGGATTCTTCCACTACTTCAAGGACGACGGTCGCATCTACGACGCCAGCCACCGCCACCTGGTCAGCAGCACGCGGTTCGTCTTCAACTACGCCACCGCCCTGCTCGAATTCGGCGGTGAGGATCCGAGGCGGGACGACGAGTATCGCGATGCCGTGCAGCACGGGCTGGCATTCCTGCGTGAGCGCCACCTCGATCCGGAAAGCGGCGGCTACTACTGGACGCTGCGCGACGGCGTCCCGGAGGACGACACCCAGCACTGCTACGGCGCCGCCTTCGTGCTGCTGGCGTACGCGATCGCGCTGAAGGCCGGTTTCGAGCAGGCCAGGCCCTGGATCAACGCACACTGGGACCTGCTGGAGCAGCGCTACTGGGAACCCGGGCCGGGCCTGTACCGCGACGAGGCCTCGCGCGACTGGCGGTTCAGCGAATACCGCGGCCAGAATGCCAACATGCACATGTGCGAGGCGATGCTGGCGGCCTTCGAAGCCACCCACGACCGCAGGTTCCTGGATCGTGCCCTGCAACTGGCAGACCACATGACCCGGCGCCAGGCCGCGCAAAGCGACGGACTCATATGGGAGCACTACGACGTGCGCTGGCAGGTGGATACGGATTACCACCGCGACGAGCCAAGGCACCTCTTCCGGCCCTGGGGTTTCCAGCCCGGCCACCAGACCGAGTGGGCCAAGCTGCTCCTGATCCTCGACGGCCACCTCCGCGCCGACGGCCGACCGGCCGACTGGCTGGTGCCGCACGCAACGTCGTTGTTCGACCGCGCCGTGGACGCGGCCTGGGACCCCGAGTTCGGCGGCCTGGCCTATGGCTTCGCGCCGGAGGCGCTGCGCAGGGACATTCCCGGTCGAGCGCTGCCGGACGGCAAATCCTTCATCTGCGACGACGACAAGTACTTCTGGGTGCAGGCCGAGTCGATCGCCACCGCCGCGCGGCTGGCAACGGCCACCGGCGACGACCGCTACTGGCAATGGTACGAGCGCCTCTGGGAGTACGCCTGGGCGCACATGATCGACCACGAATACGGCGCCTGGTATCGCATCCTGGACCGCAGCAACCGCAAGTACGACGACGAGAAAAGCCCCGCCGGCAAGACCGACTACCACACCATGGGCGCGTGCCATGACGTGCTGGCGGTGCTTCGTGCGCGCGGCTGACCGGCGCGGCGCGCGCCGGGGATGCCGCGTGCGCATGGCTGGCTGGGTAACGCTGCCGGCCTGGCTGGCGTTGGCGTGCGTCGCCGTCGCCGGCAACGCCCCGCGCTTCGCGACGTCCTTCGAAGGCGGCGATCCGCTGCCCGCGTCTCCGGCCCTGGACGTGCAGGTCGACGTCGGGTCCGGTCCCGCCAGCCCCTACGCCGCGAAAGCGGGGATGGGCTACAGCGGCCTGCGCGCACTGCGCTATCGAGGTGAAGGCGTCGGCGGACGCGCAACACTGTTCGAAGTGGACATGGCGGTCGGCAGGGACACGGAATTTTCCTGGATGGTGCTGCCGGAGATCGTCGATGGCGACACCGTCGCCTCCACCGGCATCTCGCTGGACCTGGTGTTTGATGACGGCCGCAGGCTGTCCGAGCTCGGCGCGCGTGACCAGCATGGCGTGCACGTCGGCGCGGTGGCGCAAGCGCGATCGAACACGCTGTATCCCGAGCAATGGGCGCGCAAGGCAGTCCGCCTGGGCGATGTACCGGCCTTGCAAGGGCGCCGGATCCGCGCCATCGAGATCGAGGCTCGCCCGGTCGGCGAAGCCGCCGCGCAAGGCTGGATCGACGACCTCGCCATCGCCGAGGTCCCGCGTGCCGCGGTCTCCTCGCCGGTCGAACGCGTCCTCACCACCCGAGGCACGCAATCCAACGGGCGCTTCTCGCGTGGCAACAACCTCCCTGCCACGGCGATGCCGCACGGCTTCAACTTCTGGGTGCCTGTGACCGACGCCGGTACCCTTGGCTGGCTGTATCGCTGGAACGAGCAAAACGACGACCACAACCGCCCTCGCCTGCAGGCGCTGTCGATCAGCCACCAGCCCAGCCCCTGGATGGGTGACCGCCAGACCTTCCAGGTGATGCCGTCGGCCACGCGCGGCGTGCCTGAAGCAGACCGTGCGCGCCGAGCGCTGTCGTTCTCGCACGACCGCGAGCGTGCGCGCCCCCACGTCTACGAGGTGGCGTTCGACAACGGCATCCGCGCCGCGATCGCACCCAGCGAACGCGCTGCGCTCTTCCGCTTCCAGTTCCCGCGCGATGGCGACGCGAACCTGCTGTTCGACAACGTCGATGCGCGTGGCGGACTGTCGCTCGATGCATCCACGCAGACGCTCAGCGGCTACACGGACACCCGCAGCGGACTGTCCAACGGTGCCACGCGCATGTTCGTGTACGCGCGCTTCGACCAGCCATGGGCCGCCAGCGGCATGATCCGGACGGAACGGCCGACCGGCTACGTGAAGTTCTCGCCGGGGCCCGATGGCGAAGTGCGCATGCGGATTGCGACGTCGCTGATCTCGGTCGAGCAGGCGCGGCGCAACCTCGATCTGGAAATCGGTGGTGATTCGTTCGAAGCCGTCCGCGACCGGGCCGCCGACGCCTGGAACGCCTTGCTCTACCGCGTCCAGGTGCAAGGCGCGAGCGACGACCAGCTGGCGACGGTCTACGGCAACCTGTACCGCCTGTTCCTGTATCCCAACGTGGCGCACGAGAACGTCGGCAGCCGCGACCGTCCGGAATGGCGGCATGCCGACCAGAGCAGCTGGTCCAAGGACGCCCCCGGCGGCGACGCGCAGCGCACTTCGGCGGTGATCCGCGCCGGCAAGGTCTACGTCAACAACGGCTTCTGGGACACCTTCCGCACCAGTTGGCCGGCGTACGCGCTGTTCGCGCCCGGGCAGGCCGGCGCCATGGTCGATGGCTTCCTGCAGCAGTACCGGGACGGTGACTGGGTGGCGCGCTGGTCATCGCCCGGCTACGCGGACCTGATGGTGGGCACCAGTTCCGACGTCGCGTTCGCCGATGCCTGGATGAAAGGCGTGCGCGGCTTCGACCCGCACGAGGCCTATGCAGCCGCGCTGCGCAACGCCACCGTGGTGCCTCCGGTGTCGAACGTCGGCCGCAAGGGCCTGGCTAACTCGCTGTACCGTGGCTACGCCGACACCTCGGTCCACGAGGGCCTGTCGTGGACGCTCGAGGGCGCGCTCAATGATGCCGGCCTGGCGCAGCTTGGCGAGCGCCTGGCCGCCACGGACAGCGACACCGCGCGCGCCCGACGCTATCGCGACGATGCCGAGTACTTCCGCGCCCGCGCCGCCGGTTACCCGCGGCTGTTCGACCAAGCCACCGGCTTCTTCCGTGGACGCGGCGCGGACGGACAGTGGCGCCAGCCCGCCGCCGATTTCGACGCCAGGGTCTGGGGCCACGACTACACCGAGGCGAATGCCTGGACGTTCGCCTTCACCGCGGCGCACGATGGCGAGGGCCTGGCGTGGCTGTACGGCGGTCGCGATGCCCTGGCGCGCAAGCTCGACGCGTTCTTCGCCACCCCGGAGACCGCCGAGGCCCGCTTCGCCGGCAGCTACGGCCAGGTCATCCACGAGATGACCGAGGCGCGCGATGTGCGCATGGGCATGTATGCGCACAGCAACCAGCCCTCGCACCACATCCCCTGGCTGTACGTGCATGCCGGCCAACCCTGGAAGACGCAGCGCATCAGCCGCGAGGTGCTGCGCAGGCTCTATCTGGGCGGCGAGATCGGACAGGGCTATCCGGGCGACGAGGACAACGGCGAGATGTCGGCGTGGTACCTGTTCGCGATGCTGGGCCTGTATCCCCTGCAGATGGGTTCTGGCGACTATGTCATCGGCTCGCCGGCGTTCGACCGCGTCGACGTGCGCCTCGACGGCGGACGGATGCTGCGCGTGATCGCCCGAGACAACAGCCCCGACCATGTCTACGTGCAGTCGCTGACGCTCAACGGCAAACCGTGGCCACGGGCGTGGCTGCGCCACGCCGACATCGCCAGCGGCGGCACGCTCGAATTCACCATGGGACCCACACCGTCGACCTGGGGCAGCGCTGCCGGGGACCTGCCGCCTTCGCTGACGCCACCGGGCAAGGCACCTGCGCGCCTCGACGACCACGCCAGCGCGGACGGCACGCGGCTGGACGACGGGCGCGACGGGCGTCCGCTGGTGGACGACGATGCCACCACCGTACTGGCAATGCCCGCCGGAGCGTCTTCGGTCGAACTGGCCCTGTCCCCCGGGACGGAGGCGGTGCATTCCTACACGCTCACCAACGGCGCGCACCCGTTGCCGCGGCTGTCATGGGTGCTGGAGGGCCGTGAGGGCGACGGCCCCTGGCGCGTCGTCGACGCCCGCCAGCAGGAAGCATTCACGTGGGCGAGGCAGCTGCGGCCGTTCCGCATCCAGAAGCCAGGTGCATACACGGCTTATCAAATCCGGTTCACGAGCGAAGCGTCATGGGACCTGGCCGAGATCGAACTTCTGCAGATCGACGCGTTCGCACGTTGAGGCGCACGCGCCTGCAAATCCGGGCGTGAAGCGACGCCTGGTCCTCAACGCCGGGCGCCACCACCGGTGGGCACGGCCGACGCGGCCCCTCCATGGGGCCGCTGGCGCCGTGCACGGCGCGGGGCCGGATCAGCGCGCCTGGGCGTGCGTGCACAATCTGATGCCACTGCCGTGGCACGCGGGTCACGCCTTGATGTCACGCGCCACTGCCGCGGCGCGGTCGGCTTGATCTTGCCCCGACTCCCGTCCGGGGCCACGACATCGTTCGCGACACGGCTAGGCGCCACGATCCCGGATCCGATCCGCATGCGCTTCGAGCAGGAGATCGATGGCGGCGACATCCCGGCCGAGGTCGATGCCGGGGACGGCACGCATCCGTGGCTGATGACCGCGACGGAAGCCCTCGGCGCCGCACGCTTTGGCCATTCAACCCACTGATCGGCCTGGTGGGCCCACCAGGATTCGAACCTGGAACCAAAGGATTATGAGTCCTCTGCTCTAACCGTTGAGCTATAGGCCCGCGACCGGCGCAGTTTACCGGTCAGGGACGTATCGCGCCCGGCTCAACGCAGGTTCGACATCGAATAGGGCGCCTCGGCGCCTGCGCCGGGCCACGCGCGGTTCGGCGCGTCCTGCATCTCGAAGCGCAGCTCGCCGCCGGCCATGAGTTCGTCATGGCGCAGGAACGCCCGCTGCAGCGGCTGGCCGTTCAAGGTCGCCGCACCAACGTGGCCATGCCCGGCGTCGAGTCCGTCGGCGACGATGCGGAAGCGCTTGCCGTTGGGCAGGTGCAGCGTGGCCTCGGGCAGGAACGGGCGACCGATGATGTACTCGCCGCTGCCCGGCGCGACCGGGTAGAAGCCCAGCAGGGTGAACAACTGCCACGCCGACATCTGGCCGAGGTCGTCGTTGCCGGCAAGGCCATCGGGACGATCGGCGTACTGGGTGGCCAGGATCTGCGTCAGCCGCGCCTGGGTGCGCCAGGGCTGGCCGGCGTAGGCGTAGAGGTAGGCGACGTGGTGGCTGGGTTCGTTGCCGTGCGCGTACCACCCGATCAGGCCGACGATGTCCTCCATGTGCGCGAAGACCGCCGGATCGACCTTGGCATCGAACACCTGGTCAAGCTTGTCCAGCAGCTTGCCGGCGCCGCCGTGCACGCCGGAAAGTCCGGCGACGTCGTGCGGCACGTACCACGAATACTGCCAGGCGTTGCCCTCGGTGTAGTCGCTGCCATAGCCGCTGGCGGTGGGATCGAAGGGTTCCCGGAAGCTGCCATCGCGATTCTTGGCGCGCATGAAGCCGGTGCCGGGATCATAGGCATTGCGCCAGTTCCCGGCGCGCCGTTCGAACTCACCGGCGATGTCGTCGCGCCCCAGCGACCGCGCCATGCGTGCGATGGTCCAGTCGCCGTAGGCGTACTCGAGGGTCTTGGACGCGGCCTCGCCTTCCTCGTCGATCGGCACCCAGCCCAGCGCCATGTACTGCGCCAGGCCGTCGTAGGGACCGTAACGCGCGCTGGCGACCATCGCATCGAGCGCGGCGTTGGCATCGAAGCCGTGGATGCCCTTGAGGTGCGCGTCGGCGATCACCGGCACCGCGTGGTAACCGATCATGCACCACGTCTCCAGCCCGTGGAACGACCACACCGGCAGGATGCCGTAGGGACTGTGCCGCTGGTGCGCGAGCAGCGAATTGACGAAATCGGCGTTGCGTCGTTCGGGCTGCACGATGGTCAGCAGCGGGTGCAGCGCGCGATAGGTGTCCCACAGCGAGAACGTGGAGTAATGCGTGAAGCCTTCGGCCTGGTGCACCGCGTTGTCGGGGCCGCGATAGCGGCCGTCGGTATCCATGAACAGCGTCGGCCCGAGCAGCGTGTGGTACAGCGCGGTGTAGGCGCTGCGCCGGTCGTGCCCGGGCGCTTGGATGTCGAGCACCGACAGGGCCTCCACCCACTGCCGCTTCGCATCCGCGTGCACGCGGTCGAAGTCGAAGCCGGGCACCTCGGCACCGAGATTGGCGATGGCGCCGGCTTCGCTCACCGGCGAGATGGCGACCTTCACCACCAGCGGCGCGTCGAGCGGGCCGAAGTCGAACGTGCCGACCAGTTGCCGGCCCTCGATCTGCGCGCGTTGCGTGGGGTCGCGGTCGGCCGGGGGCGCGAAACCCTTGTACGGGATGTCGGCCTCGGTGTTGTGGAAGGCATGGCCGGCAAGCGGCCGCGAGAAACGCATCGCGAAATACAGCTGCCGCCCCGGTGCCCAGCCACGCGTTTCGCGGAACCCGGTGATGGTGCCGTCGGGCATCCTCCGCAGACGCGACCAAGAGATCTTGCCGGGGTAGTCATACATCGACGTGCGCAGGTCGACCAGCACGCGCGCGACCTCGCCCTTGGGAAAGGTGTAGCGATGCACGCCGGCGCGTGCGCTGGCGGTGAGTTCGGCGCGCACCCGGTAGTCGTCGAGCGTGACTGCGTAGTAGCCGGGGCGCGCGATCTCGTCGTCATGACGGAAGCGCGAGGTATAACCGCTGCGCGGTACCTCCGGGTCGCCGCGCTCGAGCCCGGGATCGCCGGTGAACGGCATCAGCAGCACGTCGCCGAGGTCGGAATGGCCGGTGCCGGAGAAGTGCGTGTGCGAGAAGCCGACGATGCTGCTGTCGTCGTAACGATAGCCCGCGGCCCAGCCGTAGGCGTCCTTGCGCGGCTGGATGCGCGTGTCGGGGCTGAGCTGGACCATGCCGAAGGGCACCGTAGCGCCGGGGAAGGTGTGGCCTTCGCCGCCGGTGCCGATGAAGGGATCGACCGCCGCATACGCACGCTCGCCGACCGCCTGTGGACCGGCCAGGGCCGTGCCCACCCCCAGCATCGTCAACGCCGCAAGACCCATCGCCCACCTCGCCGCCATCCTTCCACCTCGATTTGAATCGATCCAACGAGTGTGGACGCTAGCACCCCGCATCGCATGCGTCACGCTGCAGGCGAGCCATCCGGACCGGGCCGCAAGAAGGACGCGAAGCGGATGCCTGCACGCGGCGCTCGTTCCTTCCGCCATGCCGGGCACCGCCGCCAGGAGATCGTCGAAGGTTCCCGCAGGCCATCGCGCCGTGCCTGCCGAGCGCTTGAAACGACGAAGCCCCGCTTGCGCGGGGCTTCGTGGCGGTTCCGGCGCCGCTGCGGCGTGCCGGGAGGCGGATCAGTCGATGTCGAGGAAGCTGCGCAGCTGTTCCGAGCGCGAGGGATGGCGCAGCTTGCGCAGGGCCTTGGCCTCGATCTGGCGGATGCGCTCGCGGGTGACGTCGAACTGCTTGCCGACTTCCTCGAGGGTGTGGTCGGTGTTCATGTCGATGCCGAAGCGCATGCGCAGCACCTTCGCTTCCCGCGGGGTCAGGCCGGCGAGCACGTCGCGCACGGTCTCCGACAGGTTGGTGTTGGTGGTCGCGTCGATCGGCGACTCGACGTTGGTGTCCTCGATGAAGTCGCCCAGGTGCGAGTCCTCGTCGTCGCCGATCGGGGTCTCCATCGAGATCGGCTCCTTCGCGATCTTCATCACCTTGCGGATCTTGTCCTCGGGCATGTCCATTTCCTTGGCCAGCTCCTCCGGCGTGGCCTCGCGGCCGTACTGCTGGAGCATCTGGCGGGAAATGCGGTTGAGCTTGTTGATCGTCTCGATCATGTGCACCGGGATGCGGATGGTGCGCGCCTGGTCGGCGATCGAGCGGGTGATCGCCTGGCGGATCCACCAGGTGGCGTAGGTCGAGAACTTGTATCCGCGGCGATACTCGAACTTGTCCACCGCCTTCATCAGGCCGATGTTGCCTTCCTGGATCAGGTCGAGGAACTGCAGGCCGCGGTTGGTGTACTTCTTGGCGATCGAGATCACCAGGCGCAGGTTGGCCTCGACCATTTCCTTCTTGGCCTTGCGCGCCTTGGCTTCGCCATAGGCCATCGCGCGGTTGATCTCCTTGAGGTCGGCGAGCGTGACCATCATCGCCTTCTCGATGGCGAGGGTGGCTTCCTGCTCGGCGATGACCTGGTCCTTCACCTCGCGCATGCCCGACGACCACTTCTGCTTGCGCTTGAGCACGTCGTCCACCCAGCCCAGGTTGGTCTGGTTGCCTTCCCAGGCGCGGATGAAGTCCTTGCGCGGCATCTTCGCGACCTTGGTCGACAGGTCGAGGATGCGGCGCTCGTGGTCCTTGATCTCGCCGACCACGTCGCGCAGCTTGCGCACCAGCGTGTCGGTGAGCGGCAGCGGCAGCTTGAGGGTCACGAAGACCTCGGCCATTTCCTCGCGCAGCTTCAGCACCGGCTTGGCGGCGGCGCCGTTCTTCGCGTACGACTTCTGGAACTTGGCGTAGAGGCCGGACAGCAGCTCCATGCGGCGCGCGACTTCGACCGGATCCGGGCCGGTGGGGCCGGCTTCCTCGCCGTCGCCATCGCTGTCGTCGCCATCCTCGTCCTCGTCGCCTTCGGCGTCGGCGGCGTCGTCGGCGCTGGCGGCGACCGGCAGCTCCTCGACGGCGTCCTCGACGTCGTTGAAGCCGACCACGATCTCGGCCAGGCGCTTCTTGCCGCCCTTGTGCAGTTCGTAGTCCTCGAGCAGCAGCTGCACCGACCACGGGAACACGGCGAGCGCCGAGCCCATCTGGTTCAGGCCTTCCTCGATGCGCTTGGCGATGGCGATCTCGCCCTCGCGGGTCAGCAGCTCCACCGTGCCCATCTCGCGCATGTACATGCGCACAGGGTCGGTGGTGCGGCCGCCCTCGGTGTCGAGCGAGGTCAGCGCGGCGGCGGCTTCCTCGGCGGCGGTTTCGTCGACTTCGCGGTTGCCGCTGGCCTCGCCGGCGAGCAGCAGGGTCTCGGCGTCGGGCGCGACTTCGTGCACGTCGATGCCCATGCCGTTGATCATGCCGATGATGTCCTCGATCTGCTCCGGATCGACGAGGTCGTCGGGCAGGTGGTCGTTGACTTCGGCGTAGGTCAGGTAGCCCTGTTCGAGCCCCTTGGAGATCAGGAGCTTGATGTCGGACTGTTCGGCAGGACGTTCGTTCGCCATGAGGCGCGCACCGTGGGGCAAAGTGAACCCATAATTATACCATTCCGCGGGGCGGGATCGGGCCCGGAAGGAAGGTCGCCGGGCCGTCGTTGGCCGGGCTGGACACCATATGGGCCCCCGATGGGCCGGTTTCCAGCCCCCGCCGCCCGTAAGGGGGCGATGGCGGCCCGGGTCGGGCGCGACGCCCCCCGGCTTCAGGCCCGCAGCAGGAAGGTCACCGGGCCGTCGTTGACCAGCGAAACGGTCATGTGCGCCCCGAAACGCCCGGTTTCCACCGCCCCGGCATGCCGGGCCCGGCATTCAGCCACCAGCCGGTCGAACACCCGTTCCGCCTCGGCCGGGGCCGCGGCCGTGCTGAACCCCGGGCGCATCCCCGAGCGGGTGTCCGCGGCCAGGGTGAACTGGCTGACCAGCAGCAGGCCGCCCCCGGCGTCGGCCAGGGACCGGTTCATCCGCCCCTCGGCGTCGGCGAACACGCGGTAGCCGAGCAGGCGCTCCGCCATCCGCGCCACCTGGGCGTCGCCGTCGTCCGGTTCCACCCCGACCAGGGCCAGCAGGCCCGGGCCGATCTGGCCCACGGCGTCGCCGTCGACGGCGACGGCCGCTTCGGTGACGCGCTGGATCAGCGACAGCATCGGCAGGGCCAAGTGTTGGGGTGGATGGCAGCGTAACGCGTTTGTGCGTCGCCCCCGGCGCGGACGCGGCCCGGCGTTGCCGGCCATCCCCGGCGCATCGATAGCCGACTGTCGATATCCAACTTAGCCGTCGTCCCGGCGCACGCCGGGATGACGATGCGAAAAGCACTCGCGGGCTCCGCGACCACGCCGCAGAGCATTTCCGGCCGCTTCGAACCGCATCGGCACAACAGGCGCTGGGTCCCGGCCTGCGCGGGGATGCCGGTGGGATGCGCCCTCACGGTCTTCGCAGCCGGGGCGCGGCCGCCGCGCGGCGGCTTCGCGTGCGCGGTCGCTACACTTCACCGATGACCGATCTCGTCGCCCGCCTGCTGTACCTGTTCGCGTCCGCCGCCGGCCGCCTGCCGTGGGCGTGGCGGCGCCGGATCGGCGACGCGCTGGCCTGGCTGTCGCTCCGCACCGGCTCGCGCGAGAGCGAGGTGACGCTGCGCAACCTGGAGCTGGCCTATCCGGACCTGCTGCCGGGGCAGCGTGCGCAATGGCGTCGCGAGGTGCTGCGCACCACCGCCCTGCAGACACTGGAAACCCTGCGGCTGTGGACCCGCCCGCACGCCGGGAACCTTGCGCTGATCCGCGAGGTCCACGGCGAGGCGCTGTTCGATGCCGCCCTCGCCGATGGCCGTGGCCTGATCGTGGCCGCGCCGCACTTCGGCAACTGGGAGCTGCTGAACCAGTGGCTGGCGGCGAAGACGCCGCTGGCGATCCTCTACAAGCCGCCGGAATCGGCCGTCGGCGAGGCGTTCCTGCGCCTGGTGCGTGCGGATGCCGACGCCGGGCGCATCACCCAGGTGCGCGCCGAGGGCGCCGGCGTGCGCCAGCTGTTCAAGCGGCTGCAGGCCGGCGGCGTGGTCGGCATCCTGCCCGACCAGCAGCCCAAGGGCGGCGATGGCGCGTTCGCGCCGTTCTTCGGCGTGCAGGCGCTGACCATGACCCTGCTCGGCCGGCTCGCCGGGCGCAGCGGCGCGACCGTGCTGTTCGCCTGGTGCGAGCGCATCGGTCCGGGGCCGGCATACGCGCTGCGGATCGAACCGGCCTCGCCCGGCATCGCCGACGCCGACCCGGCCATCGCCACCGCCGCGCTCAACGCCGACGTCGAACGCATCGCGCGTCGCGACCCCGCGCAGTACCAGTGGACCTACAAGCGCTTCAAGGCGCGTCCGCCCGGCAGCGACGAGCGCCACCCCTACGCCGACCTGGAGCGCCGATGAGCGACGCCGCCGACACCCTCGCGACGCCGGCCGACGATGCACCCGCGGCGCCGCCGGCCCGCGCGTTCCCCGATGGCTGGCAACCGCTGCCGCTGCGCGCGCGCCGCCTGTTCGTGCTCGGCAACGTGTTCGGCCTCGGCCTGCTCGCGCTGGGACTGCTGGTCCCGATCGGCCTGCTGCTGCGCGATACCGCCCTCGCCCTGCCGCTGGCGATCGCGGTACTCGTGCTGCTGCCATCCTGGGGCGCGTGGCTGGCCTACCGGCAGTTCGAATACACGCGCTGGCGCGTCGACCGCGACGGCTACGCGCTGCGCCGCGGACGCCTGTGGCGGCAGGAAACCTTCGTGCCGAAGTCGCGCGTGCAGCACCTCGACCTGCAGCGCGGCCCGATCGAACGCCGCTTCGGCCTGTCGACGCTGGTCATCCACACCGCCGGCACGCGCCAGAGCGCGGTGTCCACGGCGGGGCTGGACGCCGACGACGCCGAGGCCCTGCGCGACCACCTCGCGCGCTGGATCGAGCGCGATGACGACGACGCCTGAGCCCGCGCCGGCCGTGGTCGCCAGCGCGGAGCGACGACTGCATCCGTGGTCGTGGCTGTTCGTGCTGCTCGGCTCGCTGCGCCAGTTCATCGTGCCGCTGGTCGTGCTGGTGTTCCTGGGCGGTCGCCGTGACGAGGGCTACCAGCTGTTCGGCGCGCTGGTCTTGGTCACGGTGCTGGCGCTGGCGTCGGTGTGGCGCTACTTCACCTACCGCTACCGCATCGACGGCGACAGCTTGCTGATCCGCAGCGGCCTGCTGGAGCGCAGCCTGCGCCAGGTGCCGTTCTCGCGCATCCACAACGTCGAGCTGCGGCAGACGCTGCTGCATCGGCTGTTCGGCGTGGCCGAGGTCAAGCTCGAATCCGCCGGCGGCGACAAGCCCGAGGCGCAGATGCGCGTGCTCAAGCTGTCCGACGCGCTGGCGCTGGAGCGGCTGATCCGCCACCGTGGCCGCGCCGGCGACGCGGACGCACCCGACGCGGCGGACGACGGCGACACGCTGCTCGCCCTGCCCACCGCCGAGATCGTGCGCCTGGGCCTGGTCTCCAACCGCGGCATGGTGGTGGTCGGCGCCGCGTTCGCACTCGCCTGGCAGGTGTTGCCGGAGGATGCGATGGCGCAGGCCATGCGCAGCCTGTGGCGGCAGGCGTTCGGCTACGTCAGGCACCTGGACGGCAGCGTCGTCCTGAACACGCTCACCGTGGCCGGCTTCGTGCTCGCCGCCCTGGCACTGGTCCGCGCGTTCTCGGTGGTGCTGGCGATCGTGCGCTATCACGGCTTCCGCCTGCGCGAACATGGGCGCCGGCTCACCGTCGAACGCGGCCTGCTGGCGCGGGTGCGCAGCAGCGTGTCGCGGCGGCGCATCCAGGCATGGACGCTGCGCGAGGGCCTGCTGCATCGCCTGTTCCGGCGCCGTTCGCTGGCGATCGACACCGCCGGCTCGCGCACGGACGGCGCGCAGCAGCAGGACCGTGGCCTGCACGAACTCGCGCCGATCGCCACGCCCGCGGCCTGCGACACCCTGGTGCGGCACGTGCTGGCGCGCGACGCCTGGCCACCGCGCGACTGGCTGCCGCTGCATCCGCGCGCCTGGCAGCGCCTGCTGCTGGGCGACGTCGTGTTCGCCGCGGCGCTGGTCGCGGGGTTGTGCTGGTACCTCGGCGGCTGGGGCGCGTTCGGCCTGCTGTGGCTGCCGTGGGCCTGGCTGGCGGCGCGCCGGCAGGCGCGCTTCGCCGGCTACCATGTCGACGACCATCTGGTCGCCGTGCGCGAGGGCTGGTGGTCGCGGCACTGGCGCTTCGCCGAGATCGACAAGCTGCAGGCGCTTCAACTGCGGCAGTCGCCGCTCGACCGCCGCTTCGGCATGGCCTCGCTGTGGCTGGACACCGCCGGCGCGAACCCGATGGCACCGGCGCTGCGCATGCGCTACCTGCCGCTGGACGAGGCGCGCGCGCTGGCCGAACGGTTGGCAGGTGACGTCGCAAGGCGGCCCTTGCGCTGGTAGCCGTTGCGGGCCGCGCTATGGCGCCCCGTCGCCGCGCAGCCAGCGGACCTGGTCCCGGTAGAACGCGTCCAGTTCGCGCAGCTTTGCATCGATGCGCATCGACGCCAGCGGATAGCCCTGCCGCTGCGGACGCGCGTCGACCATGTCCGAGAGCGCCTGCGCCAGCGCGGCGACATTCTCCACCGGCACCAACCCGCGTCCGATCAGCGGCGCGAGGTGACGCGCGCCGCCCGTCTGCGTGGCCAGCACCGGCAGCCCCGCCTGCATCGCCTCCAGCAGCACCAGGCCGAACGGCTCCTCGCGCGAGGCGCTGACGAAGCCATCGAACGCCGCCAGCCAGTCCTCCGGCCGCTCCACGAAACCGGGCATGGCGACATCGCGCCCGGCCCGCGCGCGCAGGGCGTCGAGTTCGCGGCCACCGCCGACCAACGCAAGCCTCGCGCGCGGCGGCGCGGCGTGCCTGAAGGCGTCGATCAGCAGGTCCATGCCCTTGCTCGGCTCCATGCGCCCGATCGAACCCACGAGGAAGTCATCCTCCCCCGCGCCGATCGACGCGCGGATCCGCGCGCGCGCATCGGGCGAAGGTGCGCGCGGCACCACCCAATTGTCGATCTGCACCGAATGCCGGCGCAGCGGTTCCGGGATCGTCGGCAGCTGCCAGGGCGCGATCGCGACCAGCCCGTCCAGGTGCGCGTGCTGGCGGCGGTCGTAGCCGATGTGCAGCGTGGCCACGCGCGGGAACCCGCGCACGCCGCGCAACGCGATCGAAGCGGAGCCCAGGTGCGCATGCGCGACGTCCGGCGCGAGCCGGCGCACCACCGCGCGCGCCTGCGGCACCGACGGCCAGCGCGCGAGGAAGTCGTGCACGAGCTCGACCTGCACGCGCGGATCCACCCGATGCGCAATCGCGTCCGCGCGCGCCTGTGCCGCCTTGCGCCGCAGGACCAGGGTGACGCGATGCCCGGCCTCGGCCTGGGCCGCGGTCAGTTCGAGCACGTGCCGCTCGGTGCCGGCGAAGCGTGCGGTCAGCAGCAGGTGGACGATGTGCATGGCCGGGCCGGCGTGATGTCGGCCGCGATTCTCGCCCATCGCCGGCGCGGCCACCACGGCGCCGCTGGGTTACGCTGGCCGCCGCACCGCCAGGCCGCGTCCCGCCGACATGCCGCTTCCCGCACCCGCCTCACCGAGCCCTGCCCCACCCCTGATCGTCCGCTGCGGCGCGTTCGGCGACATGGTCATGCTGACCACGCTGATGCGCCTGGTGTCGGCGCGTTACGGGCAACCGGTGGACGTGGTCAGTTCCGGCGGCTGGACGCCGCCGCTGCTCGAACGCGAGCCGACGCTGGGCCACCTGCAGATGGTGACCAGCCGCAAGACCCCCTACCTGCTGTGCCCGAGCCAGTGGGCGCTGGTGCGCTGGCTGCGCGCGCGCGGGCGCGGGCCGGTGTACCTGGGCGACATCGATCCGGAGATGCGCGCCCTGCTTCGGCGCGGCGGCGTGCGCGACGAGGACATCGTGGCGCGCCCGGCGGCCGGCGAAGACGCGCCGGTGCTGTGGCCCGACCGCTGGCTCGCGCTCGGCGCGCAGGATCCGTCGCACGCGTGGCCCACCGTTGCCGTGGACGCGGCGCAGTTCCGCCTGCCGCGGCTGGTGGTGACCGATGCCGAGCGCGCCGCGTTCGCGCAATGGCGCGACGACCGGCGGCTGCACGGCCCGCTGGTGCTGTTCCAGCCCGGCAACAAGCGTACGCACAAGCGCGGCAAGGTGATGACCGCCGACCACCCCAAGCACTGGGATGCCGCGCATTGGGCGGCGGTCGCGCAGGCGGTGCTCGAAGACCTGCCGGAAGCGCAGGTGCTGCTGTGCGGCTCGCCGCCCGAACACGAAGTGCTCGAGGACATCCGCCTTGCCGCCGGACACGACCCGCGCGTGCACAACCTGTCCAACGAGCTGCCGATTCCGCGGCTGCTGCCGCTGATCGAACAGGCGCACAGCATGGTCTCGGTCGACACCGGGCCGGCGCATGCCGCGGCCGCGCTCGGCTGCCCACTGGTCGTGATGTTCGGCGCGGCCTCGCCGGAGAAATGGCGGCCGATCGGCCCCGGACGCATCGCGCTGCTGGGCGGCGAACGCGGCGCGGCCAGCCGCGTGGCCGACATCCCGGTGGACCGCGTGGTCGCGGCCTGGCGTTCGCTGGCGTAGCACGCCGGCCCGGCGCATGCCGCCGGGCGAAGCCTCAGGCGCAGGCCGCGAGCACGCGCCGTGCGCGCAGCGCGCGCATCCACCAGCCGCGCCGCAGGTAGGCCTGGATCACGGCGTCGCCGCGGCGCGCGAACAGGTCGCGGACCACGCGGCGGAATTCGGCCTGCAGCCCGGCATCCTGCGCCGGCAGCTTGGCGGCCAGCGACACCACGCTGCGCAGGCTGAAGTGGTCGATCGCGAACCAGGCGCGGCGGTCCAGGCCCGCCATCGCCGCGAAGTCGGCGCGCAGGCTCGACAGCGCGGCCAGCAGGTCGCGCGCACGCGCGGGCGATGGCGTCCTCAGCGTGCTGCCCGGCCACTGCCGGTAGCCCACCCAGACCTCCGGGATGTACACGTGCCGGCGCGCCGCCGACAGCAGCCGGGCCATCACCGCGACGTCCTCGAAGATGCGGCCCTGCGGGAACGCGCCACCCTCCCACAGCGAGCGGCGCGCGATCTTGCTCCACACGTGCAGCTCGCCGTTGCGCAGCACGCCGGCGACCAGCGCGCAGCGGTCGGTCGACACGGCGCGCGCGCGGCCCGCGAACGTCCGCCGGTGCCGTTCCCCGCGCAGGCGATGCTTGAGCCCGGACGCCTCGCGCAGCGTGCGGTAGTCGCAGAGCACGAGGTCGGGATCGCTGGCCTCCAGCGTGCGACGAAGCCCCGCCAGCGCACCCGGCAACAGCACGTCGTCGGCGTCGAGGAACCACACGTAGTCGCCGCGCGCCTCCGCCAACAACCGGTTACGGGCGGCCGCGATCCCGCCATTGCGCGGCGCGCGGTGCACACGTACCACCCCGGGGTGTTCGGCCTGCAGGCGCGCGCAGATGTCGCCGGTGGCATCGGTGGAGGCGTCGTCGAGCACGACGACCTCGATGCCCTCGATGCCCTGCGCAAGGACCGAAGCCATGCAGGCGTGGACATGCGTCCCGGCGTTGTACGCCGGGACCAGGAGGCTGAGCCAGGGGGAAGGCATGCGTGGGGGCGCGTGGGAAGGAGGGTGGGACCGCGTTCCATGCGGCTGGGCTGACCGGGCACCAGCATGGCGCGCGCACCCCCAACGTTGCGTGACGGCCCCGGCCGGAAATGGCGACGGCAATCGCGTTTCGCGCCTCCGGCCTCGACCGCAGCGGTGGCCCCACCGGCCCGGACGCGGCGGTCCGGCCGGGTCAGTGCGTTGCCGCGTCTTGGGCCGACGCCAGCAGGCCCGTGCCGCCGCACGGCTTCTCGATGCCGTGCGGCGTCCAGCGCAGCCGCGCCTCGCGCGCCTGCACGCGGATCGCGCGGTTCGCCTGCATCGACGCCTCGGTCTTGTAGCCGCGCGCATGGTCGAGGTGCACGCACACCGCGCGATGCCGCACCTGCTTGCCGCGGATCCCGTGGCGCTCCAGCCGTTCACCCAGCTCGCGGTCGGCGCCGCCGTACTTCATGCGTTCGTCATAGCCGTTGACCGCCAGCAGGTCGGCCTTCCAGGCCGAGGAGTTGCAGTTGTTGAAAGTGGCGCCGGCGGTGGTGATCGCGTCCAGCACGCGCGCCGCGAGCGGCCCGGCGCCGAGCTTGCGCCGGTTCGAGCCGCCCAGCCGCTCGTGCGACCGCAGCCACGCCGGTTCAAAGCAGCGCCCGCTGGCGATGTCGTCCAGCGAGATGCGCGTGCTCAAGGCCATGCCGAGCTTGCAGTAACCGCCCGACAGGAACCGCCCCGGTTCGGCCAGGCGCGCATGCACGGCGAGGAAGTCGCTCCGCGGGATGCAGTCGCCGTCGGTGAACATCACGTAGTCGTGCGCGGCCAGCGGGATCGCCTTGTTGAGGATTTCCTGGCGGCGGTAGCCGTCGTCCTCGTGCCACAGATGCCGCAGCGGCACCGGGTAGTCGGCGGCGAGCTGCGCGACCAGTTCCGCCGTGGCGCGGCGCGAACCGTCGTCGGCCACGATCACTTCGAAGTCCCGGTGCGCCTGCCGGGCATAGCCGGCCAGCACTTTCCGCAACCAGTCTTCCGCGTTGTAGGTACTGACGACCACCGAGATCGACCGCATCCACGCCCTCCGCGCTTCCCCGCGCCTTCCGCCGCGAATCCTACCGGGTGCGCGGGGTCGCGGCGTCTTCGCGCCCGCCGCGGGCGCAGGTCACGCGGCGCGGCGCAGCGCGGCGTAGAAGAACCCGTCCATGCCGGCCTCGCCCGGCAGGCGCTGGCGACCCGCTCCCGCTTCGCGGCCGAAGGTCTCCGGCAACGCGACGGCGGCGGCATCCGGGGTGCGCGCCAGGAACGCCGCCACCTGCGCCTCGTTCTCGGCCTTGAGGATCGAGCAGGTGGCATAGAGCAGCACGCCACCGGGGGCCAGCAGCGGCCACAGCGCATCGAGCAGCCTCGCCTGCAGCGCGACCAGCGCGTCGACGTCGCGCTCGCGCCGGTGCAGCAGCACGTCGGGCTGGCGGCGGATGATGCCGGTCGCCGAGCACGGCGCGTCGAGCAGGATCGCGTCGAAGGGTTCGCGGTCCCACCAGGCCGCGGTGTCGGTCGCGTCCGCGGCCAGCAGCCGGGCGTCGGCGCCCACGCCCAGTCGCGCGAACGTGGCGCGCACCTTGCGCAGGCGCGCCTCGTCGATGTCCAGCGCCACCAGGCGCAGCCCGGGGTCGAGCTCCAGCAGGTGCGCGGCCTTGCCGCCGGGCGCGGCGCAGGCGTCCAGCACGCGCGCGCCGGACGCGGGCGACAGGGCGCCGGCCACGCGCTGCGCGGCGCCGTCCTGCACCGAGACGTCGCCCTCGGCAAAACCGGGCAGCAGCGCGACGGGCAGGCTGGCGTCGATGCGCAGCGCGTCGTCGAGCCCGCCTTCGATCATCGCCTCGATCCCGGCGGCGTGCAGGCGATCGCGATAGGCGTCGCGCGTGCCACGCTGGCGATTCACGCGCAGCCAGGTCGGGGCCCGCGCGCTGCTCGCCTCGACGATGCGCTCCAGTTCGCCCGGCCAGTCGGCCACCAGCCGGCCACGCAGCCACGACGGCCACAGGTCGCGCCAGTCGGCTTCGGGCAACCCGTCGCGCTGCGCGCGGCGCAGCAGCGCGTTGACCAGGCCGGCCTGGTGGGTGCGGCCGAGCGCGCGCGCCGCTTCGACCGTGGCGGCAAGCACCGCGTGCGCGGGCATCTCCAGCGGATCGAGCTGGGCGAAGCCGGCCAGCAGCAACGCGCGCAACGGCGCATCGCGCCTCGGCAGCGGCCGCGGCATCCACGCCGCCAACGCGGCGTCACCGCGCGCGCGGATGCGCAGGGCCGCGAAGCAGATCGCCTCGACCAGGGCACGGTCGCGCGCGTCGGCGAGGCCGGGCAGCGTGGCGGCGAATTCGGCCTTCAGCGAATGGCCGTGGTGCAGCACCGCGTCGAGCACGCGCGCGGCGGCAACGCGCGCGGCCACGCCCGGCGGCAGCGGCGGCTCGCGCGTCATGCGCCGGCCTTCAGGTCGCGGCGCGCGTTGAGGTAGTCGGCGGCCGTGATCGCGCGCGCGCCGGCGCGCTGCAGCGCGCGGATGCGCAGGGCGCCGGTCCCGCAGGCCACGTCCAGCCCATCGCGCGACGCCGCCAGCAGCGTGCCGGGCGCGGCGGCATGCGCCAGCGACAGGGCGTCGGCCGCATGGATCCGCACGCGTTCGCCGGCAAGCTCGGCCTCGGCCACCGGCCAAGGGAGGAAGGCGCGCACCTTGCGCGCCAGCACCTCGGCCGGCGCGGCCCAATCGAGCAGCGCTTCGCCTTTTTCCAGCTTGTGCGCGTAGGTGGCGCCGGCGTCGGGCTGCGGCGTCGCCGCAGGCAGGCGACCGCCGCGCAGCGCGGCAAGCCCCTCGGCCAGCGCCTGCGCACCCAGCTCGGCGAGGCGATCGTGCAGTGCCCCGGACGTTTCCGTCGCGGCGATCGGCGTACGTCGTTCCAGCAGCACCGGGCCGGTGTCGAGGCCCTGCGCCATGCGCATCAGGCACACGCCGGTCTCGGCATCGCCGGCTTCGATCGCGCGCTGGATCGGCGCCGCGCCGCGCCAGCGCGGCAGCAGCGAGGCATGCACGTTCCAGCAGCCGTGGCGCGGGATCTCCAGCACCTTCGGCGGCAGCAGCAGGCCATAGGCCACCACCACCATCAGGTCGGGCCGCAGCGCGCGCAAGGCGGCGCGCGCCTCGACCGTGCGCAAGGTCTCCGGCTGCAGCACCGGCAGGCCGAGTTCCAGCGCCGCCTGCTTGACCGGCGAGGCGGCCAGGCCGCGGCCGCGCCCGGCGGGGCGGTCGGGCTGGGTATAGACGGCCACCACCTCGCCGTCGGCCGCGGCCACGCGCAGCGACGGCACGGCGAAGCCGGGCGTGCCGGCGAAGACGATGCGCAGTGCCATCGCCTGGGCCCTAGGGCCTGTTGACGCGATTGGCATGGGCCACGTTGTCCTGTCCGGCCGCCAGGTGGTCGTGCGCGGCGCAGCGGCAGGCTGGCCGCCTGTCCAGGCCGCGCGCGGCCGGCTGGCGGCGGGACACGGCCACCCGGAGGGCCGCGCTTGAATGCGCACGGGGCCGCGTCATCACTCGGTCATGGATCGACATCCATTCCCTCCCTCTTCCTTGCCCCGCGCGCACTCAAGCGCGGCGTGGCCCATGCCAATCGCGTTCACAGGCCCTATTCGACGTCGCCCTGCTTGCGCAGCTTGTCGTACTTCTTGATCGCGCGGTCGCGCTTGAGCGCGGACAGGTGGTCGATGAACAGCTTGCCGTCGAGGTGGTCGACCTCGTGCTGCACGCAGGTGGCCAGCAGGCCGTCGACGCGCAGCTCGAACGGCGCACCGTGGCGATCCAGCGCCTCGACCACGATGCCGTCCGCGCGGGTGACGTCGGCGAAGATGCCCGGGATCGACAGGCAGCCTTCCTGGTGCACGCGCAGGTCGGCCGAACGCTCGCGGATCACCGGGTTCACGAACACCAGCGGCTGCTCGCGCCCCTCGGTGACGTCGATCACCATGAAGCGCTGGTGGGTGTCGACCTGGGTCGCGGCCAGGCCGATGCCGGGCGCCTCGTACATGGTCTGGAACATGTCGTCGAGCAGGCGCTGGAACGCGGAGTCGTGCAGCTGCGCGGCGTCCACCGGCCGGGCGACGGTGCGCAACCGGGGATGGGGATACTCGAGGATCGGGAGCAGGGCCATGGGCAGGGGTCGTTGGGGGCCACGGACACGGGTCGCGCCGGCGCCGTGCGTGAAAGGGGGGCGGCGGTCACAACCGCGCGGTACGGCCGTGCATTGTAGCCCCGCCCGGCTTGCAATCGGCCGGGCCTTGTACGCTATAGTGCCGGCGCTGCAAGGGGAAATCTCAAGGGGAGCAATTAGATGGCCCGCATGCTTCAGCGCCTTTCTCAGGGGCTTCGCACGACGTGCGCCGTCGCGTTGCTGACGGTGGCGACGTTCGCGACCGCCCAGACGATGCGTGGCGACCATCCGGACACCTACGTGGTCAAGCGTGGCGACACGCTGTGGGACATCGCCGGCCGCTTCCTGCAGAAGCCCTGGCTGTGGCCGGAGATCTGGCAGGCCAATCCGCAGATCGCCAACCCGCACCTGATCTACCCGGGCGACGTGATCAGCCTGGCCTACCTCAACCGCGTCGCGCTCCAGCCCGGGCCGCGCGAGGACGCGCAGCCGATCAACGCGATCCCGCTGTCCGATGTCGAGGCCTTCCTCAAGGACCTGCGCGTCGTCGACGACTTCGACGACCTGCCGTACGTGGTCGGCCTGGAGGAAGACCGCCTGCGCGTGACCCAGGGCCAGGTGGCCTACATCCGCGGCCTGCCCGGCGCCACCGCCGGCCAGCGCTACGCCGTGGTCCGCCCGACCGTGAGCTTCACCCGGATCGCGCGCAGCGGCCTGTGCTGCGACCTGCTGTACAAGCAGGACCTCGATTTCCGCGGCCACCGCACCGCCGACTTCCAGCAGTACTGGACCAATGTCGTGTTCCCGGACAAGGGCCACGAGCACCTGGGCTACGAGCTGCAGCGCGTCAACGTGGGCACGATCACCCGCGGCGAGGTGGACGGCATCCAGGCCAGCACCCTGCTGCTCGACGAGACCGGCCGCGAGGTGCGCATCGGCGACCGCCTGATCCCGGTCGACGCCCAGCCCTACGACCTGCAGTTCTTCCCGCATCCGCCCTCGCAGCAGCATGAGTACGGGCGCGCCCGCGTGCTGGCCGTGTCCGACATGCTGTCCCACGGCGGCCCGCGCGACGTCGTGGCGCTGTCGGTCGGCCGCCGCGACGGCGTCGACAACGGCACCGTGTATTCGATCTGGCGCGAAGGCACCAACACCGTCGACCGCGTCGAGAAGGGCGGCTACCGCGACGAGGACACGGTGTTCTTCGAGAACAAGGTGCGCCTGCCGGACGAGTTCGCCGGCCACGTGATGGTGTTCCGCACCTTCGAGAACGTCAGCTACGGGCTGGTGATGGACAGCATCAAGCCGACCCGCATCGGCTACCACCTCAAGCATCCCGACGCGACCCACTGACCGCGGTCGCGGGTTTTTCCTACAGCAGGTCACGACGGCGCCCGAGGGCGCCGTCGTCGTTCCGGGGGCACGCTGGCGGGATGACGCCCGACGACCACGCCCTGCTGCAACTGCTCGCCTGCGGCGGCGCCTCCGCACCGCGCCGGCAACTGCTCGACCGCTACGCCGCCGCCGAGGCCGCGCTGGCCGCCGGTCCGGCCGCCTGGCGCGACGCCGGGCTGGACGCGGCGCAGGTGCGCGCGCTGGCGACGCCCGCGGACCTGCCGCGCGCGACCCGCGACTGGCTGGCCCATCCCGACCACCGCGTGGTGGGCTGGCACGACCCGGACTACCCGGCCCTGCTGCGGCGCATCCCCAGCCCGCCGCTGGCGCTGTTCGTGGCCGGCGACGCCCACCTGCTGTGGCACCCGTCGGTGGCCGTGGTCGGCAGCCGCTCACCCACCGCCGGTGGGCGCGACCATGCCCGCGACTTCGCCCACGCCTTCGCCCGCGACGGGCTGGTGGTGTGCAGCGGGCTGGCCGCGGGGATCGACACCGCGGCGCACGAGGCCGCGCTCGCCGCCGGTGGCGGCACCATCGCCGTGCTCGGCAGCGGCATCGACGTGCCCTACCCGCGCGAGAACACCGCCCTGCACCAGCGGATCGCCGAGGCCGGGGCGGTGGTCAGCGAGCACCCGCCGGGGACGCAGGCGCGGCGCGAGCACTTCCCCGCGCGCAACCGGATCATCGCCGGGCTGGCGCTGGGCACCCTGGTGGTCGAGGCGGCCGAACGCTCCGGGGCGCTGATCACCGCGCGCCTGGCCGCCGACGCCGGGCGCGAGGTGTTCGCCGTGCCCGGCTCGATCCGCAACCCGATGGCGCGCGGCTGCCATCGCCTGATCCGCGACGGCGCCGGCCTGGTCGAGTCCGCCGCGGAAGTGACCGCGGCCCTGGCGCCGCTCGCGCTGGAGCTGGCCGACGCCCTGCGCGGGCGCCTGGACACGCTCGCACCCGGTCCCGGGAACGCTGCATCCGGCCCGCGCAACGACGCGCCCGTGCTCGATCCCGACTACCAGAGCTTGTGGCAGGCGCTCGGTCATGACCCAAGCCCTATGGATCGACTGGTCGAACGCACCGGATTGACGGTGGCGGAACTGTCGTCCATGCTGCTGGTCATGGAGCTGGATGGCCGCGTCGTGACGGAACACGGCCGGTATTCCCGAACGTCTTGAACCACCGCGCCCACGGGCGCAGGCCGGGGGAAATGAAAGAGAGCATCCTCGACGTCCTGCTCTACCTGTTCGAACACTATTTCACCGAAGACGCGGACCTCGTCCGCGACCGCGACTCCCTCCAGAACGGCCTGCTCCAGGCCGGCTTCAGCCCGGCGGAGATCAACAAGGCCTTCGACTGGCTCGACGCCCTCGCCCAACAGCGCCCGGTGGCCGGCGAGGCCCGCGCCGACGGCCCGACCCGCGTCTACTTCGGCCCCGAACTCGACAAGCTGGACGTGGAATGCCGCGGCTTCCTGCTGTTCCTGGAGCAGCACGGCATCCTCGATGCCGACCAGCGCGAGCTGGTGCTCGACCGCGCGATGGCGCTGGACCAGGAGGAGCTGGACCTCGACGACCTCAAGTGGGTCGTGCTGATGGTCCTGTTCAACCAGCCCGGCAGCGAGGCCGCGTACGCCTGGATGGAAACCCAGATGTTCTCGGACGAGCCCGAACCGGTCCACTGACGCCCACGGACGCCGCCGCTTGAACCAGACCCCGCCGGGCACCAGCCCGCCGCCGCTGCCACCCAGGACCGCCGCGCCGCCGCCGAAGAAGCGCATGCACGGCTGCCTGATCGCGCTGATCGTGGCCCTGTGCCTGATGGTGCCGGTCGTGGGCATCCTCGCGGCGATCGCGATCCCAGCCTACAACGACTACGTGGCGCGCGCGAAGGTGGCGCAGGCGATGGGCACGACGATGGCGCTCAGGTGGCGCGTCGTCGAGTTCCGCGAGCGCGAGGAACGCTGCCCGGTGAACGGGGACGCAGGCTTCTCCGACGACGACCTGATGCTCGGCCCGCCGGTCGCCGGCGTGCGCCTTGGCGACGCCGGCGAGAACCGCTGCACGATCACGCTGACGCTGGGCGACGCCACCCCCGCGCTCGACGGCCGCCACCTCGACTACGCGTTCGACCCGGGCACCGGCGACTGGCGCTGCCGGTCCGACGTGGACGCCCGCCACCTGCCGGCCGGCTGCGGGCCGTAGCGAGCCTGCCGCGCACCGGCCGCCCGCCGCGGGGACACGGCAGGCGGCCGTACAAACACTCACGGGGAACGACATGTCTGTCTGGTACTACGCCGACGCGAGCAACGACCGCCAGGGGCCGGTGACGCCGGCCGAGCTGGTGCGCCTGCGCCTGCAGGGCACGCTGGGCTGGGGCAGCCTGGTCTGGCGCGACGGCATGGGTGACTGGCAGCCGATGCGCGATTTCGCCGGCGAACTGGCCCAGGCCGACGACCGCGGCCCGCTGCTGTCCACGGCCGACGGGCGCGTGCACCCGGCGACGGCCGACGGCCCCGCGTCCGTGGCGCCGGCCGAGCCGCTGTCGCCGTACGCGCCGCCCACCGCCGCGATCGCCCAGGAGGCCGCCATCGTCCACGGCCACGAGGTGGTCTATGCCGGCTTCTGGAAGCGCTTCGCGGCGCTGGTGATCGACTCGATGCTGGTCACGGCCGTGTACTACGCGGTGTTCTTCGTGCTGCTGATGATGTTCGGCCTGGGCAGCATGGGCGCGCTGTCCGCCGCCGGGGGCGCCGGCGGCGCGGAGGCCTTCGGCACCGGGATGGCGATGGCGATGGTGCTGGCCTACCTGTGCTATCCGGTGATCAGCGGCCTGTACTACGTGCTGATGGAGTCCTCCAGCCACCAGGCCACGCTCGGCAAGCTGGCCGTGGGGATCAAGGTCACCGGCATCCAGGGCGCCCGGATCGGGCGCGGCAATGCCCTTGGCCGCTGGGTCTCGCACCTGCTGTGCTACTTCACCGTGTACATCGGCTACCTGATGGCCGCCTTCACCGAGCGCAAGCAGGGCCTGCACGACATGGTGGCCTCGACCCTGGTCGTCGACCGCTGGGCCTTCACCGACCGGCCCGAACTGCAGCGCCGGGAGCTGGGCGTGGTCACCTGGGTCATCCTGGCCATCGCCGGCGGCCTGATCGGCCTGTCCCTGCTGGCAATCGTGGCGGCCATCGCAATTCCGGCCCTGTCCCGCTGAACTGCGGCGCCGGCCGGCGCACGGATGTGCTTGACAGCCCCCCACGGGCCGTGATTCCACTATAAAAAGGCGCCCAACCTGAACGGCGCAAGCCAGGCACCCGGGTCCCCCGGGCGCCGCGTTCCCCGAATTCCCCCGAATGGCGTGGCCGGAAGCCGCGCCCGGAACCATCCCCGATGCCCAAGCACCTCCTCATCGTCGAGTCGCCCGCCAAGGCCAAGACGATCAACAAGTACCTCGGCAAGGACTTCCAGGTCCTCGCCTCGTATGGCCATGTCCGCGACCTGGTGCCCAAGGAGGGCGCGGTCGATCCGGACCACCGCTTCCGGATGCGCTACGAGCTGATCGAGAAGAACGAGAAGCACGTCGCCGCCATCATCAAGGCGGCCAAGGACTCCGACGCGCTGTTCCTGGCCACCGACCCGGACCGCGAGGGCGAGGCGATCAGCTGGCACATCGCGAAGATCCTCGAGGAGCACGGCCTGCTCGACAACCTCGACCAGGCGCACCGGGTGGTGTTCACCGAGATCACGCCGCGCGCGATCAAGGAAGCGATGGCGCAGCCGCGCAGGATCGCGATGGACCTGGTCGACGCCCAGCAGGCGCGGCGCGCGCTCGACTACCTGGTCGGCTTCAACCTCTCGCCGGTGCTGTGGCGCAAGGTGCAGCGCGGGCTGTCGGCCGGCCGCGTGCAGTCGCCGGCGCTGCGCATGATCGTCGAACGCGAGGAGGAGATCGAAGCCTTCGTCGCCCG
>JAIUOJ010000016.1 GCA_020161335.1 Pseudomonadota bacterium
CCATGACGACGCCCAGCCGCCGCGACCTCGCCAACGCCATCCGTTTCCTCGCCATCGACGCCGTGGAGGCCGCCAAGTCCGGCCATCCGGGCATGCCGATGGGCATGGCCGACATCGCCGAAGTGCTGTGGAACGAGGTGCTGCGCCACAACCCGGGCAACCCGAAGTGGCCCAACCGCGACCGCTTCGTGCTGTCCAACGGGCACGGTTCGATGCTGCAGTACGCGCTGCTGCACCTGGCCGGCTACGACCTGCCGCTGGACGAACTCAAGCGCTTCCGCCAGCTCGACTCGATGACGCCCGGCCACCCCGAGAACTTCATGACCCCGGGCGTGGAAACCACCACCGGCCCGCTCGGCCAGGGTTTTGCCAACGCGGTCGGCTTCGCGCTGGCCGAGAAGCTGCTGGCGCAGCGCTACAACCGCGAAGGCTTCAACGTCGTCGACCATCGCACCTGGGTGTTCATGGGCGACGGCTGCCTGATGGAAGGCATCTCGCACGAGGCCGCCTCGCTGGCCGGCACCTGGGGCCTGGGCAAGCTGGTCGCGTTCTGGGACGACAACGGCATCTCGATCGACGGCGAGGTCAAGGGCTGGTTCACCGACGACACGCCCGCGCGCTTCGAGGCCTACGGCTGGCGCGTGATCCGCAACGTCGACGGCCACGACCCGGTCGAGATCCGCACCGCGATCGACACCGCGCTCAAGCACGACGACAAGCCGACGCTGGTCTGCTGCCGGACCACGATCGGCTTTGGTTCGCCGAACAAGGCCGGCAAGGAGTCCTCGCACGGCGCGCCGCTGGGCAAGGACGAGATCGCCCTGACGCGCGGGAAACTGGGCTGGGACCACGGGCCTTTCGAGGTGCCGCAGGCGATCGCCGACGCCTGGGACGCGCGCGCCGCAGGCGCGAAGCGCGAGGCCGAGTGGCAGTCCGTGTTCGATGCGTATGCGGCGCAGTACCCGGACCAGGCGGCCGAGCTGCAGCGTCGCCTCGACGGGGTGCTGCCGGCCGATTTCGCGCCGGCGGCCGATGCCTACGTCGCGAAGCTGCAGGCCGAGGGCCCGGTGGTGGCTTCGCGCAAGGCCTCGCAGATGGCGATCGAGGCGTTCGCGCCGTTGCTGCCCGAGCTGATCGGCGGTTCGGCCGACCTCGCCCACTCCAACCTCACCCTGTGGAAGGGCAGCAAGCCGGTCACCGGCGGCGATGCCGGCGCGAACTACGTCAACTACGGCGTGCGCGAGTTCGCGATGACCGCGATCAGCAACGGCCTTGCCCTGCACGGCGGCTTCATTCCCTACGACGCCACCTTCCTCGTCTTCAGCGACTACGCGCGCAACGCGGTGCGCATGAGCGCGCTGATGCACGCGCACGCGATCCACGTCTACACGCACGACTCGATCGGCCTGGGCGAGGATGGCCCGACCCACCAGCCGGTCGAGCACCTGGCGTCGCTGCGCTACATCCCGAACAACGACGTCTGGCGCCCCTGCGACGCGGTGGAGTCGGCGGTGTCGTGGCAGGTCGCGATCGAGCGCAAGGGCGGCCCGAGCTGCCTGGTGTTCTCGCGCCAGAACCTGCAGCACCAGCCGCGCGATGCCCGGCAGGTGGCCGACATCGCGCGCGGCGGCTACGTGCTGAAGGATTCGGCTGGCGCGCCGGACATCATCCTGATCGCGACCGGTTCGGAAGTGGAGCTGGCGACCGCCGCCGCCGCGCAGCTCGGCGACCACGTGCGCGTGGTGTCGATGCCGTCGAGCAACGTCTTCGACCGCCAGGACGCGGCCTACCGCGAATCGGTGCTGCCGCGTGCCGTGCGCAAGCGTGTTGCGATCGAAGCCGGCGTCACCGGCTTCTGGCGCCAGTACGTGGGCCTCGACGGCGCGGTCATCGGCATCGACACCTTCGGCGCCAGCGCCCCGGCCGGCGACCTGTACAAGCACTTCGGCATCACCGTCGACGCCGTGGTCGCGGCGGCGAAGGCGCTCTGACCTGCCTTGCCCCTCTCCCGCTCGCGGGAGCGGGCTGGGACGAGGGCGGTGCGTCGAAGCGTTGCCCCGCCGCCCGCAGCAGCCGTCGAGGCGGTGGTCACAGCGGCGAAGGCGCTCTCACCTTTCATGCCCCCTCTCCCGCTCGCGGGAGCGGGTTGGGGTGAGGGCGGCGGTCGAAGCGCTGCTCAGCCGCCCGCGGCAGCCTTGTCATGCGTGCTGCCGCCGCGACAGGTCGGGGAATCCGGTGCGGCACCGGCAGCGGCCCATTCGTCCGGCGTATAGGTATGCAGCGCCAGTGCGTGGATCTGCGTCATCAGCGGGCCCAGCGTGCGATAGACCAGCTGGTGGCGCTGCACGGCGCGCTTGCCGGCGAAGGCATCGCCGACCACCACCGCCTTGTAATGCGTCTCCAGTCCGCGGCTGTGCATGTGGCTCTCGTCCAGCACCTGCAGGTGCGTGGGCGACAGCGCCTGCAGGGCGGCGCGGAGCTGGTCGGCTTTCGTGCTCATGGCGCGATGATACGCGTGGCGCGCCTTGGCCGCGGATCCGGCGGCGCCACGCCCGCGCACCGCTGCGTTGCATTCATCCCGCCGGCCGTCGCGTCCGTGCCAGCGCCAGGCGCAACAGGCGCGCCTGCAGCCGGTCGCCGAGGCCATGCGGGCTGGCCAGGTCCATGCGCGCCAGCGCTTCGCGGTCGTCGTCGCCCGTGCCGGCGAGCGCCGCCACGACGGTCGCCAGCGTCGCGCGCCGGGTGCCGGTGCCGGCCTTCAGCCAGGCCAGCGCCCGCACCAGGCGCTGTTCGACCGGCGTGAAGTCGCTGCCCAGCGGGTAGTCGGGCAGGGTGCCGTCGGCGCGGAACGGTGCCAGCGCCCCGGCGAGCGCCTCCGGCACGTGCCGTGCCCATGCGGCGGGCATGGCGAAGTCGCGGCGCAGCTTGCGGTCGCGCTTGGCGGTCTCCAGCAGGTCGGGCACGAAGCGCGCGTCGGTCACGGCGGCCATCGCCGTGATGCAGTCCTCGTCCGGCTTGCCGCGCAGGTCGGCGATGCCGTATTCGGTGATGTAGAGGTCGCGCAGGTGGCGCGGGATCGTGGTGTGGCCGTAGTTCCAGCGGATGTTCGATTGCGCCGCGCCATCGGCGTCGCGCGTCGCGCGCAGGAGCAGGGCCGAGCGCCCATCCGGCAAGGCGTGCGCCATCGCCACGAAGTTGTACTGGCCGCCGACGCCCGACACCACCCGCCCGTCCTCCAGCCCGTCGGACACGGCGGCGCCGAGCGCGGTTGCCATCATGCAGGTGTTGAAGAAACGGCCGTCGCGCCGCTGCAGCCGCTCGAGGCCTTCGTCGAGGCCGTACAGTTCGTTGACTTCGCTCACGCGGCGCATGCCGATGCCGCGCCGGGTGGCGTCGTCGAGGCCGTGCAGCCAGTCGTAGAAGTCCTGCGAGCCGAGGTAGAACGCGCCGTGCAGGAACTCGCCGTCGCGCTCCAGCAGTTCGCGCTCGAGCGCGCTCGCGCTGTGATCGTTCACGCGCCGCATCAGCGGCGCCTTGTCCACCACCTTGCGGCGCAGGATGCCGGTCTCGACCAGGCGCTTGAAGCCCTCGTTGATCATCTCGCTGCAGCCGTACAGGCCTTGCGCGAACGGCTCGAGGCCGCCGCTGGCGACGACGGCCGGGTGCTGGTCGATGCCGGGCGACAGCGCCGCGAGCGCGCGCCGGTAGGCCGCGTTGTCGGTGTGGCGCAGCACCAGCGCATGGCACAGCGCGTCGGACAGCGCGCCGATGCCGATCTGCAGCATGCCGCCATCGCGCACCAGGGCGCTGGCGTACAGGCCGATCGCGTGCTCGGCGTCGCCGACCGGCTGGCGCGGCAGCGCGAACAGCTTCGGATGCGGTCCCGGCGGCGCGACCACCAGGTCGAACCAGTCGCTGGGCACCGCGGCGGTGCCGTCCAGCCAAGGCAGCCGCGGATCGATCTCGGCCACCAGCAGCGGGCGCGGCTGTCCCGACGCGACGATGGCGTCGACCGCGTCGAAGGTCAGGTCGGTGTTCGACGAGAGTGACAGGCGCGAGCCATCGGCGTTCGCGGCCACCTTCTGCACGATGCAGTTCACGCCGCGGTCGGAGAGCGCGCGTGCCACGTGCGTGTAGTTGAGGCTGGCGTAGCGCCGCTGCGCCTGCGACGAGCCGAGCAGGGCGCCGGACTGCAGGTAGAACTCCTCGACCGAGACGTGTGCCGGCAGCGCATCGCGCCGCTGCGCGTCGACGTAGGCCAGGCGCGGGAAGTCGGCGCCGAAATGGCGCTCGGCGAAGGGGCCAAGGAAGCGCTGTTCCAGTCCCGGCTTCGCCCGCGGCGGGTCCAGCGACAGCGCCGTGTACAGCGTGAGCGGCCGCGACGGATCGGCCGCGACGCGCGCGTACAGCGCGTTGAGCAGGCGATGCGGCTTGCCCAGGCCCAGCGGCGCACCGACGTGCAGGTCGCGCGGCAGGCGTTCGAGCATCTGCGCGACGGCGGCTTCGAGGGTGTCGAGGATCATCGGCATCGGTCGGCGGGGTCCATCGGGTGTTTGCGGGTGGCCGCGACCGGCGCGGGCATGCGCGGAGGATGCCTTGCGGTGCGCGAACGTGGCGTGGTCATGCCAGCGCGTGCACCACGTGGGCGAGGCGGCGCACGTCGTCCTCGGTGTGGCTGACGTACACCATCGGCAGCGCGATCTCATCGCGCACGCGCTGCAGGTAGGGGATCAGCTCCTCGCGGCGGGCCTGGTCGAGGGCCGACAACGGTTCGTCGAACAGCAGGATCGCCGGCTGCGAGAGCAGGGCGCGGCCGATGGCGACGCGCTGGGCCTCGCCGCCGGACAGGTTGCCCGGATGGCGCTGCAGCAGGTGGCCGATGCCGAGCAGATCGACCACGGCGTCGAGTGCGAAGGCCCGGCCGTCGCCGCGTTGGCCGTGGCGGCCGTACAGCAGGTTGGCGCGCACGTCGCGATGCGGGAACAGGCGCGCGTCCTGGAACACGTAGCCGATGCGGCGGCGGTGGGTGGCAAGGTCGATCCGCGCCGCGCTGTCGAACAGGATGCGGCCATCGATCGCGATCCGGCCCGAGACCGGGCGCACCAGCCCGGCGATCGCGTTCAGCACCGTGGTCTTGCCCGCGCCGGACGCGCCGGTCAATGCGAGCACGCGCGCGTCCTCGACGATGCGCACCTGTCGCTCGAACTGGCCGCGACGCAGCAGGATGTCGATGTCGAGCATCAGTCGCGCTCCCGCCCGCGCTGGCGCCGCACCAGCCATTCCGAGGCCAGCAGCGCGGCCAGCGAGATCGCGATCGCCACCGCGGCCAGGCGCCAGATGCCGGCCTCGCCGCCGGGCACCTGCATCAGGCCGTAGATCGCCGAGGCCAGGGTCTGGGTTTCGCCGGGGATGTTGGATACGAAGGTGATGGTGGCGCCGAACTCGCCCAGGGCCTTGGCGAAGCCGAGCACCGCGCCGGCGACCACGCCCGGCCACGCGAGGGGCAGGGTGACCGTGAAGAACACGCGCAGCGGGCTGGCGCCGAGGGTCGAGGCGGCCTGCTCGAGGCGGCGATCCACCGCCTCGATCGACAGCCGGATCGCGCGCACCACCAGCGGGAAGCCCATGATCGCGCTGGCCAGCGCCGCGCCGGTCCAGCGGAAGGCGAAGCTGATCCCGACATGTTCGTGCAGGAAGCGCCCGAGCACGCCGTTGTGGCCCAGCCACACCAGCAGCGCGTAACCCACCACCACCGGCGGCAGCACCAGCGGCAGGTGCACCAGCGCATCGAGCAGCTCCTTGCCGAAGAAGCGGCGCCGCGCGAGCAGCCAGCCGACCGCGATCCCGGCCGGCAGGCTGGCCAGCGACGCCGTCGCGGCCACCTTCAGGCTGAGAAGGATCGCCGTGGTTTCGGCCGGGGTGAACGACAGCATGTGCGGTTCAGAGCAGCGAGAAGCCGTGTTCGCGGAAGATCGCGGAGGCTTCCGGCGAGTGCAGCCAGTCGAGGAACTCCAGTGCCGCCGGATGCGTGCTGGTGAGGATGCGCGCGACCGGATAGACGATCGCCGGATGCGAGTCGTGCGGGAACGTCGCCAGCACCTTCACCTTGGGCTCGGCCTTTGCGTCGCTGGCGTACACCACGCCCAGCGGCGCCTCGCCACGCGCGACCAGCAGCAGGGCGGCGCGCACGTTCTCGGCCTCCGCCACGCGCGGCTGCAGCGCGTCCCAGGTGCCCATCGATTCGAACGCGGCGCGCGCGTATTTGCCGGCCGGCACGCTCGCGGTCAGGGCCAGCGCGAGGCGGCCATCGCGGCCGAGCAGCGGCCGCAGGTCGGTGCCCGGTTCGAGGTTGAGCGGCGTCGCCTTGCTGTCGGCGGGCGCGACCAGGACCAGTTCGTTGCCGAGCAGGTCCTCGCGCGAGGCGCGGTCCACCAGGTCGCGCGCCTGCAGCCAGTCCATCCAGTCGCTGTCGGCGGACATGAAGACGTCGGCCGGCGCGCGCTGTTCGATCTGCCGGGCGAGCGCGGAACTGGCGGCGTACGACACCTGCACCGGCTGCCCCGAGCGGCGCTGGTAGGCGGCGACCACCGCGTCCAGCGACTCCTTGAGGCTGGCCGCGGCGAACACGGTCAGCGGTTGCGCGCGCATCGCGGCGTCTTCGGTGGTGGCCGGCGCCGGCGCCGGGGCGCAGGCCGCCAGGGCCAGGCCCAGCACCAGCGCCGCCAGCCAAGATGCGATCCGCGCCGCGCGGGTCGGCGCACTCATGGTGCCACCACCACGTTGATCGCCTCGACCTGGCGCACGCTGCGCGCGGCGCGCGTGTCGCCGGGCACCAGCAGGCGCAGCGGCCCGTCCTTGTCGTCGAGCGCGGCGCCCGCGCAGCGATCCACGAGCCAGGCTTCGCGGTTGCCGGTGCCGGGATCGAGCTCGGCCAGCGAGAACAGCACGCGATAACCGTCGCGCGCATCGACCAGCACGTAGCGGCCCAGGTGCGCGCTGCGCAGCGCGCCTTCGGGCACCGCGCCGCTGGCGCGCAGCAGCGCCATCAGCGGGATGCCCTCGCAGGCCAGTTCCGCGTCGTGCACGCGGGCGGTGACCGGCTGGCGCGGCAACGCCGCCAGCGTGGCGGCGTCGAGCGGCACCGCGACCGGCGACGCGATCGGCGCCGGCGCGGGTTCGGAGGCGCGCAGGTGCGGATCCTGCGCGGCGGCCGGGAGGGCAAGGGCGAGCAGCAGGCAGGCGGCGGATGCCGTTCGCAGCGCAGGGAGTCGTGTCATGGGCCGTGGCTCGGGAAGGGGGCGATCAAAGCGTGTCCAGCGGGATGCGCAGGTAGCGCACGCCATTGTCGTCGGGCGCCGGCAGCGCGCCGGCGCGGACATTGGTCTGCACCGCCGGCAGGATCAGCGCCGGCATCGACAGCGTGCGGTCGCGCGCCTCGCGCAGCTGCACGAACGTGGCCTCGTCGATCCCGTCGCGGACATGGAGGTTGCCGCGCTTCTGCGCGCCGATGGTGGTTTCGCAGGCCACGTCGCGCCCGCCCGGGCCGTAGTCGTGGCAGACGAAGACGCGGGTGTCGTCGGGCAAGGCATACAGCCGCAGGATCGAGCGATACAGCTGGGACGCGCTGCCGCCGGGAAAATCGCAGCGCGCGGTGCCGCCATCGGGCATGAACAGCGAATCGCCGGTGAACAGCGCATCGCCGACGAGGTAGGCATTGCTGTCGCTGGTGTGCCCGGGCACGGCGATCACGCGTGCATCGACGTTGCCGACACGGAAGGCGTCGCCGTCGGCAAACAACCGGTCGAACTGCGAACCGTCCACCGGGAAATGCGCGCCGAGGTTGAAGATCGGCCGGAACGTCTTCTGCACCGTGCGGATGCCTTCGCCGATCGCCAGGGTGGCCTGCGGCAGGCGTTGTTTCAGCCAGTGGCCCGCCGAGAGGTGGTCGGCATGCGCGTGGGTCTCGAGGATCCAGCGCACCTCGAGCGCGTGCGCCCCGACGTGCGCCAGCAGGGCCTGGGCGGACGCCGCGGACGTGCGACCGGCGGCGAGGTCGAAGTCGAGCACCGGGTCGACGATCGCCGCGTGCCGCGACGCCGGGTCGGACACCACGTAGCTCCAGGTGTGGCTGTCGGCGTGGAAGAACGGCGCGACGGTCGGTGTCATGGCGCGATCGTTGCGGAGGAAAAGGGATGCCCGGCGATGATCCTGACACGATGCGCATTCCGGAAGCGTAAAGTGGGACAACCCCACGGAGCCCGCGCGATGAACCCGACGACCGTCTCCCGGCAGCATGGCATCGGCGTCCTGCTTGCCGCCACCGTGCTGGCGACGGCCTGCGCCGCGCCGGCGTTCGCCGCCGATCCAGCGGCGCAGGCCTTGGCCGCGGCCGATGCGCCCCCGGCACCGTTGCGCCTGCACGCGCCGCGCGAGGGCCTGCTCACCGCCGGACAACCTGGCGCCGGCGACTGGCAGGCGCTTGCGGCCAAGGGCGTGGCCACGGTGATCGACCTGCGCACCGACGGCGAACGCCCGGGACGCGACGAACGTGCCGAAGTCACCGCCGCGGGCATGGCCTACCACGCGATTCCGGTGGCCGGTGCCGAGGCGCTGACCGCGGACAACGCCAGCCGCTTGTGGACGCTGCTGCAAGGCGCGCCGGGCACGGTGCTGGTGCACTGTGCCTCGGCCAACCGCGCAGGGGCGCTGCTGGCGCTGGCGGCCGCGCAGCACGGCGCGATGACGCCGGTGGACGCGCTTGCCTTCGGTCGCGCGGCCGGGCTGTCCAGTCCCGTGCTGGAAGCCGACGTGCGCGCGCGCCTCGGCCTGCCCGACAGCAACGACTGATCCCGGCGCCCCGCTCAGTCGAGCGTGGCGTTGAGCAGGGCCGCGAGGCGCGCGCCGGCCAGCTGCACCTGGCGTTCGGCGGTGGCGCGATGGTGGGCGAGGTAGGCATCGTCGACCTTGGCGCGGCGCGGATAGAAGCCCGGCGTGCGCACGATGCGGCACGACTGTTCCGCCCAGGCGGCCGGCGACACGACACCCGCCGCCCTGGCCGGGACCGGCGACGACAGGCGCCGCACGTAGGCGTCCTCGTCGAGCCGGGCCGCGGCGAGCATGTCGAGGTCCCACAGGGCATGCAGGTGCGTGCCCTTGCCGCGGTAGTGGACCTGCACGTCGTTGCCGCCGCGGTCGTGGCCGTTGCCGGCGTGCAGCGGCTGGTGGACGTCGCCGACGAAGTGGACCACGAACTTGAGCGCCTGCAGGCGCGCGGCATCGTCGCGGGTGCGGTCGGCGAGGATCGCCGCCTGCGCGTCGATCGCTGCGACCACGCAATCGCCGCCGGGGCAATCGCGCGCGGCGTCGTAGCGGCAGTCGTCGCCGCTGAAGTTGACGTAGTGCCATTTCGCGCTGCGTCGCCCCAGCTGCGGGTCGCGTTCGCGCAGTTCGTCGGCCCAGTTGGCGACATCGGCCAGCGAATGCAGGTGCTCGGTCGCCAGCAGGCGCGAGACTTCGGCCTGCGCCAGCGGCGTGAGCCGGGGTTCTGCCAGCCTCGCCACCATGCGGTGGCCGAGCGGGCGCCATGCCTGCGCGGGCAGGGCGATCAGCAGCAACAGCAGGCAGCACAACGCGAACGGGCGGGTCATGCCGGCAACTCTAACCGACACGCCCGCCCACTCGCGCCCCCGTCCATGGGGGGATCCCCGGGTCAGAACTTCGTGACCCAGGCGACGCCGTAGACCAGTGGATCGATGTTGGCGGTGCCGATGTCGACGCCGTTGACGGAGACGTCGCTGTCGATGTCGGCCCAGCGCGCGTCGAGGCGCAGCGCGCCGCGTTCGCCGATCTTGAAGTCCACGCCGACGTGCGCGGCCAGTCCCCACGAATCGTCCAGCTTGAGGCGGGTGCCGGCGAGGGCGCCGGTGGTGTCCTCGCTGAAGAAGGTGGTGTAGTTCAGGCCGATGCCGACGAACGGGGTCGCCTTGCTGTGGTTGGCGAAGTGGTACTGCAGCGAGACCACCGGCGGCAGGTGCTTGGTGCTGCCGACCTTGCCGACGCCCTCGATGTCGATGTCGTGGCGGAACGGCAGCGCGGCCAGCACCTCGATGCCGAGGTTGTCGCGCACGAAGTACTCGGCGGTGATCGTCGGGCGGGCGCTGCTGCCCACCCGGGTCGGCGGCAGCACGCCCAGCTCGAGGGCGGTGGCGTCGAGCCGGCCGTTGTTCGACTTGGGATCGACGTTGTGGACGCCGACGCCCAGGGTCCACTCGCCCTTGGACTGGGCGGCGGCGGGCAGGGCGACGGCGGCGGCCAGCGCCGCGAGCGCGAGGACGGGGATGCGGGATTTCACGGGTCTGCTCCTTCTGGGTTCGGCCCAGTCTGGTGCGGCGCGCGGGCGCCCACCTTGATCAGGATCATTGCGGCTGCAACGATCCGGCGCGCCCGGGCGGCCCGCGCGGGGCTGGTAGAATCCCGGGTTCCACCCAACACTCCGGGAGTCCCCGCGCCATGGCGATCAAGGTAGGCATCAACGGGTTCGGCCGCATCGGCCGCAACGTGTTGCGTTCGGCGGTCCAGAACTTCGGCGACGACATCGAGATCGTCGGCATCAACGACCTGCTCGAACCCGACTACCTCGCCTACATGCTGAAGTACGACTCCGTGCACGGCCGGTTCAAGGGCGAGGTCTCGGTGGATGGCGGCACCCTGGTGGTGAACGGCAAGCGCGTGCGCCTCACCCAGGAGCGCGACCCGGCCAACCTCAAGTGGGACGAGGTCGGCGCCGAGGTGGTGATCGAATCGACCGGCCTGTTCCTCGACAAGGCGACCGCGCAGAAGCACCTCGATGCGGGCGCGAAGAAGGTGATCCTGTCGGCGCCGTCGAAGGACGACACGCCGATGTTCGTCTACGGCGTCAACGACAAGACCTACAAGGGCGAGGCGATCATTTCCAACGCGTCCTGCACCACCAACTGCCTGGCGCCGATCGCCAAGGTGCTGCACGACAAGTGGGGCATCAAGCGCGGCCTGATGACCACCGTGCACGCGGCGACGGCCACCCAGAAGACGGTCGACGGCCCCAGCAACAAGGACTGGCGCGGCGGCCGCGGCATCCTCGAGAACATCATCCCGTCCAGCACCGGCGCGGCCAAGGCCGTGGGCGTGGTGATCCCGGCGCTCAACAAGAAGCTGACCGGCATGAGCTTCCGCATCCCCACCAGCGACGTGTCGGTGGTCGACCTGACCGCGGAGCTCGAGAACCCGGCCAGCTACGACGAGATCAAGGCCGAGATGAAGGCGCAGAGCGAAGGCGCGCTCAAGGGCATCCTCGGCTACACCGAGGACAAGGTGGTCGCCACCGATTTCCGCGGCGATGCGCGCACCTCGATCTTCGACGCCGAGGCCGGCATCGCGCTCGACCCGACCTTCGTCAAGATCGTCAGCTGGTACGACAACGAGTGGGGCTACTCCAACAAGTGCCTGGAAATGGTGCGGGTGGTCGCGGGCAAGTGATCCCGCGGTAGCACCAGGCGATACCCGAAGCCCCGCCCGCGCGGGGCTTCTTGTGTTCGGCGGCCAGCCCGTTAAGGTGGCGGCAACATGCCCTTGGGGGCATTGGGGAAGCGCGATGGAAGGACTCTTGACCCTGCTGGTGCTGGCGCTGCTCGCCGTGCCGTTCCTGCTGGTGGTGGCGCTGGTCTCGATCAGCGGCCTGAAGCGCCGGGTGGCGGAACTCGAGGAGGCGGTCGGCGCGCTGCGGGTGCGCACGGCCGATGCCGCGGACCTGCGCGGGCCGGGCACCGCCGACAGCGTGGCGCGGCCCGCGGCCGCGCCGTCGGAACCGCGGGAGGTCGCCGCCGGGCCGACGCCGGCGCGCGAGGCCGTGGCGACACCTCCCTTCGTGCCCCCGGTGGTGGCCGCGCAGGCGCCCGAGGCGCCGTCGCGCGCTGCCGCGCCCACTCCTGACGCGGGCGCGCCGCCGCCGTTGCCGCCGCGCGCCGCGACCCCCACCGTTGCGGCGCCGGACCGCGTGGCGCCCGCGTCGCCACCGCCGCCGAACCTGGTCGAGGTCGCGCTGCGCGCGGTGAAGCGCTGGTTCACCGTCGGCAACGTGCCGGTCAAGGTCGGCATGCTGGTGCTGCTGGCGGGCGTGGCCTCGTTGCTCAAGTACGGCAGCGACCAGGGCTGGTTCCGCCTGCCGATGGAGCTGCGCCTGGCCGGCGTGGCGGCCGCGGCGCTGGCCGGGCTGGTGTTCGGCTGGCGCAAGCGCGTCGACAAGCCGGCGTTCGCGCTGGCGCTGCAGGGCGGTGCGATCGGCGTGCTGCTGCTGGTGGTGTTCGCCGCGTTCAAGATGTACGGGATGATCCCGGCCGGCGCCGCGTTCGGCCTGAGCATCGTGCTGATCGCCGGCATCGGCGTGCTCGCCGTGCTGCAGGATTCGCGCACGCTGGCGGTCTTGGGCCTGCTGGCCGGCTTCCTCGCGCCGATCTGGTTGTCGACCGGCAGCGGCAACCATGTCGCGCTGTTCTCGTACTACGCGGTGCTCAACGCGGCGATCTTCGGCATCGCGTGGAAGAAGTCGTGGCGGGTGCTCAACCTGCTCGGCTTCGTGTTCACCTGGGGCATCGGCACGCTGTGGGGCGTGCTGTCGTATTCGCCCGAGAAGCTCGCCAGCACGCAGCCGTTCCTGGTGCTGTTCTTCGCGTTCTACCTGCTGATCCCGATCCTGTACGCGCGCCGCCGCCCGCCTGGCCGGCGCGACCTGATCGACGGCTGCCTGCTGTTCGGCACGCCGCTGGTGGCGTTCGCGCTGCAGGCCGCGCTGCTCGACGGCGAGCGCATGCCGCTGGCGTTCTGCGCGCTGGGGCTGGCGGCGATCTACGCGGTGCTGGCGTGGGCGCTGCGCCGCCGCAGCGGCTACGACGTGCTCGCGCAGGCCTACGCGTTGCTGTCGGTGGGCTTCGCCACGCTGTCGGTGCCGCTGGCGCTGTCGGCGCGCGCGACCGCGAGCGTGTTCGCGCTCGAGGGCGCGGCGCTGGTGTGGCTGGGCCTGCGCCAGCAGCGCCTGTTGCCGCAGTGGACCGGGTTCGGCCTGCAGCTGGCGGCGGCGCTGGCGTTCACGCTTGGCCTGTCGACGGTGCTGCCGCCGGATGCACGCGCGATCGCCAACCCGGCGTTCATGGGCGCGCTGCTGATCGCGCTCGCCGGCTTCGCCAGCGCCTGGTGGTACCGCGCCGACGGCGATGCGCGCATCGCGCTGGGCTACTACCTGTGGGGCCTGGCGTGGTGGGGCGGTACGGTGTTGAACGAGGTCTGGCGCTTCGTCGACGACGACGCCCGCGTCGACGTGCTGCTCGCGGCGGTGGCCGCGACCGGCTGGATCGCCGCGGAAGTGCATCGCCTGCGCCCGGCGCGGGCCCTGGCGATCACCACGCTGCTGGCGCTGCTGGCGGCGATCCCGATCGCGCTGGCGCAGACCGCGATCCACGACCAGCCGTTCGGCGGGCATGGCGCGTGGGCCTGGCTGGTGTTCGCGGTGCTCGGCATGCGCGGCCTGGTGTGCCTGCGCGCGGACGAGGACCGGATCGGCGACGCCGCGCAGTTCGCGTGGTGGATGGTCTGGCCGTCGGTGCTGTCGCTGTTCGCGCTGTGGGTGGCGGACGAGGCCGGACTGGCCAATGGCTGGCTGCTGGCCGCGGTGGTGCTGCCCTGGCTGCTGCTGGTGGTGGCGTCGATGCGCGCCTGGCCGCTGCTGCGCGTGCCGCGTGGCGCGGGCTTCGATGCGCTGCGCATGCCGCTGCAGGTCGCGGCCTTCGCGGTGCTGGCGCTGTGGTGGACGCTCACCCAGTTCGCGCCGGGCGCGGCCACGCCGCTGCCGTGGATCCCGCTGCTCAACCCGCTGGAGCTGCTGCAGGCGGCGGCGCTGGTGCTGCTGGCGCGCTGGCTGTGGTCGGAGGCGGCGCCGCAGCCATTGCGCGCCGCGCGCGTGACCCTGCTGTCGCTGGCCGGCTTCGTCTGGATCACCATGGTCACGCTGCGCGCCGTGCACCACCTCGGCGGCATCGGCTGGGGCGATGGCCTGGTTTCGAGCAGCCTGGCGCAGACCAGCCTCACCGTGGTCTGGAGCCTGCTCGGCGTGATCGGCTGGATCGCCGGGTCGCGCCGCGGGCAGCGCACGCTGTGGCTGGTCGGCGCGATCCTGATGGGCGTGGTGCTGGCGAAGCTGCTGCTGGTCGATCGCCAGCACCTGGGCGGTCCGCTCGGCATCGGCTCGTTCATCGCCTACGGCCTGCTGTGCACCGTGGTCGGCTATTTCGCGCCGGCGCCGCCGCGCGCCGCATCGACGACGCCCGAGGAGGCGCAGGCATGATCCGGTCGACGTGGGGTGGTCGAAGCGCGTGGGCGCTGGTGCTGGTCCCCTGCCTGGCGTTGGCGTCTATGGCCGACGACTATGCGTGGCAGTGGCCGCTGGCCACGCCGGAGGCCGATGCCGGCGCCTATCGGGTCGAACTGGACGCGGCGGTGTACGGTGCGGCGCGGTCGCCGGGCCTGCACGACGTCGACGTGCTCAACGCCGAGGGCATTGCGGTGCCCGCGCAGCTGTTCGCGCCGGACGCCGCGCCGGACGCGGGCACGCGGCGCCTGCCGCTGCGCTGGTTCGCGCTGCCGCAGCCGCTGGCGGAGCGCACGGGCGACATCGCGATGTCGGTCGAGCGCGACGCCGACGGCAGCGTGCGTCGCGTCGAGACGCGGCTGTCCGGCGCGACCACGGCCGACGCCGGCGACGGAGGCAGCTGGCTGGTCGACGCCAGCGCGCTGCGCGAGCCGGTCGCGGCGCTGTGGCTCGAGTGGGCGCCGGAGGCGGGCAGCATCGATCGTCGCTACCGCATCGAGGGCAGCGACGATCTCCGCGACTGGCGCCTGCTGCAATCGCAGGCCCCGTTGCTCGACCTCGCGCGCGACGGCGAGCGCCTGCAGCAGCGTCGCCTGCCGGTCGACGCGCAGGCGAAGTACCTGCGGCTCACCCCGGCCGGCGGCACCGGCGCGCTGCGCCTGACCGGCGTGGAAGCCGAGTTGCGCCGGGCCGCGACCGCGCCCGATCCGCTCTGGCAATCGCTTGCCGGCCGGGCCGTCGAGGAGCGCGGCGTGGTGCATTACGAGTTCGACCTCGATGGCCGCTTCCCGGTCGAAAGCGCCGACGTGCAGCTGGCCGGCAACAGTACCGGCGAATGGACGCTGTACAGCCGCGACGATGCCGAGGCGCCGTGGCAGCGTCGTGCCGGGCCGTGGATCAGCTATCGCATCGGCGCCGACGAGCGTTCCGCGCCGCAAGCGCTCGATCGCCGCGTGCGCGACCGCCACTGGAAGCTGGTGGGCCGCGTGCCGTCGCCGCAAGCGCCTGCGCTGCGCCTGGGCTGGCGGCCGGAGGCGCTGGTGTTCGTCGCGCAGGGCACGCCGCCGTACCGCCTCGTGGCCGGCAGCGCGCGGGCAGCGCGCGGCGACGCACCGGTGGCGCGTTCGCTGGACGCGATCCGCGGCGCCCGCGGCGCATCGTGGCAGCCGGCCGTCGCCACGCTGGGCGCGGCGCAGCCACTGGCCGGCGATCGCGCGCTGCAGCCCGCCCCGGAGCCGCGCGACTGGCGTTCATGGATCCTGTGGGGCCTGCTGGTCGCCGGCGCCGCGCTGGTCGCGGGGTTTGCCTTCAGCCTGCTGCGGCAGCCGCGCGCATCGTCGTGAGCGTTGTCGCGAGCGTCAGCCGTGCCTGCGCGCGAGCAACACCTTGAACGCGGCCAGCGCAAAGAAGTAGAACGCCATTCCCGCCACGGCGGTGTGCGGTCGCTCGATCCATTCGCCGCCGCCGGGCAGCTGCAGGCCGGCGACCACCGCCGGCGTCAGGCCCAGTCGTGGCAGGGGCAACACCACGGCGCCGAACACCGCCGCCAGGTAGGCGACCACCGAGAACGCCCAGGTGCCGACCTGCCGGTTCGCCTCGCGCGCGTCGGCGGCCTGGTTGCTGGCGATCCACAGCAGTTTGCCGCCCACCAGCCACGCGAACACCGGCAGCGGCCACCACTGCCCGAAGCCGATGCAGATCGCGAGCACGAACAGCAGGTAGAACGCGGACAGGCCGAGCGTGGCCAGCACCCGCTGCCAGCGTTGCCCGCCGGCCATCGTCGGCACCATCGCGAAGAAGCCGGCGCCGTGCACCAGCACGAACTCCATCAGCATCATCGCCACGATCGTCTTCACCGCGTGGGGCCCGAAGGCGTGCGGCGCGATCCAGACCACCACGCAGGCGAGGCCGGAGACGACGTCGATGGCCGGTGCCAGGAAGCGCAGTGGCGGATGTGGCGGCATCGGCAGGGTCCAGTGGATCGAGAAGGCGTCGGCGGCGCGGCGAACGGCGAAACAGGCCGATCACCGCCACGCCGATCCCGGCAAGGCCGTTTGCCTGCCTTGCGGGTGACGACGACAATAGCCGGGAACCCACGGCGACGGCGCATCCATGACCATCCTCCGCATGACCGACCTCGATCTCTCCGGCAAGCGCGTGCTGATCCGGCAGGGCGAGCCGGCATGAGTGGACTGCCCTATCGGCAGTCCACGCCGGCGAGCGACCGGCCATGGATGGCCGGGCCGGTGGTTCCGAAGCCGATCCTGCAACGCCATGGATGGCGCGTTGTCCAGACTTTTTCCTCGACCCGTTGCGAGTAGCCCGATGACCATCCTCCGCATGACCGACCTTGATCTTTCCGGCAAGCGCGTGCTGATCCGGCAGGATCTCAACGTGCCGATCGACGACAACGGCCGCATCACCTCCGAACAGCGCATCACCGCGTCGATCCCCACGCTGAAGCTGGCGTTGGAGAAGGGTGCGGCGGTGCTGGTCACCTCGCACCTCGGCCGGCCGAAGGAAGGCGAGTGGAGCGCGGAGAATTCGCTGGCGCCCGTGGCGAAGCGGCTGGGCGAGCTGCTCGGCACCGAGGTGCCGCTGGTGCGCGACTGGGTGGACGGCGTGGAGGTGGCGCCGGGCAGCATCGTGCTGCTGGAAAATTGCCGCATGAACGTCGGCGAGGGCAAGGATGACGAGGCCCTGTCGAAGAAATACGCCGCGCTGTGCGACGTGTTCGTGATGGACGCCTTTGGCACCGCGCATCGCGCGCAGGCCTCCACGCACGGGGTGATCCGCTTCGCGCCGGTCGCGGCCGGCGGCCCGCTGCTGATGGCCGAACTCGATGCGCTGGACAAGGCGCTCGCCAACCCCGCGCGTCCGCTGCTGGCGATCGTCGCCGGCAGCAAGGTCTCGACCAAGCTGGAACTGCTGACCAGCCTGGTCGGCAAGGTCGACCAGCTGATCGTCGGCGGCGGCATCGCCAACACCTTCATCGCCGCCGAAGGCCACGCGGTGGGCAAGTCGCTGTACGAGGCCGACCTGGTCGGTACCGCGCGGAAGATCGATGCCGATGCGAAGGCGCGCGGCGCCGAGATCCCGCTGCCGACCGACGTGGTGGTGGCCAAGGCCTTCGCCGCCGACGCGCCGGCCACGGTGAAGCCGGTGGACGCGGTCGCCGACGACGACCTGATCCTCGACATCGGCCCGGAGACCGCCGCGCGCTACGCGGCGCTGATCGCTTCCGCCGGCACGGTGGTCTGGAACGGCCCGGTCGGCGTGTTCGAGTTCGACGCCTTCGGCAAGGGCACCGAGACCCTGGCGCGCGCGATCGCCGCATCGAAGGCGTTCTCGATCGCCGGCGGCGGCGACACCCTGGCGGCCGTCGACAAGTACGGCATCGCCGGCGACGTGTCCTACATCTCCACCGGCGGCGGCGCCTTCCTCGAATTCCTCGAGGGCAAGACCCTGCCCGCGGTGGCCGCGCTCGACGCACGCGGCTGACGCCGGGTCATCGCCCGCGCGCTTGCCATGCCTGCGCGGGCAAGGCATGGACCTCGGCATCGGCGAGCGTGTGGCCAGCGATGAAGCGCGGCCTGGGCGGATCCTCGCGCTGGAAGCCCAGGCGCGCCAGCAGGCGGCGGGAGGCATCGTTGCGCGCGTCGATGTCGGCCTCGACGCGCCGCAGGGCCAGCGCGTGGAACCCCCAGTCGAGCACCAGCGACACCGCCTCCGTCGCCAGTCCGCGGCCCCAGTGGTCGCTGCGCAGGGCATAGCCGATCTCGGCGAGGCGGCGACGCGCGTCGAACCGGAACAACGAGCAACTCCCGATGACGGCATCGCCGCGGCGCTCGGTCACCAGCCAGTGAATCCTGTCGCGGTGCGTGAACTCCGTGCACATCTCCTCCACCTTGCCCTCGGCCTGCGCGCGGACCTGCATCGGCACGCTGGTCCAGTAGCGCATCACCGCCGGGTCGGAGAACAGCGCGAACACGCCGTCGGCGTCCGCCGCGCCCGGGCCGCGCAGGCGCACGCGTTGTCCTGCCAGGACAGGAAAGCCGGGCAGGCGCGCGAGCAGGGCGTGGACGTCGCTGGACATGTGCGATATCGCCATCGGGCTCGGCTAGGATAGCGGGCTTGTGCGGCGCCCCCGCACTTCCCTCGACTGCCACCGGTTCCAGGCCCATGTCCGAACACCAGCGCCGTACCCGCATCCTCGCCACGCTTGGCCCTGCCACCGATCGCCCGGGCGTCCTCGACGCGATCCTGCGCGCGGGCGTCAACGTGGTGCGCCTGAACTTCTCGCACGGCGATCCGTCCGGGCAGGTCGACCGGGCGCAGGCGGTGCGCGAGGCCGCGGCGCGCGTCGGGGTGGAGGTGGGCATCCTCGCCGACCTGCCGGGCCCGAAGATCCGCGTCGAACGCTTCGCCGAGGGCAAGGTGTCGCTCAAGACCGGCGACCGCTTCGACCTGCTGGCCAGCGCGGACGCACCGCCCGGCACCCAGCACGAGGTCGGCGTGAGCTACCTCGGCCTGCCCGGCGACCTGTCGCCTGGCGACGTGCTGATGCTCGATGACGGCATGGTGCAGCTGCAGGTGGAGCGCATCGAAGGCCAGCGCATCATCAACACTGTGCTCAACGACAGCGTGCTGTCCGACCGCAAGGGCGTGAACAAGCTGGGCGGCGGGCTGTCGCTGGGCGCGCTGACCGAGCGCGACCGCGAGCTGATCGGCATCGCGGCCGGCATCGGCGTCGATTTCATCGCCGTGTCGTTCTGCCGCAACGCGGCCGACATGAACGAGGCGCGCGCGATCGCGCGTTCGCACGGCAGCGATGCGGCGGTGGTCGCCAAGGTGGAACGTGCCGAGGCAATCGAGAACCTGGCCGAGATCATCGATGCCAGCGACGTGGTGATGGTGGCGCGCGGCGACCTCGGCGTGGAGATCGGCGATGCCGAGCTGCCGGGCCTGCAGAAGAAGATCATCCGCGAGTCGCTGGCGCGCAACAAGGTGGTGATCACCGCCACGCAGATGCTGCAGTCGATGGTCGACAGCCCGATCCCGACGCGCGCCGAAGTGCTGGACGTGGCCAATGCGGTGATCGACGGCACCGATGCGGTGATGCTGTCGGCCGAGACCGCCGCCGGCAACTTCCCGCTGCGCGCGGTCGAGGCGATGGTGCGCATCTGCGTGGGTGCCGAGCGCCAGTTCTCGCACGAGACGAACTTCGAACAGGCCCAGCGCAACCTCGAGCGCGCCGACCAGGCGATCGCGATGGCCACGATGTTCCTCAGCGCGCACATCGGCGTGCGCGCGATCGTGGCGATGACCGAGTCCGGTGGCACCGCGCGCTACCTGTCGCGCTTCCGCGCCGGTGCGCCGATCTATGCCTTCACCCGTTCCGAAGGGTCCCGCCACCGCATGGCGATGATGCGCGACGTGTTCCCGATGGATTACGACAGCCGCGGCCAGACCCCGCGCGAGGCCGCGCGCGGCAGCATCCGCAAGCTGGTCGAGGCCGGCCTGCTGGTGCCCGGCGACCGCGTGGTGTTCACCAGCGGCGAGCACATGGAAACCAAGGGCGCCACGAACACCCTGCGCCTGCTGCAGATCGGCACCGACGGCCGCGCCGAGGGCCTGGGCGAGCTTTGAATGCATGGCATCGACAAGGATGTTCGTCGCCGTGGCGCCTCTTGGGCTTGGGTCGGGGTTGCCGGTCTGCTCGCGGTGCAATCGATGGCGCACGCGGTACCTGCGGTCGAGGATGAAGGTGAAGAGCAAGGTCTCTCGCCGGGAGAGGTGCTTGTCGTCGAACGGGGGGATGGCGGGCGCTACTGGCAGTTGGAGATCAACCGCGATGCAAAGCGTGTGCCGCGGTACCCGCAGGGGTTGCTGGAACAAGGCATCGAAGGCTGCGTGAACGTGGGTTTCGTGATCAGTGCGCAAGGCATTCCGGAGCGGTTCCGGATCCTCAAGTCGGGCTCGAACCAGCCGAGCAGGCAAACGATCCGGCAGTTTGGTTCCGCCGTCGTCGCGGTGCTCAAGCATTGGCGGTGGCGACCGGGTCCGGAGAATCCGGCGGCCTTCCCCGGCTTCGCGTCCGTGCCGATGGGATTCGGCGTGATCGAGCAGCGCAGCGGCGGCGCCGTCGACTGGCATGCGCATTGCCGCATCGAGGACCTGGGCGCGTTCATGCGCGCCGGTGGCTAGGAACGGTCCGGAGCGAGGGCACTGTTGTCGGTACCGACGGGGCCTGGCGTTGCGTTTCGCTGCGACGCGCGCGTGGTTGCTCCCGTCGCAGGCGCGTGGACGAACGGGGCTATAATCCCGCCCCTTTTCCGCCGATGGCCGGACGTCCCGACATGAGCATCGAAACGCTGGCCGAGACCGCCCAGGCGCTGGTCGCACCGGGCAAGGGCATCATCGCGATCGACGAGTCGACGAACACGATCGCCAAGCGCTTCGAAGGTGTCGGCATCGCCAACAGCGAGGAGCATCGCCGCGCCTATCGCGAGCTGCTGCTGGCCACGCCCAAGCTCGGCGACTACATCAGCGGCGCGATCCTCTACGACGAAACCCTGCGCCAGTCGACCAAGGCCGGGGTACCGTTCACCCAGGTCATGGCCGCGAGCGGGATCATCCCCGGCATCAAGGTGGACAAGGGCACGCAGGCACTGGCGGGGTTCCCCGGGGAGCGGGTCACCGAAGGCCTGGACGGCCTGCGCCAGCGGCTGGAGGAGTACTACAAGCTGGGTGCGCGCTTCGCCAAGTGGCGCGCGGTGATCACCATCGGCGACGGCACGCCGTCGGGCACCTGCATCGAGGCCAACAGCCACGCGCTCGCGCGCTATGCCGCGCTGTGCCAGGAACAGGGCTTGGTGCCGATGGTGGAGCCGGAAGTGCTGATGGACGGCGACCACGACATCGAGACCAGCTACGAGGTGCACGAGGTGGTGCTGCGCTCGCTGTTCGACGCGCTGTACAACAACAACGTCGCGCTGGAAGGCACCATCCTCAAGGCGTCGATGGTGCTGCCGGGCCAGGACAGCGGCGAGACCGCGACGGTCGAGGACGTGGCGGAAGCCACGCTGATGTGCCTGAAATCGTCGGTGCCGGCGATCCTGCCCGGCATCGTGTTCCTGTCCGGCGGCCAGGACGACCAGGCCGCGACCGCGCACCTCGACGCGATGAACCGCATGGGCCCGCACCCGTGGCCGCTGTCGTTCTCCTACGGGCGCGCGATGCAGTCGGCGGCGCTCAGGATCTGGTCGCAGGATCTCGCCGGCAACGTCGCCAAGGCGCAGGAGACGGTCTTCGCCCGGGCCCGCGACAACGGCCTGGCGGCGCAGGGCCGCTGGAGCCGCAAGGCGGCCTGATCCGGCCCGCCCCCGGGGGGCTCTGCCGGGGCCCCGCTCGACCGCAGACGCCGGCGAACGCCGGCGTCCTGCATGGGGCCGCGTGGCCCGTGCCGGCCATCCCAGCCCGCCGTCCCGGGTGCGCCTGAACAGCCGCGCACCGCAAGGCGACGACTAAAATGCATGCCTTGCATATAGATGCTTAAGCATCTATTATTTGCCGCGATGCAGCATGACCCCGCCAATCCGACCCTCGGCTACCTCATTGCCGACCTCACCCGCCTGTTCGGCCGGGTGTTCGACCGACGTGCCGCCCATCTCGGCCTGACCCGGGCGCAGTGGCGCGCGCTCAAGCGCATCCATGACCGCCAGGGCCTGAGCCAGGTGGAACTGGCCGACGAACTGGACATGGAGCCGATCGCGGTGGGGCGCGTCGTCGACCGGCTGCAGAAGGCCGGCTTCGTCGAGCGCCGGGCCGATCCCGATGATCGCCGTCGCTGGCGCCTGCACCTGCTGCCGCAGGCGATGCAGGTGATGGATGGCATCGTCGACGTCTCCACCCAACTGCGCAGCGAAGCCCTCGAAGGCCTGTCCGACGACGACGTCGAGGCCACGCTGCAGGCGCTGCGCCACATCCGCGACAACCTGGTGCGCCTCGACCGTGACGGTCGCGGCACCGCCCCACGCAAGGAAGGACACCCCGCATGAGCGAGCACACCGATCCGGCCGAGGCCTCGCCGGCCGCCCCGCAGGCGCCGAAGCGCCGCCGCGTGCCGCGCTGGCTGTGGATTGCCGGCCCGCTGCTGGTGGCCGGCTTCTTCGGCTGGCAGTGGTGGCAGTCGAGCCGCGAGGCCGACACCGACAACGCCTACGTCAAGGCCGAACGCATCCTGGTCGCGCCGCAGGTCGGCGGTCGCGTGGTCGAGGTGGCGGTGCAGCAGAACCAGCCGGTGAAGCGCGGCGACCTGCTGTTCCGCATCGACAGCGATCCGCTGAAGATCGCGCTGGCGCAGAACGAGGCGCTGCTTGCGCGCATGGCCAACTCGGCCAGCGCCAGCCGCGCCAAGGTGGAGGGCACGCACACCTCGATCCAGGCCGCGCGCGAGACGCTGTCGTGGGCGCAGCGCGACCTGCAGCGCATGACCGACCTGTCGCGCCAGCAGCTGGTGTCGCGGAAGATGGTCGACGACGCGCGGCACGCGGTGGCCGAGGCGCGCACCGACCTTGCCGACGCGCTCGCCACCGAGAACGAAGCCACCGCCGCGCTCAGCGGCAGCGTCGGCACCCCGACCACCGACCTGCCCGAGTACCGCGCCGCGCTGGCGCTGGTGGAGAAGGCCAGGCTCGACCTGGCGCATGCCGAGGTGCGCGCGCCGGTCGACGGCATCGTCGGCCTGCACGACCTGCAGGTGGGCGAATACCTCAACGTCGGCCAGACCGCCATGCCGTTGGTGGCGAGCGACCCGGTGTGGGTCGAGGCCAATTTCAAGGAAACCCAACTGGCGAAGATGCGCGTGGGCCAGCCGGCGACGATCGAGGTCGACAGCTATCCGGGTGTGAAGTGGAAGGCGCATCTGGCGTCGATCGCACCGGCGTCGGGCGCGGAGTTCAGCGTGCTGCCGCCGCAGAACGCGACCGGCAACTGGGTCAAGATCGTGCAGCGCATCCCGGTGCGGCTGGAACTCGATGCCCGGCCGGCGGACGCGCCGCCGCTGCGCGCGGGCATGAGCGCGCGGGTGACGATCGACCTGGACGCGGTCGGCGACCAGGCCGCCACCGCCACCGCGCCGACTGCCGCCGCGCACTGAAGCGCGCCCGCGCCTGCGCGTCGCCGCCATGATCGATCGACTCAAGCAACACGCCGCCGCCGGCGGCACCGGCCTGCTCGTGGGCTCGGTGATGCTGGCCACGCTGATGCAGGCGCTGGATACCACCATCGCCAACGTCGCGCTGCCCGACATGCAGGGCGCGCTGTCGGCCACCCAGGACCAGGTGGCGTGGGTGCTCACCAGCTACATCGTCGCCTCGGCCATCCTCACCCCGATCACGGGCTGGATGTCGGGCCGTTTCGGGCGGCGTCGCGTGCTGGTGGTGTCGGTGGCCGGCTTCACGCTGGCCTCGCTGCTGTGCGGCATCGCCAACGGCATTGGCGAGATGGTGCTGTTCCGCCTGCTGCAGGGCATGTTCGGCGCGGCGCTGGTGCCGATCTCGCAGTCGCTGTTGCTCGATACCTTCCCGAAGGAGAAGCACGGCGCGGCGATGGCGCTGTGGGGCATGGGCATCATGATCGGCCCGATCCTCGGCCCGCCGCTCGGCGGTTTCCTGACCGAGAACTACAGCTGGCGCTGGGTGTTCCTGATCAACCTGCCGATCGGTGCGCTGGCGCTGGCCGGCATCCTCGCCAGCGTGAAGAAGGACGTGCCGCAGCAGCGGCCGCTGGATTTCACCGGCCTGCTGCTGCTCGCTTTGGGTATCGGTGGGCTGCAGCTGATGCTCGACCGCGGGCAGGGCGAGGACTGGTTCGGCAGCCTCGAGATCCAGGTCGAGGCCGCGGTCGCCTTCCTCGCGCTGTATGCCTACGGCCTGTGGTGGTGGAACCGGCGAGAGCGCGCGCTGCTCGACCTCGGCCTGTTCCGCAACGCCAATTTCGCGATCGGCTGCCTGCTGATCTTCGTGATCGGCATCGTGCTGTTCGCCACGCTGGCGTTGCTGCCGCCTTACCTCAGCAGCCTGATGAACTACCCGGTGCTGACCATCGGCCTGGTGCTCGCGCCGCGCGGCATCGGCACGATGCTGAGCATGATGATCGTCGGCCGGCTGCTGGGCCGCATCGACGCGCGCTGGCCGATCCTGACCGGGCTGGCGCTGATGGCGCTGTCGCTGCACGGGATGACGCGTTTCGGGGTCGAGGCGGCGATGACCGACATCGTATGGCTGGGCGTGGTCCAGGGCTTCGGCCTGGGCCTGGTGTTCGTGCCGATCTCCACCGTGGCGTATTCGACGCTGCAGCCGGCGCAGCGGACCGAGGCCGCCGGCCTGTTCAGCCTGATCCGCAACATCGGCTCGTCGGTGGGCATCTCGGTGGTGTTCACGCTGCTCGCGCGCGGGACGCAGACCAACCACGCCGAGATCGCCGCGCGCGTGCCGGCGTTCGGCGCCGAGACCACGCTGCTGCCGCCGGGGCTGGATCCGGCCACCGCGTCCGGCGCCGCCTGGCTGAATGCGGAGGTCACGCGCCAGGCCGCGGCGATCGCCTATGCCAACGACTTCCAGCTGATGCTGTGGCTCACGGTGTGCGCGATGCCGCTGGTGCTGCTGATGCGCGCGGCGCGCGCGCCCGCTGGCGTGGCAACCGATGCGGCGGCGGCGCACTGAAGGCGCGCCCGCGCCAACGTGACGTAACGCACGGACGCGGCCTGGGTTGACCCGCATTCGCGGCGGATCACCCCCGTCCAACGGCATGCGCGGCCGTCACCCGGGGCCGCTAGAATCGGGCGGTTTCCCCCAACGCCCCCTCGCCGATGCCCATGCCCGCCCGGTTCCGACCGCTTCCCTTCCTGCTGTCCGCCTGCGTGGTCGCCACGCTGGCCGGATGCGGTGACCGCAGCGCCGGGGCCGGCGAGCGCCAGGGCGGCGGCGTGCCCGCAGCGGTGGTGACCACGCAGCAGGTGGCGATGCAGCCGTGGAGCGACACCATTTCCGCGCCGGGCACGGTGAAGGCGCGCGAATCGGTGACGATCACCGCCAAGGTCAGCGAGACCGTCGAGCGCGTGCATTTCGAGAGTGGCGACGAGGTGTCGGGCGGCGCAACCCTGGTCACGCTGTCGGGCAACCAGCAGCAGGCGGCGCTGCAGGCCGCCGAAGCCGCGGCCAAGGAAGCCGAGCAGCAGTTCCGCCGCGGCAGCGAACTGGTGCAGCAGCAGCTGATCGCGCGCTCGCAGCTGGACACGCAGCGCGCCACCCGAGATGCCACGCTGGCGCGCGTGGCGCAGATGCGCGCCGACATCGGCGACCGCCGCATCCGCGCGCCGTTCGCGGGCGTGCTCGGCATCCGCCAGGTCAGCCCCGGTGCGCTGGTCACGCCGGGTACGGTCGTGGCCACGCTCGACGACATCTCGCGCGTGCACGTGGACTTCCAGGTGCCCGAGGTGCAGCTGTCGCAACTGGCGACGGGGCAGCGGCTGCAGGGCAGCAGCGTGGCGTGGCCGGGCGAGGTGTTTGAAGGCGCGGTCTCGAGCATCGATACGCGCGTCGATGCCACCACCCGCGCGGTCACCGTGCGCGGCGACTTCCCCAACGCCTCTCGGCACCTGCGCCCGGGCATGCTGGTGCAGGTGCAGGTGGCGCGCCCGCAGCGCGAGGCGCTGGTGCTGCCGGAGATCGCGGTGGTGCAGGTGGGGCGCGACACCTTCGTGTGGCGGGTGAAGGACGACGACACCGTCGAACGCGCGATCGTGGCGGTCGGCGAGCGCCGCGCCGGCCAGGTCGAGGTGGTCGAGGGCCTGGCCGCGGGCGATCGCGTGGTGGTCGACGGCACCGGCAAGCTGCGCCCGGGGATGCAGGTCACCGAGCCCGCCACGGGCAAGGCGTCGCCGGCCGAGGCCGCGCCGGCGCCGGCCGCGCAGGGCTGACCGGGGATGAAGCTCTCCGACATCTCCATCCAGCGCCCCGTGTTCGCGGTGGTGATGAGCCTGCTGCTGCTGGTACTGGGCGCGATGTCCTTCATGCGCCTCACGCTGCGCGAATTGCCCAACATCGACCCGCCGATCGTCTCGGTCGAGGTCACCTATCCGGGCGCGTCCGCCGCCGTGGTCGAGACCCGCGTCACCCAGATCCTCGAGGACGGCCTGGCCGGCATCGAGGGCATCCGCACCATCCAATCGTCGAGCCGCAACGGCCGCGCCGACGTGACCATCGAATTCAACCTCACCCGCGACATCGAGGCCGCCGCCAACGACGTGCGCGACCGCGTGAGCCGGGTGATGAACCGCCTGCCGGAGGAGGCTGATCCACCGCAGATCGCCAAGGTCGAGGCCGACGCCGACGTGATCTTCTGGTTGAACATGAGTTCGACCCGGATGGACACGATGGAGCTGACCGACTACGCCGACCGTTACGTCGTCGACCGGCTGTCGGCGCTCGACGGCGTGGCGCGCGTGCAGATCGGCGGTGGCCAGCGTTACGCCATGCGCATCTGGCTGGACCGCGACGCGATGGCCGCGCGCGGCATCACCGCCGGCGACGTGGAGAACGCACTGCGTCGCGAGAACGTGGAACTGCCCGCCGGCCGGATCGAATCCGAGACGCGCGACTTCACCCTGCGCGTGGAGCGCGCCTACCACCAGCCTGCGCAGTTCGCGGAGATCCCGCTGGGCAAGGGCGACGACGGCTACGTGGTCCGGCTGGGCGACGTGGCCAAGGTGGAACTGGGGCCCGAGGAACGCCGCGCCTACCTGCGCAGCAACGGCCAGCCGAACGTGGGCCTCGGCATCGTGCGCACGTCCACCGCGAACGCGCTGGACGTGGCCCGCGCCGCGCGTGCCGAAGCCGAGGTGATCCAGCAGACCCTGCCCGAGGGCACCGACATCTTCGTCGCCTACGACGGCACCACCTTCATCGACGCCGCGATCAAGCGCGTGTACTGGACGCTGGGCGAGGCGATGGTGCTGGTGTTCCTGGTGATCTGGCTGTTCCTCGGCAGCCTGCGCGCGGCGCTGATCCCGGCGGTGACGGTGCCGGTGTGCCTGGTCGCGGCGTTCATCGCGCTGTATGCCTTCGGCTTCTCGATCAACCTGCTGACCCTGCTGGCGCTGGTGCTGTGCATCGGCCTTGTCGTCGATGACGCGATCATCGTGCTCGAGAACGCGCAGCGTCGCGTCGACCTCGGCGAACCGCCCCTTGTCGCGGCCAAGCGCGGCACCGCGCAAGTCGCCTTCGCGGTGATCGCCACCACCGCGGTGCTGGTGGCGGTGTTCCTGCCGGTCGGCTTCATGGAAGGCAATACCGGCCGCCTGTTCCGCGAACTGTCGGTGGCGTTGGCCGGCGCGGTCGCGCTGTCGGCGTTCGTCGCGCTGACGCTGACGCCGATGATGTGCTCGAAACTGCTGCGTCCGCACACGAAGCAGACCGGCTTCAACGCCTGGATCAACCGCCAGCTCGGACGGGTGAGCAGCGGCTACGGCCGGCGCGTGGAGCGGCTGGTGGCGATGCCGTCGCGGCGCCTGCTGGTGGTGGTGATGGCCGCGATGGCGCTGTGCGGCCTTGCCGCGGCGCTGCTGTTCGCGCGCGTGCCCAGCGAACTGGCGCCGACCGAGGACCGCGGCCGGTTCTTCGTGATGATGGACGGCCCGGAAGGCGCCGGCTTCGACTACACCGTGGCGCAGATGCAGCAGGTGGAGAAGATCGTGCTCGACGCGGTCGGCGGCGACGGCCCGATCGAGCGCGCCAATTCGCGCGTGCCCCGCGGCTGGGGTGGCAGCGAGGAGATGCACACCGGGCAGGTGATCGTGTTCCTGCGCGACTGGAGCCAGCGCACGCAGAGCACCGACGACGTGGTGGCCAGCCTGCGCGGCGGGCTCTCGGCGCTGCCGGGCGTGCAGGTGCGCGCCAATGCGTCCGGCGGCCTGATCGGCGGGCGCGGCGGCCAGCGCTACCAGCTGGTGCTCGGCGGCCCGGACTATGCCGAGCTGGCGGAGTGGCGCGACCGCGTGCTGCAGCGCATGGCCGGCAACCCGAACCTGCTCGACGCCGATTCGGACTACAAGGAAACGCGGCCGCAGATGCGCGTCAACATCGACCACCTGCGCGCGGCCGACCTCGGCGTGCCGGTGACCGAGATCGGGCGCACGCTGGAGACGATGATGGGCTCGCGCCGTGTCACCACCTACGTGGAGGACGGCGAAGAGTACTACGTGATGCTGCAGGCCGGGCGCGAGAACCGGATGACGCCGACCGACCTGGCCGACACCTTCGTGCGCGCCGGCAACGGCGCGCTGGTGCCGATGTCGAACCTGGTGACGCTGACCGAGATCGCCGAGCCGGGCAACTTCAACCGCTTCAACCGGCTGCGCGCGATCACGGTCAGCGCCGGCCTCGCGCCCGGCTACACCATGGGCGAGGCGCTGGCGTGGACGCGGCAGGTGGTGGCCGAGGAACTGCCCGACCACGCGCAGATCGACTGGAAGGGCGAGTCGCGCGAGTACCAGGAGGCCGGTGGCGCGATCCTGGTCACGTTCGCGCTGGCGCTGCTGATCGTGTACCTGGTGCTCGCCGCGCAGTTCGAGAGCTTCATCCATCCGTTCGTGATCATGCTGACCGTGCCACTCGCGGTGCTGGGCGCGCTGATCGGCCTGTGGATCACCGGCGGCACGCTCAACCTGTTCAGCCAGATCGGCATCGTGATGCTGGTCGGGCTCGCGGCCAAGAACGGCATCCTGATCGTCGAGTTCGCCAACCAGCTGCGCGACGATGGCCGCAGCGTGCACGAAGCGATCGCCGAAGCGTCGGCGGTGCGCCTGCGCCCGATCCTGATGACGGCCGCGGCGACCATCATGGGCGCGGTGCCGCTGGTGCTCGCCGGCGGACCGGGCTCGGCCAGTCGCGCGACCATCGGCGTGGTGATCATCTCGGGCGTGGCCTTCGCGACCCTGCTCACGCTTTTCGTCGTGCCGGCGTTCTACGCGTTGCTGGCACCGTTCACGCGTTCGCCCGAGGCGCTGGCGAAGAAGCTCGAACAGCTGGAAGCGGACACGCCCGCGGTCAGCGGGCACGCCTGAAGACCGCGCATCGGCACTTCATTCTCGCGGGTTGCGGGCACCGATGTTCCGGTGCCGTTGCCAGCCGTCATCGCGGCGAAGGCCGGGATCCGGCCGGGCGTTTGCACGCTACGCGCCAGGATGACGGGGCATGCGGGATGGCGGCAGATGCCCGTGGCGCGGTGGCGCGCCTACAATCGCGGTCGTCACCCGTACAGGCCTGCCCATGCGCTGGCATGACTCGAACATCGATGTGGGCGACGGCACGCGCCTGCGCCCATGGCGCATCGACGACCTCGATGCGCTGGTCAGGCATGCCGACGACGAGCGGATTTCGCGCGGCACCAGCGACCGCTTTCCGTTTCCGTACACGCGGGCCGATGGCGAAGCCTTCCTGTCCGGGCGCGTGGTCGGGTTCGACGATCCCGTGTTCGCCATCGAAATCGACGGCGAGGCCTGCGGCGGGATCGGCGCGCGTCCGTTCGCGGGCGAGCGCGCGGTCGGCGCGGAACTCGGCTACTGGCTCGGCCAGGCACACTGGGGGCGTGGCGTGATGACGCGGGTGGTGTCGGTGTTCGCGCCGTGGGCCGAGCAGGCCTTGGGCGTGTCGCGGCTGCAGGCGGGGGTGCTCGACTTCAACCTCGCCTCGGCGCGCGTGCTGGAGAAGAACGGCTTCGTCGCGGAAGGAGTGCTGCGCCGCGCGGTGCGCAAGCGCGGGTGCCTGCACGACCTGCGCCTGTTCGGCCGGCTCGCCGACACCGTCGGCTGAGTGCCGCCGGCGGCCTCCGCGGACGCGGCCGGCGCCTGGAAATCGGGTATCTTCGCGTTTCCCGTGCGCTCGCCGGCCCGGCCGCAGCGTCCAACCGCCCCGCAGGAGAGCGTCCGTGGAAGAAGTGCTTGGCTGGATCAACGGCATCATCTGGAGCAATGCGCTGATCGCGCTGTGCCTCGGCGCCGGCTTGTGGTTCACGGTGCGCACGCGGGTGATGCAGGTGCGCGGCTTCGCCGAGATGTGCCGGCTTACCGTGACCGGGCAGAAGTCCGACGCGGGCGTGTCGTCGTTCCAGGCGCTGGCGATCTCGATGGCCGGGCGCATGGGCATCGGCAACATCGCCGGCGTCGCCACCGCGATCGCCTACGGTGGCCCCGGCGCGGTGTTCTGGATGTGGGTGATGGGCTTCCTCGGTGCATCCACCTCCTACATCGAGTGCACGCTGGCGCAGATCTACAAGGAAAAGGATGCCGAAGGCCGTTACCGCGGCGGCCCGGCGTACTACATCGAGAAGGCCATGGGCCTGAAGTGGTACGCGGTGACGTTCGCCGTCGCCACCGTCATCGCCACCGGCCTGCTGCTGCCGGGCGTCCAGGCCAACGCCATCGCCGACAGCGCCACCAACGTGCTGTGCGGCACCGCCGGCTGCGAGGCGCTCGGGGGGGCTGGCGGCACGAAGCTGTGGATCGGCCTGGCCGTTGCCGCGGTGCTGGCGCTGATCATCTTCGGCGGCATCAAGCGCATCGCCGCGTTCGCCGAGTTCGTGGTGCCGTTCATGGCGCTGGCCTTCATCCTGATGGCGGTGACGGTGATGATCCTCAATGCCGGCAAGGTGCCGGACATGTTCGCCGACATCTTCTCCAGCGCCTTCGGTGCGCATGCGGCGTTCGGCGCGATCATCGGCCAGGCCATCGCCTGGGGCGTCAAGCGCGGCATCTACGCGAACGAGGCCGGCCAGGGCACGGGCCCGCACGCGGCGGCCGCGGCCGAGGTCTCGCACCCGGCCAAGCAGGGCTACGTGCAGGCATTCGCGATCTACTTCGACACCATGCTGGTATGCACTTCCACCGCGTTCCTGCTGCTGTCGACCGGCATGTACAACACCTTCCGCTCGGTCACCGAGAACGGCCAGCAGAAGCTCGAGGCGATCTTCACCGGCGTGCCCGGCGTGCAGCCGTCCGAGGGCGCGCAGTTCACCCAGGCCGCGGTCGAATCGGTGCTGCCGGGCTGGGGCGCGGGCTTCGTGGCCCTGGCGCTGTTCTTCTTCGCGTTCACCACGATCATGGCCTACTACTACATGGCCGAGACCAACCTGACCTATCTCGCCGGGGTGAAGAAGACGCATCCGCTGGCGACGCTGCTGTTGCGGCTGGGCATCATCGGCATGGTGGTGTTCGGCGCGTACCACAACGCGGCGATGGCGTGGACCCTGGGCGACATCGGCGTCGGCCTGATGGCGTGGCTCAACGTGATCGCCATCCTGATCCTGCAGAAGCCGGCGCTGCAGGCGCTGCGCGACTACGAACGGCAGAAGAAGCTGGGACTCGACCCGACCTTCGATCCGGATGCATTGGGCATCCGCAACGCCGATTTCTGGCGCAACCGGGGCTGAGCCTTGGCCGGACGGCCGCCGGAGCGCCCCGAGCGGGATTCGCCCTGGGCCGTGCGTCGCCCGCAGGCCGCGGCCGCCGCCGCCGCGCGTCCACGCCATGACGGCGAACTGCGCCTGTATGGCCTGAATGCGATCGGTGCGGTCTTCGCCAGGCGGCCGGCCGCGATCCGCAAGCTCTACCTGTCGCAGGCCCGCATCCCGCAGCTGCAGCCGTTGCTGAGATGGTGCGCGGCCCACCGCGTCGGCTATCGCGTGGTCGACGACGAGGATGAGCTGCGCAAGCTGGCCGCGAGCACCCACCACGAAGGCGTGGTGGCCGACGTGCTGCGAGAGGCGCCGCTCTCGCTGGATGCGTGGCTGCACGCCCTGCCGGATGGTCCCTGCTGCGCGCTGTGGCTGGACGGCGTGGGCAATCCGCACAACCTCGGCGCGATCCTGCGGTCGGCGGCGCATTTCGGCGTGTCGGCGCTGCTGCTGCCGGCCGATTCCTCGCTGTCGCTGTCGGGGGCCGCGGCGCGCGTCGCCGAAGGCGGCGCGGAAGCGGTGCCGATGGTGCGCATGGGCGGGGCCGGCGAGGCCATCGCGCAACTGCGCGCGGCGGGGTTCGCCCTGGCGGCGACCGTGGTCCGCGGTGGCGATGATGTCTTCGCCACGCGCCTGCCCGAACGCCTGGCCTACGTGCTTGGCGCGGAAGGCGCAGGCATGGGCGAGGCACTGGCATCGGCCTGCGACCTGCGCGTGTCCATCCCCGGCAGCGGCGCAGTCGAAAGCCTCAATGTCGCGTCAGCGACGGCAGTGCTGCTGGCGCAGTGGGCGCAGGCGCGCGTCATGGCATCGACGGCGCGCTGAGGATTCGCCTACGGCGTGGCCTGCTTGGGCTGGCTCCCGAAGCCGCCTTCGGCTTCCGCCGCGAGGTAGGCGAAGACCGCGTACGCGGCCACGTTCTGCGCGACGTCCCCGGCGATGATCTTGTCGAAGGTGTCGTCGGCGTTGTGGTGCAGGTCGAAGTAATGCGTGCCGTCCTGGCCAAGCCAGGCCCAGGCGCCGCCGATCGCGGCCAGCGGCGAGATGTCCGGGCCGGCGCTGCCCTTGCCCGGCATCGGTTCGATGCCCAGCGGCGCGAGTGCCCCGGCGATGCGCGCCACCGCCGCCTGCGCGTGCGCGGGCGCGCTGGTGTTGAAGCCATAGATGCGGCCGGCGCCGAAGTCGCTTTCCGCGGCGATGGCGTGGCGTGCGACGTCGGCGGCGTGGCGACGCGCGTACTCGCGGCCGCCGAGCAGGCCCTGCTCCTCGTTGGCGAACGCGATGACGCGGATCGTGCGCTTCGGCCGCTGTGGCAGCTGGCCGATCAGGCGCCCGGCGGCCATGGTGATGCCGATTCCGGCGGCGTCGTCGATCGCGCCGGTGCCGAGGTCCCAGGAATCGAGGTGGCCGCCGATCACCACCACCTCGTCGGGCGCGGCGCGCCCGGTCATCTCGGCGATCACGTTGTGCGACGTGTACTCGCCGTCCCAGCCGCAGTCCAGCGCAAGGCGCACGCGCACGGGCCCCAGCCGCAGCAGGCGCGCGAGCTGGTCGGCATCGGGCAGCGACAGTGCGGCCGACGGGATCGGCGCGAGCCCGTCGTCGAAGCGCGTGATGCCGGTATTGGCGACGCGATGCGGACTGGTGCCGATCGAGCGCATCAGGTAGCCGATCGCGCCCTTGCGGATCGCCTCGGACGGTCCCTTGCCGCGCACCGCGCCGGCCTTGCCGTAGCCGCTGCCGTCGCGGGCGCGCGCCATCGGCATGTCGACGAAGGCGATCTTGCCGGCCAACGCGCCCGCCGGCGCGGCCTGCAGCGCCTCGACGCTGTCGAAGCGCACGATCTCGGCTTCGACCGTGCCACCCGGGCTGCCGCCGAGCGCGGTGACCACCAGCGGCTGCGCATGCGCGCCGAGGACCTGCGCGTGCTCGCTGCGGCGTTCCCATTTCGGGAAGGTGACCGGCTCGGTCCAGACCTTGTCGTAGCCCAGTGCATGGAATTTCGCCTGCGCCCATGCCACCGCGCGTGCGTCGGCCTCGCTGCCGGCCAGGCGCGGCCCGATCTCGGTGGTCAGCGATTCGATCACCGCCATCGCGGTGCCGTCCGCCAGCGCCTGCGCGCGCAGCACGGCGGCGGTCTCCAGCGCCGCATCGGGGATCGTGGTTTCGCGCGGAGGCTCGGCGGCGTTCGCGGCGAAGGGCAGGGCGATCAGGAGCGCAAGCAGGGGACGGTGCATGGGCGGAAGTCCATCGGGAACACGAGGAACGGGCCGCGGGCCTGGCACGCCCGCGGCCCGCGGCAGGGACGGCGGCAGGCCTTACTTCCTGAGCGCGTCGCGGATCTCGCGCAGCAGCAGCACGTCCTCCGGCGGCGCGGCCGGGGCGGCGTCGGGCTTGCGGTGCAGGCGATTGATCGCCTTGACCAGCATGAAGATGGCGAAGGCCACGATGATGAACTGGATGATCGCGTTGACGAAGCTGCCGATGCCGACCGTCAGCGCGGGCACTTCGGCGCCGCTGGCGTCCACCGAGGCTTCGCGCAGCACCCACGCCCACTTCGAGAAGTCGACGCCGCCGGTCAGCAGGCCGACGAAGGGCATGATGATGTTGTCCACCAGTGCCGACACGATCTTGCCGAAGGCGCCGCCGATGACCACGCCCACGGCGAGGTCGATGACGTTGCCGCGCATCGCGAATTCCTTGAACTCACTCACCATGCCCATCGGCATCTCCTCGCAGGTTGTCGGGGTGGGAACGGCGGGGCCTGCGTGCGGCACCCGCGGTCGCGGCACACTATGCCGCCGGTGCGCGGATGTGGCAACGCAGTTCCAGCACATCGTCCAGCCGCGCCACGCAGGCGTCGCCCGGCTGCAGCGCGGCCACGCCGGCGGGGGTGCCCATGAACACCAGGTCGCCCGCGCGCAGCGCGTAGAGCTTCGACAGTTCGTGCAGGATCTCGGGCACGTCCCAGATCAGCTGGTCGAGCGTGGACTGCTGGCGACGTTCGCCGTTGACGTCCAGCGACAGCATCCGCGGCGCCAGCGCGCCGACGTCGGCCGCGGCGACCAGCGGCGACAGCGGTGCCGACTGGTCGAATCCCTTGGCGACGTCCCAGGGCAGGCCCTTGGCCTTGGCCGCCGCCTGCAGGTCGCGGCGGGTGAGGTCGAGCCCGACCCCGTAGCCGAACACCAGCGCCTGCGCCGCGTCCACCGGCAGTTCACCGGCGGGTGCGTCGCGGCCAAGCGCGACCACCAGTTCCACCTCGTGGTGCAGGTCGTGCGTGCCGGGCGGATAGGACACCGCGCCATCGACCACGACCGCATCGGCGGGCTTCATGAAGAACACCGGCGTGCCGCGTTCGGCCTTCGACGCCGGCGCGGTGGCGCCCATCTCGCGCGCGTGATCGGCGAAGTTGCGGCCCACGCAGTAGATGCGGTGCACCGGGAACTGGCCGCCGCCGCGCACCGGCACGCGCGGCGCGGACGCGGCGGTCACCACGTCGGTCGTCATGGCGCGAAGCGGTTCAGCGCAGGGCGGGTTTGGAGACGACGCGATACTCGGCGTCGAGCGTGTCCGCGGCGGCCGGCCGCACCCTGGCCTGTGGCCGGAAGGCGCTGCGCAGCAGGCCGAACGCGATCATCGCGGCACCCACGAACAGCGCGGCCACCAGCAGGACGGCCAGGATCGCCACGCCGAGCAGCGCGAACACCACGCGCAGCAGCGCGCTGCGCGGCTTGCGCGGCGAGAACAGCAGTCCACGCAGCGTGGAGCCGTCGAAACGGGCGTGCAGGGTGCGGAAGAAGGGCGATGCCATTGGCGTGGGGGTGCGACAATTGCGGGCGTCCAGTATCGGGCGCCCCCGGCATGAAGTTGTAACAGGATCGTTAACGCCCCGTCATGAACACGCCCGCCCCACGCAAGGTCCTGATCGCACTGGCCGCCATTCCCGATGGCGGCTTCGCCGAAGCGGAAGCCGCGGTCGACGAGGGCGATGCCGAATCGCTGTTGCTCTACCGCGACGGCGGCCAGGTGCGCGCCTGGCTCAACATCTGCCCGCATGCCGGACGCCGCCTGGACTGGTCGCCGGGCCAGTTCCTGAAGTCGAAGGACGGGCTGCTGGTCTGCGCCGCACACGGTGCGAGCTTCGAACTCGAGGGCGGCACCTGCGTCGCCGGCCCGTGCCGCGGCGAAGCGCTGCGTGCGGTCGCGGTGGAGGTGTCGGCCGAGGGCGACGTGCTGCTGCGGCACGATTGACGCCGGCCCGGTGCGACCCGGCGCGCGCCGCGCTCCATCGTGCCGACATCGGCGCCGGTGCCGGGCTCGCGTCCTTCAGTGCCGCGGCACCAGCCCCTCGTCGGTCAGTGCCATCGTGGCCAGGTCGAAGCCCTTGCCGGTTTCGCGTCGGGCGGCGACGGCAAGTTCACGCAGGGCCTGGGCATTGCCGGTGCGCTGGGCTTCCTCGCGCAGCAGGATCATCGACACCAGCTTGTACATCATGCTCTCCGCCAGGCGCTGGCGCAGCGCCATGTCACCAGGCACCGCGTCCTGGCGGGAAAGCAGCCTTTCGACCTGGCCGCGCACGCCGCCGACCTGTGCCTTCGTCGGCAGCGGCGCATCGTTGGCGGTCATCCACATCACGGTGAAATAGGCGGCGGTCACGTCGGCGAGGTCTTCCTTGCGCAGTCCGTAAGGCCCGGCGGCGATCGCGAACTGGCCGTGCAGCGGCCGCGCGCGGAAGTAGTCGCCGAAGCGTTCGGCCGCCGGCTTGCCGACGCGGCGCGACAGGGCGTCGAGGTATTCGCGCTCGGCCAGGCGCGAAACCGCGGGATCGTAGCGGACCCGGAGATCCTGGCCTTGTCCCGTCGGGCGCGGCCGCGCGGTCGCCTGCGTGGCAGGCCGTTGGCGGGTGGAGGCGCGGTCGCGGGTGGCCGAACGCATCACCGACTGCGCGAGTGCCGTGCTGCCGTAGTCGGGAACCGACCACATCATGCTGTCGCCGCCGATCATCACGCCGTCCTGCGCTGCGGCCATCACCGGGCACAGGGCCAGGGCGGCATACATCCAGACACGCCAGCTTCGCACCGCACGCCTCCTTGTCCTGCATCGACGTCCTGTATCGATGTCCAAGTGTGCACCCGTTCCCGCGTTCGCGGAAGCAACAGCCGCGAAGGCGCGGAGGAGGGCGCTCCCGCCGTTTCGCGCCTTCGCCGTGCCCCATCCACCTTCGGTACCTTCCCCGCAGGGGCGGGAACCGCGATGCCGGATCAGAACAGCAGGTTCACCATCAGCACCACGATCGCGGTGTAGATCATCGACAGCGGCACGCCGAGCTTCCACAGTTCGGCCGGACGATAGCCGCCGGGGCCGATGATCATCGACATCACCGGATTGGACTGGGTGACGAAGTTGTTCGAGGCCGACAGCGCGACGATCAGCGCGAACGCGGTCGGGTTGCCACCCGCGGCCAGCGCGAGGTTGATCGCCAGCGGCACCATCACGATCGTCGCGCCGACATGGCTGATCACGATCGAGAACGCGGCGGTGAGCGCGGCGACCGCCAGTTCGATCACCCAGATCGGCAGGCCGCTGGGCAGGCGTTCGATGCTGTGGCCGGCCACCCAGGCCGCGGCGCCGCTGCTGTCCATCGCCCAGCCCAGCGGGATCAGGCAGGCCATCAGGAACACCGTCTTCCAGCTGATCGCCGAATAGGCCTCGTCCATCTTCAGCACGCCGAACACCAGCATGCCGGCCACGCCGGTCATCAGCGCGATCGACGTCGGCACCTTGGACGACAGCGCGATCAGCATCGTCACCGCGAAGATGATCATCGCGATCTTGAACTTGTGCGGCCGCTGCTCGCCCTTGGGATAGTCGGTGACGACCACGAAGTCGCGCTTGGCCGCGGTCTGGTCGAGGTCGTGCCAGATGCTGTGCAGCACCAGCATGTCGCCCGCGCGCAGCGGCACGTCGCGCACGTCGTCGCGCAACACGGTCTTGTCGCGGTTGACCGCGAGCAGGCTGATGCCGTGCTGGCGGCGCAGCTGCAGCTGCGCGGCGGTCTTGCCGATGAACTTCGAGGTCGGCGGGATCACCGCCTCGGAGATGCCGGCGCGGCTGGGATTGAACAGGTCGGCGAAGTGGCGCAGCCGCGAATTCATGCGCAGGAACTGGTTCTGCGCGAAATCCGCCACCTGCTGCCGCGGGCCCATCGCGCCGAGCACGCTGCCCACCCAGATGCGGGCGTCGCCCGGCGGTGCCAGCCGCGACTCGTTGCCGGTCTGCAGGGCCAGCAGCAGCGGCGCGTTGTGCAGCGCCTCCGCTTCGCCGAAGGTCATGCCCACCAGCGGGCTGTCGGCGGTCACGGTGAGTTCGTGGACCTCGCCCTCGATGCCGTAGGTGCGCGAGAAGTAGCTTTCGGTGCGCGCCGGCGTGACGTTGGCGTCGCCATCACCGCGCAGCTGCTTGTCGCCGCGGAAATGGAAGTAGGCCAGGCCCGCCAGCAGCAGGGTGAGGCCGATCGGCGCCGGCGCGAACATGTTCAGCGGTTCCAGCGTGGCCGCGCCGGAGGGCAGGTTGGCATTGGCCGCGACCAGCAGGTCGTTGAGCAGGATCAGCGGCGAGTTGCCGACCATGGTCAGCGCGCCGCCCATCACGATCGCCACCGCCACCGGCAGCAGCAGGCGCGACAGGCTGATGCCGGTGCGCGAGGACAGGCGCGAGACGACCGGCAGGTACAGCGCCATCACCGACGGGTTCTGCATCACCGAGGAATTGAGGCCGGCGATGCCGGAGGTGAACAGCAGCAGGCGCTGCTCGACGCCGTGTGCGCGCCGCAGCAGCCACG
>JAIUOJ010000017.1 GCA_020161335.1 Pseudomonadota bacterium
GTCGCCCCGGAAGCTGCCGATCGCGCGATAGGCGCGGATGAAGGTGTCCTGGGCCACGTCCTGGACTTCGCTCCAGTCGGAAATGTAGCGCCCGATCAGCGCCGCGATCCGGTGCTGGTACTTGCGCACCAGCAGGTCGAAGGCCGCGCTGTCGCCGCGCTGCACGCGCTTGACCAGCTCGAGGTCCAGGGATTGGGTATCGATCTCGGCCATCGGGCCTGGCGCTCCTTCTCGCCCGGCCGTCCGACCGGATGCTGTGACCAACGACGGGAACGAAAGTTCCGCCCCCCGAGTCTGCTCCATCTTGGGGCGGTGGACCCATGCCGCAAGCCATGGCCGCGCCGGGGCCCGCGCACGCGCCTTCAGCGGGCGTTGCGCCGGGCCGATTTGACGCCGGGGAAACTTCCTCGGGATCATAAAGGCCACTCCATACCCCGACGGATGGCCCCGCATGCTCGCTGGCCTCGATGGACTGCGCTTCCAGCACTGGCAGGTCGACCTGCGCCCGGACGGCGTGGTGGTGCTGTCGTTCGACCGCGCGGACGAATCGGTCAACACCTTCGGCCAGGACGTGCTGATCGAACTGGACGCGCTGCTGGAGAGGCTGGCGATCGATCCGCCCAAGGGCCTGGTGCTGCGCTCGGCGAAGGAGCGCGGCTTCATCGCCGGCGCCGACATCCGCGAGTTCGCCGAGTTCGACCGCAAGGGCACCATCGCCGACTCCATCCGCCGCGGCCAGCAGACCTTCCAGCGCCTGGCCGAGCTGCCCTTCCCCACCGTCGCGGCGATCCACGGCTTCTGCATGGGCGGCGGCACCGAGATCTCGCTGGCCTGCACCTATCGCGTGGCCAGCAACGATCCGTCCACGCGCATCGGCCTGCCCGAGGTGAAGCTGGGCATCTACCCCGGCTGGGGCGGCAGCGTGCGCCTGCCGCGGCTGGTCAGCGCGCCGGCGGCGATGGACGTGATGCTCACCGGGCGCACGCTGTCGGCGCAGGCCGCACGCGCGATGGGCCTGGTCGACGACGTGGTGCCGCCGACCGAACTCATCGACACCGCCGCCGCGCTGGCGCTGGCCGGCACCCGGCGCCCGTTCAAGCAGCGCTTCCTCGGCTGGTTCACCAACACCTGGCCGGTGCGCCAGCTGCTGGCGCCGATGCTGGTCAAGCAGGTCGCGCGCAAGGCGCGCAAGGACCACTATCCCGCGCCGTATGCGCTGATCGAAACCTGGCGACGCAGCAGCGGCGGCATCCAGGCGCTGCTCAAGGCCGAGCAGAAGTCGGTGGTGAAACTGGCGGGCACGCCGACCGCGCGCAACCTCACCCGCGTGTTCTTCCTGCAGGAACGACTCAAGGGCCTGGGCGGCAAGGCTCCGCACGACATCGCGCGCGTGCACGTGGTCGGCGCCGGCGTGATGGGCGGCGACATCGCCGCGTGGTCGGCCTACAAGGGCTTCGAGGTGACGCTGCAGGACCGCGAGCAGCCGTTCATCGACAAGGCCATGGCGCGTGCGCAGGAACTGTTCGCCAAGCGCGTGAAGGACGCCACCAAGCGCCCGGCCGTGGCCGCGCGACTGGTGTCGGACCTCGACGGCCAGGGCATCGCGCAGGCCGACCTGGTGATCGAGGCGATCATCGAGAACGCCGACGCCAAGCGCGCGCTGTATGCCACGGTCGAGCCGCGGCTGAAGCCCGAAGCGCTGCTGACCACCAACACGTCCTCGATCCCGCTGGTCGAACTGCGCGACCACCTCGCGCGTCCGGCGCAGTTCGCCGGCCTGCACTACTTCAATCCGGTGGCGCTGATGCCGCTGGTGGAGATCGTGCAGCACGATGCGATGGCCGCGCAGACCGGGCAGCGCCTGGCCGCGTTCTGCAAGGCGATCGACAAACTGCCGGTGCCGGTCGCCGGCACGCCCGGCTTCCTCGTCAACCGCCTGCTGTTCCCGTACATGCTCGAAGCCGCGACCGCGTATGCCGAAGGCGTCCCCGGCGCGGTGATCGACAAGGCCGCGGTGAAGTTCGGCATGCCGATGGGACCGATCGAACTGATCGACACGGTGGGCCTCGACGTCGCCTACGGCGTCGGCCAGGAACTCGCGCCGTTCCTCGGCCTGTCGATCCCGCCGGCGCTGGCCACCCCGCCCGAACCCGGCAAGCGCGGCAAGAAGGATGGACAGGGCCTCTACGCCTGGGAACAGACCGACAAGGGTAGCAAGCCGAAGAAGCCGGAGGTGCCGAAGGACTACACCGCGCCCGACGACCTCGAGGACCGGCTGATCCTGCCCCTGCTCAACGAGGCCGTGGCCGCGCTGCACGATGGCGTGGTCGCCGATGCCGACCTGCTCGATGCCGGCGTGATCTTCGGCACAGGCTACGCGCCGTTCCGCGGCGGCCCGATCCAGACTATCCGCGAAACCGGCGTGGACGTGGTGCTGGGACGGCTGAAGGCGCTGCAGGAGCGTCATGGCGACCGCTTCGCGCCGCGCCCGGGCTGGGACAACCCGGCGCTGCGGGGATGAGCCGGGAGCACCGCGGCGGCCGAACCCGCACGGCCGCTGAACACGTCTGCGCAATGGCGCCGGCGCACTGATTTTCGACGCGCGGCAGGCGCAGACTCCCGCGCCATCGCGCCGGGGCTGTCCCGCCGCCCCAGCGCGGCGCCTGCCTGCATGTCCCCTCCCGCCTTCCGCCGGCCACTGGCCCGGTTGCACCCGTTCCTGCTCGCGTTCGCCGCGGGGCTCACCGTGCTGGCGTTGTCGCGCGTCGCACTGTCGTGGTGGACGATGGATCGGATCGATCTCGTCGACGGCATGCGCGAAGTGTTCCTGGGCGGCCTGCGCGTCGACATCGCCACGCTCTGCGGCCTGCTCGGCGTGCCTGCCGCCGCTTGGATGCTGCTGCCCGCACGCTGGGCGCGCCACCGCGTCGCGTCGGGGGTCGCGGCGCTCTACGCCACGGCCGTGCTGGCCGCGCTCGTCTTCCTCGAAGCCTCGACGCCCGCGTTCATGGGCGAGTACGGATTGCGGCCGAACCGGATCTTCGTCGAGTACCTCATCTACCCGCAGGAAGTGGCCGCGACCGTGGCGAAGGGCCATGCAGGCTCGGCGCTAGCGACGATGCTGGCGACCGCCCTCGCCGGCGTGTTTGCATGGCGCTGGCTGCGTCCGCACTTCGTGGAAAGCACGCGGCATTCGCCGGCCCTGGCGATCCGCACCGCATTGGCCATCACGATCGTGCTGGCATCGGCACTGGGCGTGCGCTCGTCATTCGGGCATCGGCCGATGAACCCCGCGATGCTCGCCTTCAGCGAAGACCCGACGGTCAACGTGCTGCCGCTCAACTCGACCTACTCGGTGTTCTTCGCCGTGCGCGCGCTGCTGCAGGACGAACCGGGCGCCGAGATCTACGGCAGCATGCCGGTCGCGGACATCGTGCGCGAAGTGCGCGCCGAATCCGCCCTGCCCGCCGATGCCTACGTCGATCCCGCGCTGCCCACGCTGGCGCGGCGCACGCCGAGCTGGCGCGGCACGCCACGCAACCTGGTCATCGTGCTCGAGGAAAGCCTGGGCGCCGGCGCCATCGGACATCTCGGCGGCTTGCCACTATCGCCCGAGATCGATGCGCTGAGCCGCGAGGCGTGGACGTTCGAACGCCTATATGCCACCGGCACGCGTTCGGTGCGCGGGATCGAGGCGGTCCTGACCGGCTTCACCCCGACGCCGGCACAGGCGGTGGTGAAGCAGCCCGGGAGCCAGCACGGTTTCTTCACCCTCGCCGACCTGCTGCGCCGCCACGGCTACGACACCACGTTCTACTACGGCGGCGAGAGCCACTTCGACAACATGCGCGGCTTCTTCCTCGGCAACGGCTTCACCCGCATGATCGAGCAGAATGACTACCGCAATCCGTCCTTCACCGGCTCATGGGGCGTGTCGGACGAAGACCTGTTCGCGCGCGCCGACGAAGAGTTCGACCGGCTGCATGCGGAAGGAAAGCCGTTCTTCGGCCTGGTCTTCAGTTCCAGCAACCACGATCCGTTCGAGTTCCCCGACGGCCGCATCACCCTGTACGAACAGCCAAAGCAGACGCGCAACAACGCCGCGAAGTACGCCGACCATGCCGTCGGCACGTTCTTCCGCCGCGCGAGGGCCTCCGGCTACTGGCACGACACCGTTTTCCTCGTGGTCGCCGACCATGCCGCCAGGGTGCTCGGCCAGGAACTGGTGCCGATCGGCAACTTCCATGTCCCCGGCCTCATCCTCGGCCCGGGCATCGCGCCGCGTCGCGACGGACGCATCGTGAGCCAGATCGACCTGCCGCCGACCCTGCTGTCGCTGGTGGGCCTCGGCGACGCCACGCCCATGACCGGGCAGGACCTCACCGACCCGACGCGCCTGCAACCGGGGCGCACGATGATGCAGTACGACGCGAACTTCGCCTGGATGGAGGGCGACCGGGTCGTGGTCCTGCAGCCGGGACAGGCGGCAAGACAGTTCGCGTATCGCCGGGAGGCGGAAGCCCTGCTGCCGACGCCACTCGATCCTGCCCTGTCGCGTCGCGCGCTCGCGCAGGCGCTGTGGGCCACCCATGCCTACGGGAAGGGGCTGTATCGATTGCCCGGGGCAGCGCCTGGCTGCACGCGGGCACAGGCCACGAAGCCCTGCGACCCGTGACGGCCCCGACGCCGGTCAGATCCTGGACGCCGTCGGCCTGATGTCCGCGTTGCGCCATGCTTCGGCGAACCGCGCCTGCACCTGCACGGCTTCCGGCTTGCCCTGCGCTTCCAGGCTCCTGGCCAGGCCGAACAACGACCAGCCGTTGCCGGGGTTGCGCCGCAGCTCCTCGCGGTACACCGCTTCGGCCTCGGCCGGGCGCCCGGCCTGCAGCAGCACCGCGCCGAGGGTGTGCCGCACCGGCGCGTGCCAGCCCGGTGGTTCGTCGTAGGGAATCGCATCCTCGATCGCGATGCCCTCGCCCAGCGCCGCGGCGGCATCGTCGAACTGCCCGCGCGCCGCCGCCAGCTCCGCGGTGACGGTACGTTCGGCGATGCGCGCGGCATGCGCCAGCGGATAGCGGTCCCAGACCAGCAGCTGGTCCATCGCGGGATCGGCCGCCAGCGGACGCAGCTTGGCGAGGTGCGCGTCCGCGTCGGCCAACCGGTCCTGGCGCACGGCGGCCATCGCCTGCGCGTAGTGCCAGATCGCGGTGACATAGGGCAGGTCCGGGGCCGGGTTCGGCACGCCCACGATCTCGTCCCAGCGGCCGAAGCGCACGCGGTCGAACCAGCCGGTCAGCCAGTAGTGCTGCAGGCCGGCGAACCCCGGCTGGCGCATCAGTTCCTGCAGATCGGCGCGTTCCGAGGTGGCCGCCGCCGACGCCTTCGCCAGCGCGCCGTTGCCTTCCATGCTGGCCGCGAACCACAGGAAGTGATGGTTGTGCGGCACGTAGCCGAGCGGATACACGCCCTGCACGTTGCCACGGCACAGCGCGAGGTAGGCATCGTCGGCCTCGATCGCGCGCTGGTTGGCGACCACCGCATCGTGCCAGCGGCCGACACGCGCGTAGATGTGCGCGGGCATGTGCACGAGGTGGCCGGAACCCGGCACCAGCGTGCGCAGGCGGTCGGCGGCATCGGCGCCGCGCTGCGGGTCGGCCGAGGCCTCGACCGCATGCACGTACAGGTGCAGCGCGCCGGCATGGTCGGGATGGCGTGCCATCACCGATTCCAGCGTCTGCACCACTTCGGCGGTGTGGCCCTTGGGCTGCAGCTGCGCGTCGTAGTAGTCCCAGGGCTGCAGGTCCATCAGCGCCTCGGCGAGGAACACGGCCGCGTCGAGGTCGTCCGGGCGCTTGCGCGCCAGTTCGCGCGTGGCCGCGGCGTAGGCTTCGTCCAGCGCACGACGATCCTCCGGCGGTTGTTCCGCGTAGCGCGCCGACAGCGCCTCGATGAAGGCCTGCTCGCGCTCGCTGGCGTTGGGCGCGAGCGAGCGCGCGCGCTGCAGGCGCTGCCAGGCATCGGCGTTGTCGGCCGGGTCCATGGTCGCGTTGACATGCGGGCCCAGCACCAGCGACGCGCCCCACCAGCACATCGCGCACTGCGGATCGAGTTCGGCCGCCTTGAGGAACGAGCGCTCGGCGGCATCGTGGTTGAAGCCATAGGTGAGCATCAGCCCCTGGTCGAACCAGCGCTGCACCTCGGGGTGCGTGGTCGTGATCGCGAAGTGGTGGTCGCCGAGCCCCTCCAGCAGGTGCGCGCCGATCATCGCCATTTCCGGTGGCGACACGGCGGGCGTGGCGGCAGGCGGTGCAGCGCGGTCGCAGGCGGCCAGCGCGAGCACCGCGGCAAGGCAGGCCAGGGAAAGCGGGCGGAACTTCGTCATTGCGGCCTCCGGCAAGGTCGGATGGAGGTGGCGTGGCGGCGCGCCCCGGCGTTGCCGGTCGAGCCTGCGGCCGCGTGCAGCCGCCCCGGTGCCACTGCGCTGCGTCCTGTCCGGGTGCACGCGGCCCCTTCCCGGAATGATCCCCGTCCTGTAACACGGCGTGGCAGGGCGCAAGCGGCCATGCCGTCCGCGCGCCGATCCTAGTCTGCGAGGACGCCCAGGTCGCGCAACACCGAGGCCAGCCGCGCCCGCTGCGCGTCGATCGCGTCGGGTCCGTCGTAGGGCAGCACCGTCCAGGTCTCGCGCGCCTGCATCGCCTCGCCGGGCGCCAGCCTGCGCATCGGCGCGTGCACTTCCAGTTCCAGCAGGCCGGCCGCGGGATCGCCGGCCAGCCAGTCGAGGTAGAGCTCGACCTGTCCATGGCCGGGATCGATGCCGTCGCCAGGCTGAAGGTCGAAGCGGATCAGCAGCAGCTGGTCGGCGACGAAGGCGGCGATCCAGCCCGCCGAGGGCGCAACGAACACCTTGCCGCGACGACCGCCCTTGCCCGGCGGCGGCGGGTCGAGCTGCAGCGAATACAGCCCGTCCCGCCACCACGCGACCGGGCCGTCGTAGACCTCGCTGCCGTCGGCGCGCAGCCGCGCGTCCCCGGGCGACGCCACCGGCACGAACACGCGGCTGGTCGCCGGCACGCGGGTGTTGAACCACAGGTTGCGGTGGACCTCGCGGTCTCGCGTGTTCACCGCCTCGGCATCGAGCTGCAGCGTGCCCGGAGCGCCCTCGACCAGGCGCAGCGCCTGCCGCACCTGCAGGCCGCTGACGGGGCTGGGCACGCCTTCGAGCACGATGTGGCCGGGTGACGATTCGAGCACGCGGTTGCGCGCGTTCGCCAGCCACGGGTCCGGGGGCCACGGCGCGGCACTGTCGCGACGCTGCGGATTCACGTCCTGGTCCAGCCACCATCGCGCCTGCGGCCCGATCCACAGTTCGTGGCCGAGGTAGGGGATGTTGTCGCCATCGGCCGAGGGCACCGGCGACGGCTGCGCCGCGATCGCCGCGTCACCGGCCTTCAGCAGGTTGCCGCGGCCATGCAGCGACGCGTGGACGATGCGCCCGCCCAGCGCGGGCGCGACTTCCACGCGCAACACGCCATCGTCGAGCACCTGCGTTTCGGCCGCGCCGGCGAGCGTCGCCCAGCCCAGGCAGGCGAACGCCAGCCACGCGCGCCCTGCACCGCGGCGCAGGCGTCCTGGCGACGTCGGCAGGCCGTCGCCGCTCACATCGTGTGCGTGGGCTTCTCGGCGTTGAGCGTGCCGGCGAGCAGGGTCTCGATCCGGCTCTTCACCGTCTCGCCTTCGGGCGTGTCCGCGAACTGCACGCCGACACCGGCGGTGCGCGCGCCCTGGGCGCCGGTCGGCGTGGCCCACACCACCTTGCCGGCGACCGGCAGGCGCTCGCTGGATTCGGGCAGGGTCAGCAGCAGGAAGACCTCGTCGCCGAGGAAATAGCGCTTGGGCGTGGGCACGAAGATGCCGCCATGCTTGAGGTAGGGCATGTAGGCGTTGTACAGCGCGGCCTTGTCCTTCACTGCCAGCGACAGGATGCCCTGGCGCGCGCCACCCGCGGTCGTGTTCATCGCTTGCCCTTTCCTCCGGTTTCGGCGCGCCGCACGTCGCCGCCGCGCCAAGCCAGCAACAGCTCGGCCACGGCGAGGTCGGCGCGCACCGTGGTGCGCAACAGGTCGCGCGTGCGGTTGGCCGCATCGAACCACTGCGCCAGCTTCCCGATTCGCGCCGGATCGGTCAAGCCCGCGGCCTCGGCCAGCGCCAGGTCCGCGGCATGGCGCAGGCGCAGCGCCGCGTCGTCGTCGGCCGTCCAGCGCTGCGCGGTCTCGATCGGCGCCAGTTCGCCACGCGACAGCCGCGCCAGGTCGCCGGCGACCTCCTTGCGCAGGGCCATGCCGCCATCACGCAGCCAGGCATCGGCCAGCCCGGGGTGCCCGCGCGCGGCATCCAGCGCCTCGCCCGCGGCCTGCGCGGCGTGTCCTTGCGCGCGCAGCCAGGCCAGTGCCTCGTCCTGTGGCGGCAGGCGGAATTCGAGCCGCTGGCAGCGGCTGCGGATCGTCGCCGGGAGCCGCGCGGGATTCGCCGCCACCAGCCACAGGTAGCGCCCGGGACGCGGCTCCTCCAGCGTCTTGAGCAACGCGTTCGCGGCCGCCGCATTCAGCGCGTCGGCGGGATCGACGATCGCCACCTGCACGTCGCCGTACTGCGGCGTCAGCGACAGCTTCCCGGACAGCTCGCGGATCTGTTCGATCACGATCTCGGTGCGCAGCTTCGTGCCTTCGCGGTTGGGCTGCAGGGTGACCACGTGGAAGTCCGGATGGGTGCCTGCCGCGAGCAGGTGCGCCGCGCGCGGATCCTGCGCGCCCAACAGGTGCGCCGCGAGTGCCTCGGCGACGCGACGCTGGCCGAGCAGCGCCGGCCCGCTGACCAGCAGCGCGTGCCCGAGGCGGCCATCGGCGAACGTGGCCAGCGCGCCGTCATAGGCGCGCTGCTGCCACGGCGCGAACGCGTCGCTCACGCTCCGCCCCGCCAGGCCTGCAGCTGGCGCACGGCCTCGGCCGCCACGTCGGCGGCCGGCATCGCCGCGTCGATCACGCGGAAGCGCGCCGGATCGGCCGCCGCGCGCGCGCGGTACGCAGCGCGCACGCGCTCGAAGAACTCGTCGCGCTCGGCTTCGATCCGGTCGGGACCGGCGCCGCGCCCGCGCGTGCGCTCGCGCCCACGCGCCACGTCGACGTCGAGCAGCAAGGTCAACCCCGGTCGCACGCCGACCACGCGACGCTCCAGGTCGGCGATCCATGCCGGATCGAGTCCGCGGCCGCCGCCCTGGTAGGCGAAGCTGGAATCGGTGAAACGGTCGCACAGCACCCACGCGCCGCGCTCGAGCGCGGGCCGGATGGTCTCGCCCACGTGCTGCGCGCGCGCGGCAAACATCAGCAGCAGCTCGGCCTCGGCCGACGGCGGTTCGTGCGACGGGTCCAGCAACAGGCCGCGGATCTGCTCGGCCAGCGGCGTGCCGCCGGGTTCGCGCGTACTCACCACTTCGTCGCCGCCGGCCCGCAACGCCTCGCGCAGCGCGTCGAGCACGGTGGTCTTGCCCGCGCCCTCGCCGCCCTCCAGCGACACGAAGCGCGCGTGCGACGCAATGCCGGGCGCGGAGGCGCTCATCGCGGCGCGAACTGCTCGCGGTAGCGGCGCACGTACTCGCGCACGGCGCTGTTGTGGTCGTCGAGCGTGCGCGAGAACACGTGGCGGCCACTGCCATCGCCAACCGAGACGAAGAACAGCGCGTCGCCCGGCGCCGGCTGCGTGGCGGCGCGCAGCGCATCGGCGCCGGCCATCGCGATCGGCGTCGGCGGCAGGCCGTCGCGGGTGTAGGTGTTGTAGGGCGTGTCGGTGGTGAGGTCGCTGCGGCGGATGTTGCCCGCGTACGCGCTGCCCATGCCGTAGATCACGGTCGGATCGGTCTGCAGGCGCATGCCCAGCTTCAACCGGCGCACGAACACGCCGGCGATCTGCGGCCGTTCCTCGGCGATGCCGGTTTCCTTCTCGACGATCGAGGCGAGCACCAGCGCTTCCTCCGCGTCCTTCAGCGGCAGCTCGGGGGCACGCGCTTCCCAGGCCGCCGCGAGCGCGCGGTCGAGCCCGGCGCTTGCGCGACGCAGCAGGTCGAGGTCGGTGTCGCCGCGGGTGTAGACGTAGGTCTCGGGCAGGAAGCGCCCCTCGGGATGCACGCCGGGGCGGCCGAGCTTCTCCATCAACGCGGCGTCGTCGACGTCGGCCAGCGTCTGCACCAGCGGGGTCGCCTTCGCCAGCGCCGCGCGCAGTTCACGGATGTTCCAGCCCTCGACGAGGGTGAAGCGGTGGCGGATCACCCTGCCGTCGCGCATGTTCGCCAACAGGCTGCGTGGCGTTGTGCCGGGGTCGAGTGCGTACTCGCCCACCTGGATGCGGCCGTCGGCGCCCATCTGCCGCGACAACGCCTGCCATTCGAGGTCGCGACCGGCCTCCACCCCGTCGTCGCGCAGCCTGGCCAGCACCCGCCGCAGCGAATCGCCACGCTCGACAACCAGCGTCGCATTCTCGCCGATGCCGGCCAGCGGCGCGTCGGCGAACCGGGTGTAGCGGTCGTACAGCCAGTAGGCGGCGCTCCCGGCGAGCAGCGCGGAGACGACGAAGAACACGATGACGACGCGCTTGCAGCCGCTGCTCGCGCTCATGCGGCGACTCCTGCGGGAAGTTGGATGGCGTGCATGCGCTCAGGATACCTTGCCCACCGCATCCCCCGCCGCCGATGGCGACAGCGCCAGCAGCATCCCGCGCGCCTTGGCCCGGGTTTCCTCCAGTTCGCGCGCCGGGTCCGAGTCGGCGACGATCCCGGCGCCCGTGCGGAAGCGCAGTTGCACCCCCTCCAGTTCGGCACTGCGGATCAGGATGTTCAGGTCCAGGTCGCCGTCGCGGCCGAGCCAGCCCATCGCGCCGGTATAGGCGCCGCGGCCGGTGCGCTCGAGTTCGGCGATGACCTGCATGCAGCGCACCTTGGGGCAACCGGTGATGGTGCCGCCCGGGAACACCGCACGCACCACCGCGCCGGGCGTGGCCTCGCCGCGCAGGCGCCCGCGCACGTTGCTCACGATGTGGTGCACGTGCGCATAGCTCTCGATCGTCATCAGTTCGTCGACCTCGACGCTGCCGGGCACGCACAAGCGGCCGAGGTCGTTACGCTCGAGGTCGACCAGCATCACGTGCTCGGCGCGCTCCTTGGGATGCCCGATCAGCTCGCGCACGCGCGCGGCGTCGTCGTCGCCGGCGAACCGCGGCCGGGTACCGGCGATCGGCCGGGTCTCCACCACGTCGCCGCGCACCGACACCAACCGCTCCGGAGAGGCGCTGACCACGGCCCAGCCGTCGCCGGCGAACAGGCCGGCGAACGGCGCGGGATTGGCATCGCGCAGGCGCGCGTACAGGCGCGCCGGATCGGGCGGCACGCTGAATCCCGCGCGCCAGCCGCGCGAGAGGTTGGCCTGGAACACGTCGCCGGCGGCGAGGTAGTCGAGGATGCGGCGAACGCCTTCGATGAAGTCCTCGCCCGGGTCCTCGTCGAGCGTGGCAGGCGCTTGCCACGGCGCGAAGGCGGGCAGGCCCTGCGTGGTGCCGAGGTCGGCGAGGATGCCGTCGAGCATCGCATCGTGCCCGGTCTCGGCCACGGCGAAGCACTCGCCGCTGGCGTGGTCGCGCAGCACCGCCGCCGGGCAACGACGCGCCTGCGCCACCGGCAGGTCGCCCGCGGCCGGCGGCAGGTGCAGCACGGGTTCGACCTCGGCGGCGAGTTCGTAGCCGAGGAACAGCGCCCAGCCGCCGCGGAACGGCCAGCGCGGTTCTTCGCGCGGCAGTCGTTGCCGCTGCCATGCCGCGTCGAGGGCATCGAGGAAGCCGCCTGCGATCGTGCTGCCAGCCGCATCGCGCACCTGCCCATCGCGGTCAAGCCGCAGCGATTCGCCGGAGGCTGCAAGCAGCAGGTCCCAGCGCGACTGCGCGGTGCCGTGGGCGACCGATTGCAGCAGCAGCGGGTAGCGCGCCGGCGCGACGCGATGCAGGGCCAGCAGGTCGGTGTCGGCGGGAAGCGGGCGGGTGATCAGCATGGGGTGTTCGCGATCTCTGCTGATTCACGCGTTGCCGGTAGCGGAGAAGCAAAGGCTTCCACACGCCTGCGGCGCGCGGGTTCATTTCTTTTGCAAAGCGGCACTGCGTGCGCCATGCGCACGCGAACGGCGAAGCCGGCCCGAAGGGCGAGCCACGAAGTGGCGAGTAAAAGAAACGAACCAAAGAAAAACGCTTTCCCCGACACGGCAAACCAGTCAAGTCGGATCTTGAGGGATTTTCCGACTCGCCATCCATGGCTCGGTCGGAAAACGGCGGGCATCCTGCCCGCTGCCCTACGGGTCTGCTGATCGACCGTAACCCGAAATTTCAAAGGTGCGAAGCACTTTGCTCGCTTTTCATCTGAACAACACCTTCCATCGGAAACCCGGAGGGCGGCGCACAGCGATGTGCGCCGTTTTTCGCCACGGCAGGGATGCCGTGTCGAAAAATCTTGTTGCCGTTGCAGATCGCGAGTTTGCCTTGTCGAGGAAGGCCCTTTCCTTTGATTCGTTTCTTTTTGGCCAGAAAAAGAAATGAACCCGACCGCCGCAGGCGGGCGGAACGCCCTGCTTTCCAGAAGGGAAGGCGCAGTGCAAGGAGCCACGAAGCAGATCCCTCGCGACGCTCGGGATGACAGCAACAATCCGATCAGACCCGCCGGAACACCAGCGTCCCGTTGGTCCCGCCGAAGCCGAACGAATTCGACAGCGCCACGTCCACCTTTGCCTCGCGTGCCACGTGCGGCACGTAGTCGAGATCGCAGCCGGCGGACGGATGGTCGAGGTTGATCGTCGGCGGGATCACGCCGGCATGGATCGCCATCGCCGAGAACACCGCCTCCACGCCGCCGGCGGCGCCCAGCAGGTGCCCGGTCATCGACTTGGTCGAACTGACCATGACCTTCGCCGCGTGCGCGCCGAGCACGCTCTTGATGCCCATCGTTTCGGCGAGGTCGCCCTGCGGGGTCGAGGTGCCGTGGGCGTTGATGTAGCCGACCGCGGACGGATCGATGCCCGCATCGCGGATCGCGGCCACCATGCTGCGCGCGCCGCCCTCGCCGTTCTCGCTCGGCGCGGTCATGTGGTGCGCATCGCCGCTCATGCCGAAACCGGCGAGCTCGGCGTAGATCCGCGCGCCGCGCGCCTTCGCGCGCTCGTACTCCTCCAGCACCAGCACGCCGGCGCCGTCGCCCATGACGAAGCCGTCGCGCCCCTCGTCCCAGGGGCGCGAGGCCTTCTGCGGCTCGTCGTTGCGCGTGGACAGCGCCTTCATCGCGCAGAACCCGCCGAGCGAGGTCGGCGTGGTCGCGAACTCGGCGCCGCCGGCGATCATCACGTCGGCGTCGCCGTACTGGATCATGCGCATCGCCAGGCCGATGTTGTGCGTGGCGGTGGTGCAGGCGCTGACCGCGGCGATGTTGGGGCCCTTGGCGCCGGTCATGATCGAGACCTGGCCGGAGATCATGTTGATGATCGTGCTGGGCACGTAGAACGGCGAGATCTTGCGCGGCCCGCCTTCGTGGTACTTGATCGAGGTTTCCTCGATGCCCTTGAGGCCGCCGATGCCGGCGCCGATGGCGACGCCGGTGCGCTCCGGGTCGGCCTGCACGTCGAGCCCGGCGTCGGCGATCGACATCAGCGCCGCGGCCACGCCGTAGTGCACGAAGGGATCCATCTTCTTGATGTCCTTCGCCGGGATCCATTGCGACGCGTCGAACCCCTTCACCTCGCCGGCGATGCGCGTGGCGAACGCGGAGGCGTCGAAATGGCTGATCGGGCCGATGCCGGAGCGGGCGTTGACGATGCCGTCCCAGCTGGAAGCCAGGTCGTTGCCGAGCGGCGACAGGATGCCGATGCCGGTGATGACGACGCGACGTTTGGACATGGAACCGTCTCTCCTCGATGCGTTCATGGCCTGCCCGCGACGGCGCGGGGTGCCGAAAAACACGCGAGGCCGCAATGCGGCCCCGTGCCGTCCCGGGCCAGCCGTGTCACGGCCGCCGGACGGAAGCGCCTGCGCGGCGCGCCCGGCCACGTGGACCGGGCCCGCCGCAGGCGTGCGTCAAGCCTTGACGTGGGCCTTGATGTAGTCGATCGCCTGCTGCACCGAGGTGATCTTCTCGGCTTCCTCGTCGGGGATCTCGCACTCGAACTCTTCCTCGAGCGCCATCACCAGCTCGACGGTGTCGAGCGAATCGGCGCCCAGATCGTCCACGAAGGAGGCATTGGCGCTGACTTCCTCGTCCTTGACGCCAAGCTGTTCGACCACGATCTTCTTGACGCGTTCTTCGATGCTGCTCATTGGTTGTTCGCTCCGCGGAGGCTGTTACGGTGGATAGTGTAAGGGCTGGAGGGGAGCACGCATAGCGCGATCCCGGCTCTCCGCCCCGGGGAAGGCTGCGGGACCGGAGCCTACGCCGCGCTGCCGCATTCGGCAATCGCGTCGCGGGTTCCGGGCGTTCCCGCCGGCCGTTGCTTCATTCCATTAAGAATCTGTGACTTACGCGAATCCGTGACGAAAGCCGCGTCACGGCATGTACATGCCGCCGTTGACGTGGAGCGTCTCGCCGGTGATGTAGCCGGCGCCGGGACCGGCGAGGAAGGCGACGGCATTGGCGATGTCCGTGGCCTGGCCAAGCCGGCCCAGCGCGATCTGGCCGACCAGCGCAGCCTTCGCTTCCTCGGGCAGCACGGCGGTCATGTCGGTTTCGATGAAGCCCGGCGCGACCACGTTCACGGTGACGCCACGCGAACCGATCTCCTTCGCCAGCGACTTGCTGAAGGCGATGATGCCGGCCTTGGCCGCGGCGTAGTTGGTCTGCCCGGCATTGCCGGTCACGCCGATCACCGAGGCGATGTTGATGATGCGGCCCTTGCGCGCCTTCATCATCCCGCGCATCGCCGCCTTGCAGGCGCGATAGACGCTGGTGAGGTTGGTGTCGAGGATCGCCTGCCAGTCCTCGTCGCGCATGCGCATCAGCAGCCCGTCGCGGGTGATGCCGGCGTTGTTGACGAGGATCGACAGCGGGCCGATGTCCTTGCCGATCGATTCCACCAGGTCTTCGATCTGGCCCGGCTGCGACACGTCGAGCACGCGGCCGTGGCCGCCGCGGGCCTGCAGCCGCGCGGCGATCGCCTGCGCGCCCGCCTCGGAGGTGGCGGTGCCGACCACGGTCGCGCCCTGCGCGGCCAGCGCGTCGGCGATCGCCGCGCCGATGCCGCGGCTGGCGCCGGTGACGAGGGCGATTTCACCTTTCAGGATGTCGGTCATGTCTGGAATCCGGTTGCTTCAGTGTCTTGAGGACGCGTCGCGCGACAGGGCGCTGCGCGCCGGCGGTCATCCGCCTACTTCCAGTCGTCCAGCGCACCGTTGAATTCACCGACCTGCCCGATCGCACGTGCGTCGAGGCCCTTGTCGATGCGTTTCACCAGGCCGGCCAGCACCTTGCCCGGGCCGCATTCGGCCACGCGCGTGGCGCCGCGTGCGGCGAGCGCCTGCACGCAGCCGGTCCACTGCACCGGCAGGTAGAGCTGGCGCACCAGCGCGTCGCGGATCGCCTGCGCGCCGGCGTGCACTTCGGCATCCACGTTCTGCACGACCGGCAGCGCAGGTTCGCGCCAGGCCAGGCCGGCCATGGTCTCGGACAGCCGGTTCGCGGCCTCGCGCATCATCGGCGTGTGCGAGGGCACGCTGACGGCCAGCTTCACCGCCTTGCGCACGCCCTTTTCCGCCAGCAGCGCGAGCGCGCGGTCGACCGCCGCGGCGTCGCCGCCGATCACGATCTGCCCGGGCGAGTTGTAGTTGGCCGGCACCACCACCTCGCTGTGCGACGCGGCCTTGCAGACCTCTTCCACCAGCGCGTCCTCGGCGCCGAGCACGGCCGCCATCGCGCCGGTGCCGGCCGGCGCCGCGTCCTGCATCAGCTGTCCGCGGATGCGCACGAGGTGGGCACCGTCGTGCAGCGACAGTGCGCCGGCGGCGACCAGCGCCGCGTACTCGCCGAGGCTGTGCCCAGCGAGCTGCGCCGGCCGCGCGCCGCCCTGCGCCAGCCAGGCGCGCCACACCGCGACCCCCGCCGCCAACAGCGCCGGCTGGGTGTACTCGGTGCGGTTGAGCATTTCCTCAGGGCCGCCCTGGGAGAGCGCCCACAGGTCGACGCCGGCACCTTCGGACGCTTCGGCGAAGGTCGCGCGCACCTCCGGGTACAGCTCGGACAGCTCGGCGAGCATGCCGACCGACTGCGAGCCCTGGCCCGGGAATACGAAGGCGAGTTGGGAGTCGGTCACGATCGATCCTGCTGCGTTGCGGCTGCAGATGATACGGGCGGCAACAGCGTCGCGTCTGTACGAATGCGTACGGCGGAGCGTCCCGCGCCCATCGCCGGCGCCGGCATGACCCGTTGCTCAGTAGCGCAGCAGCGCCGAACCCCAGGTGAAGCCGCCGCCGAAGGCCTCCAGCAGCACCAGCTGGCCACGCTGCACGCGGCCCGAGCGCACCGCCTCGTCCAGCGCCAGCGGCACCGAGCCGGAGGACGTGTTGCCGTGCTTGTCGACGGTGACCACCACGCGGTCCATCGGCATGTCCAGGCGCTTGGCCGTGGCCTCGATGATGCGCAGGTTGGCCTGGTGCGGGATCAGCCAGTCGAGGTCGTGGCGATCCAGGCCGTTGGCCTCGAGCGTCTCGTCGACCACCGAATCGAGCGCCCTGACCGCGTACTTGAACACGTCGCTGCCGGCCATGCGGATGCGCACGCCGGCGTTCTTCTCGTCTTCCTTGAACCCGACCGACACGCCGACCGGGTTCCACAGCAGTTCCTTCTTGCCGCCGTCGGCATGCAGGTGGGTGCTGAGGATGCCGGTCTCGGCATCGGCCCTGAGCACCACCGCGCCGGCGCCGTCGCCGAACAGCACGCAGGTCTCGCGTTCGGTCCAGTCGACCATGCGCGTCAGGGTTTCGGCGCCCACCACCAGCACGGTCTTCGCATCGCCGGACTTGATGAACTTGTCGGCCACCGACAGCGCGTACAGGAAGCCCGAGCACGCGGCGTTGACGTCGAACGCGCCGCAGCCGTTGGCGCCGAGGCGATGCTGCAGCAGGCAGGCGGTCGACGGGAAGATCAGGTCGGGCGTTGTGGTGCCGACCACGATCAGGTCCAGCTCGTCCGCGGACACGCCCGCGGCCTCCATCGCACGCACGGAGGCGTGGAACGCGAGGTCGCTGGTGGTCTCGCCCTCGGCGGCGATGTGCCGCTCCCGGATGCCGGTGCGCGCCGCGATCCATTCGTCGCTGGTGTCGACGATCTTCGCCAGGTCGTCGTTGGTCAGCACCTTGGAAGGCAGGTAGCTGCCGGTGCCTGCAATGCGGGAATAGACGCGTGCGCTGCTCATCTCGGGGACGGCCCTCGCTCAAGGCGGGCGGCCTCGCGGCCGCAGGTCGCGCACGGCACCGGTCGCGGTGCCGCGGGCGCTGGAACGGCCCGCCGCGGGGGCGGGCACGCGAGGATCAGTCTTCCTCGACGACCTTGGTCTTCGGCACGATCACCTGCTTGCCGCGGTAGTAGCCGTCGGCGGTGACGTGGTGGCGCAGGTGGGTCTCACCCGAGGTCGGGTCGGTGGCCAACTGCTTGGCCGTCAGCGCGTCGTGCGAACGACGCTGGCCGCGGCGGGACGGGGTGACTCGGGATTTCTGCACAGCCATGGGATTGCTCCAGGAACGATTCGGTTGTTTCCACTGCCATCCGCGCCACCACGGCGCGAACGCTTCAGTTCTGCTTTTTCAATGCCGCCAGCCCGGAGAACGGATTGGCACGCACCTCTTCCTCGGTGGACACCGGCCAGTCGCGCTCGACCGATTCCGAGCCCGGCATCACCGGCACCACCGGGACGGCGAGGATCAGTTCGTCCTCGACCAGCTCCAGCGGCCGCAGCGCGCCGTCTTCCGGCAGCAGCAGCGACTCGTAACCCGCCGGCAACGCGTCCTCGTCCGCCTCCTCGCGGACCAGGCCCAGCCGTTGCACGACCCGGACCGGGAACAGGAATCGCTGCAGGCTGCGCTGGCATTGCAGCGGCAGCTCCGCCTCGATCCTCAGCTCCACGTACGGGACCTGCATGGCATCGCGATCGAACTCGAGCGCGAACGCCACGTCACCCTCGGCATCGACCAGCGCATCGCGCAGGCGCGCCAACGAGGACAGCGGAACCCGCCCACCGAACTCCCTTCGCGCGGCGACCATGCGCCATGCATCGAGGGTCTCGGGCAGTTCCGCGGACATAAGCCGCTGAATTTTAAGGATCGAGCCCGCTCCTGTCAAACCCGGGGGTTGCTGGCAAGTGATTGATGGCACTGGGAATTTGCCCGCCGCGGCAGCGCACGGCAGACTGCCGGCCTGTCTCCCGGGGCCTGCGCGTGACCCTGCTCGCCATTTCCCTGCTCCTGCTCACCCTCTCCGTGACGGTGGCCCTCGCGGTCCGCCAGCACGGCCAGCGGCGCCACCGCGCCATGGCCCGGCTGCTCGACGCGGCCGACGCGCTCGAGGACCGGCTGCGCGCCGCACGCAGCGAAATCGAGGCGATCGCCGGTGACGACGACAACCCCGTGCGCGAGGCGATGCAGGAGATGCTGCGCCAGCGCCTGTGGCTGCAACAGCACGGCGAGGCGGCTTCGCTGCAGCAGCTCGACACGGTACGCGCCTCGATCGACGCCGCGCGCGGCAGCATCGAGCTGCAGTTGCTTCAGATCGAGCGCGCCCGCGCGCCGCTGCACTGACCGGACCGCCCCCCGATGCCACGCCTCGTCCTGGCCTCGACCTCGCGCTACCGCGCGGAACTGCTGGCCCGGCTGCGGCTGCCGTTCGCGCAGGTGCGACCGGAGGTGGACGAGACCCCGCGCCCGGGCGAAGCGCCGGCCTCGCTGGCGCTGCGCCTGGCGGAAGCGAAAGCCCTGGCCATCGCGGCCGCCCGTCCCGAGGCCGTAGTGATCGGTTCGGACCAGGTGGCGAGCATCGAGGGCCGCACGCTGGGCAAGCCCGGCGCGCGCGACGCCGCCGTCGCGCAACTGCAATCGATGTCGGGACGCGAGGTGGCGTTCCTGACCGCGGTCGCGGTGGCGCACCCGGATGGCGGCATGGCCACCGCGCTGGACACGACCGTGGTTCGCTTCCGGCCGCTGGCGGACGACGAGATCGCGCGCTACGTGGACGCCGAACAGCCCCTCGACTGCGCGGGGAGCTTCAAGTGCGAGGGCCTGGGCATCGCGCTGTTCGAGGCGATCGAATCCCGCGACCCGACCGCGCTCGTCGGCCTGCCGCTGATCGCCACGGCGCGCCTGCTGCGCGAGGCGGGCTTCGCCCTGCCCTGACCCGCGTGCTCAACGCGCGGGCGACGCCCCGAGCGGCGTTTCGCTCCAGTCCTCGCGGCTGCCATCGCGCCCATGCAGGCGCAGGCCCAGCCAATGCCGGCCCGGCGCCAGCGCGCTCGCATCGAACGTCGCGCGGAAGCCGACGCCGGGATGCCGTGGATCGTTCGAGATGCGCCAGTAGGCCGCGGTCCCGGGACTGGGCAGGCCGTACTCGGCCTCCGCGACCACCTTGCCATCCACCAGCACGTCCACGCGCGCCAGGCCGACCCCGTCCTTGAATGCCCAGCCGGTGACTTCGGTGGGTCCATCGATGCGCGCACCGGCGAGCGGCACGTCGATCCACGCCATCGCCGGCGCGGTGCAGGGCTGTCCATCCTCATCGTTGCGCGGCAAGCCTTCGCGCCAGGCCAGCAGCACGAACCGTTGCCGGCCATGGTCGATGTTGAGTACGCGCGGCGGTGGCAGCGGCCCCAGCCGCCCGCACAGCGCGTGGTAGCGCGCCAGCAGGTCGCGATACGGCACGTCGGTCGCGCCGACCACCAGCAGCACCGGCGCATCGGCGAGCTGCGCGCGCGAGGCCACTTCCAGCCCCCACAGCCGCAACTGCGGCGCGCGGCCGTGCGCGCGGTTCAGCGGATGGTCGAGCACCGGGATGTCGGCATCGCCGAGCGCGAAGCCGAGTTCGGCACCGATCTTGAAGTTGTCCGCGACCAGTCGCGTACCCGCGGGCATCGTCGCGCGCACGGTGCGCACCTCGTCGGCCAGCGTGTCCCACCCGGCGAAATTCGACGGATACCATTTCAGCGCCGCGCTCTGCGCGCGGATCCCCGGCAGCGACACCGCGACGTAGTAGCCGAGCACCGCCACCAATCCCAGCCCCGCCAGCGCCCAGGTCGCTACGCGCCACGCGCGCGGCCAGCCGGCCAGCACCGCCGGCAACAACGGCAGCAAGGCGAGGTAGCCCGGCAGCGGCCAGTGGAAGCTGACGCGCTCGGTGTCGGCGAAGAAGCCCAGCACGAAGAACCCGGCGATCACGCAGGCGCCGGAGAGCGCGAGCAGGCGGACCGCGGGGTTGTCCGAGCGGCGGCAACGCCACGCGGCAAGCAGCAGCGCGACGAACAGCAGCGGCGTCACCAGCACCGCCTGGATCGCGAGGAAGCTGATGCCATCGGGGTGCAGCGCCCAGGGATGCCGGTCGACGAGCTGGAAGCGCAGGCCGGCCTCGGCGTTCTCGATGTTCCACGCCAGCAGCGGGATCCAGGCCGCGGCACCGAACGCGATCGCGACCAGTACCCGCGGATCGCGCAGCAGCACGCGTCCCTCGCGCACCAGCAGCAGCGCCACGAAGCCGGCGCCGATCGCGGCGATGAAGCGATAGTGGCTCAGCGCGCCGATGGCGAGGCCGAGTGCGAGCTGCGCCGCATGGGCGTGGTCGACGCCGCGCAGCATCCGGGTCAGTGCGTCCAGGCTGAGCAGCGTCGCCAGCGCCAGCAGCACGTCCGGCAGCGCCATCACGCCGAGCGTGCCGAACAGCGGCAGCAGCAGCGCGGCGCACCCGGCCAGCCAGGCATGGCGCGCATCGAACTCGCGCATCGCGATGCGCACCACCAGCCAGGGCAAGGCCGCGGAGACCACGAGGAACAGCGCGCGCGCCGCGAGCACGCCGTCGCCGAACAGCGCGCCCCCAAGGCGGATCGTCCAGGCGGTCAGCCCCGGCAGGTCGGAGTACGCCCACGCCAGGTGCCGGCTTTCCTGCCAGTAGAACGCCTCGTCGACGAACAGCGGCAACCGCGCGGCGACCAGCAGCCTGACCAGCACGATCGCCGACCACAATGCGATGAAAGTCCTGCGTTCGATGCCCCGCTCCCGCACGCCTTGGCAACCCCGCTACACTCGAAGCCTCCACCAGGAGAGCGCCGTGACCGCCGCCCCGCATCCGATCATGCTAACCGACCGCGACCGCGACGCGCTGGACGCCGCGCAGGCGCAGGTCAACGGCTTCGTGCTTGGCAAGGCGCATGAAGTGCGGCTCGCGTTCGCGGCGCTGTTGTCGAACGGACACCTGCTGATCGAGGACCTGCCCGGGCTGGGCAAGACCACGCTGGCGCACGCGCTCGCGGCGACGCTGGGGCTTGGATTCCAGCGCGTGCAGTTCACCTCCGACCTGCTGCCGTCGGACATCGTCGGCGTGTCGATCTTCGATGCCCAGGCGCGGCGCTTCGAGTTCCATCCGGGCCCGGTGTTCGCCAACGTGCTGCTGGCCGACGAGATCAACCGCGCGCCGCCGCGCACGCAAAGTGCACTGCTGGAAGCGATGGCCGAACACCAGGTGACGGTGGACGGCACCACGCACCGCCTGCCGGATCCGTTCTTCGTCATCGCCACCCAGAACCCGGTGGACCTGTCGGGTACCTATCCCCTGCCCGATTCGCAGCTCGACCGCTTCCTGCTGCGGCTCACCCTGGGCTATCCGGACGAGCACGCCGAGCGCGAGCTGCTGTCGGGCCGCGACCGCCGCGACCTGATCGCGCAGGCCGTGCCCGTGCTCGGCGCCGACGACGTGCTGCGCCTGCGCCAGGGCGTGGAGGGCATCCATGCCAGCGACGCGCTGGTCGCCTACGTGCAGGCGCTGCTCACCCGCAGCCGCCACGCCGCCGGCGTGCGCGTGGGCCTCTCGCCGCGCGCGGGCATCGCCCTGCTGCGCGCCGCGCGCGCCTACGCGATGCTGCTCGGCCGGCCGCACGTGGTGCCCGACGACGTGCAGGCGCTGTTCGGCGCCGTGGCGTCCCACCGCCTGGTGCCGGAGAGCGAAGCCGGCGATGGCGCCACGCTGGCGGCGTCGATCCTGCGCGACGTCCCGGTGGACTGAGCGATGCTGGCGGCGCTGCGCAGGCGCGCGCGCGCGCGGTTCGACGCCTGGGCGAGACGGCGCAACCCGGGTGCGCTGCCGACCCGTTTCGACCGCAGGCGCATCTACGTGCTGCCGACCAAATTCGGCCTGTTCTTCACCGTGCTGCTGGCGACGATGGGCATCGGCGCGCTGAACTACAACAACAATCCCGCCCTGCTGCTGTGCCTGCTGCTGGTCGGCGCGGCGATCGCCAGCCTGCTGCACGCGCACCTGCAGCTCAGCGGCCTGGAAGTGCACGCGATCGGCGCCGAACCGGTGCCCGCCGGCACGCCACTGCAACTGCGCGTGCATGTCCGCGCCGCGCCCGGGCGCGAGCGTCGCGGCCTGCGCGTGGAGACCGCCGAGGCCGGCGCCACGCTGTCGCTGGACGAGGGTGCGGGCGAAGCGGTGCTGCCGCTGCCCACCCACGTCCGCGGCTGGCTCGATCCGGGGCGCCTGCGCCTGTCGACCACGCGCCCGCTCGGGCTGGCACGGGCCTGGGCCTACGCCTGGGCGGATGCGCCCCTGCTGGTGTATCCGTCGCCCGAACCGCACGTGCCGCCGTTGCCCGAGGGCAGCGGCGCGCAGCTGCAGTCGAGGCTGCACGCGGCCGGTGATGACGCCCACCACCTGCGCGACTGGCGTCGTGGCGACAGCCGGCGCGCGGTCGCGTGGAAGGCCTCGGCACGACGCGATGCGCTGCTGGTGCGCGAGTTCGAACAGCCCCTCGGCGCCGACGTGGTGCTCGACTGGCACGCGCTCGGCGCGCTGCGCCACGAGGAGCGCATCCGCCGCCTGGCCGGGTGGGTGGATGCCGCCGAGCGCGGTGCGCGGCGCTACCGGCTGCAGTTGCCGGGCCAGCCCGCGCTCGGCCCGTCCAGCGGCCCGGCGCATCGGCACGCCTGCCTGCGCGCGCTGGCACTGCTGCCGAAGGAGGCGCCCGGCGATGGCGCGCGCTGAATCGCCACCGCTGTCGGCGTCCGCGCGGCGCTGGTCGCTGGTCGCGGCGGCGGCCTGCCTGCTGCCGCTGCTGCCGCAGCTGCCGGCGTCGGCCGCGCTGGCGATCGTGGCGTTGGGCGTCGTGGTCGCCGTACTGGGTTGGCGCCGCCCGCTTCCGGCCTGGCTGCGCTTCCTGCTGGCGCTGTCGCTGGTCGGCGCGGTGCTGGCCCTGTCCGGCTTCCGCCTGGGCCGCGACACTGCCTGCCTGCTGCTGGCGGCGATGCTGGCGATCAAGCCGGGTGAACTGTCGACGCTGCGCGATGCGCGCAGCCTGCTCGGCTTTGCGTTGTTCGCACCGTTCTCCACCTTCCTGCTCGACCAGGGCCCGCTGTCGCTGCTGCTCGGACTCGGCGGCGCCGTCCTCGCGCTGGCCGCGCTGCTGCAGCTGTCCACGCAGGAATCGGGCGACGCGCGCCCGGCGACGCCGTGGCGGCACCTGCTCGGCGTCGGCCGGCTGGTCGCCGTGGGCCTGCCGCTGGCGCTGGCCGCATTCTGGCTGTTCCCGCGCGTGGCCTCGCCCATGTGGGGCGTGCCGGAACGGGCGCTGTCGCGGCCGGGGCTGTCGGACGAGATGACGCCGGGCGAGTGGGTCGACCTGATGGGCGACGATCGCCCCGCCTTGCGCGTGACGTTCTTCGGCGACAGGCCCGCATCATCGGAGCTGTACTGGCGTGGTCCCGTACTGATGGACTTCGATGGCCGCAGCTGGACGCGATCGCGCTGGCTGCAGGACATCCCGCCTCCTCCCGCCACGCTGGGCACGACCCGATGGGACTACGAAGTCGAAGTGGAACCGACCGACCGACGCACGCTGGTCGCGCTCGAGTTGGCCACCGATGCGCCTGACGGCGCCCGATTGGCCTGGGACCGGAGCCTCCAGGTCAGTGCGCCGCTGTCATCGGTCACGCGCTGGCGCATGCAGGCAGCGCCGCCCGCCACGTTCGAACCGAAGCTGCCACTGATGATCCGCCAGAGCGCCCTGCGCCTGCCCGACGGCTACAACCCGCGCACGGTGGCGCTCGCGCAGCGGTGGCGCCGCGAGAACGGGCCGGGCAACGACGCGGCGATCGTCGAGCGTGCGCTTGACATGGTCCGCGCCGGGTTCGGCTACACCCTCGAAACGCCCCTGCCCGGCCGCCACACCGCCGACGAATTCCTGTTCGAATGGAAGCAGGGGTTCTGCGAGCATTTCAGTTCGGCCTTCGTGATCCTGATGCGCGCCGCCGGCATCCCCTCGCGCGTGGTCACCGGCTATGCCGGCGGCTATCGCAACCCGTTCGGCGGTTACTGGATCGTGCGCAACCAGGACGCCCATGCCTGGGCCGAGGTCTGGCTCGACGGCCGCGGCTGGGTGCGGGTGGACCCGACCGCGGCAGTGGCGCCGGAGCGTATCTACGACACCATCGACGACCGCGCCGGCGGCGGCTTCCGCGCACTGCCGGGGGTGCTGCCGATGCTCGACGTGGGTGACTGGCTGCGCCGCGGCTGGAACGACCTCGTTCTGGGATTCGACGCCAACCGCCAGCAGGCCCTGCTGCGCCCGCTCGGCCTGCGTTCGCTGGATGCACGCAAGCTGGTGGCGCTGTTCGCCGCCTGCACCGTGCTGGCACTGGCGTGGATGCTGTGGCTGACCGCGCGCGGCGAACGCCGCGGCGACCCGGTCCTGCGCGCCTGGCACCGGCTGGGCCGGCGCTACGCCCGGTTCGGCCTGGCGCGCGCCCTGCACGAGCCGGCCCTGCGCTGGACCGAGCGCGTCGCCGCCGCCCGCCCGGCGGACGCCGACGCCCTGCGGACGCTCAGCGCGCGTTTCGTCGAATGGCGCTACGCTCGGCGCACGGATGGCGGGGAGGATCCACGCCCGCTGGTCCGCGACCTGCGCAGGCATCGTCCCGCCTGATCCGAATGTCCTGTCCGAACGTTTGATCCGAATGCATGGAGCCGCCGCGATGACTTCCCGCCTGATCCTTCCCGCCCTGGCGACGCTGCTGCTGGCCGCCTGCGCCTCGCAACCCAAGCCGCTGCAGGGTGCGTTCGTCGAGATCACCCCGCACGCCGCGATGGAAACCGACCAGACCAACGCGATGGTGCGCTGGGGCGGACGCATCGTGCAGGTCGAGCCGCGCGCGAACGTGACCTGCTTCGAGATGATCTCCACCCGCCTGACCGCCACCGGCCGTCCGTACTGGTCGAGCGACGACACCAACGGCCGCTTCATCGCCTGCCGCGCCGGTTTCTACGACCCGGCCGTGTTCGAGAACAACCGCGAAGTGACCTTCACCGGTCGCATCGAGGGGTACGAGAACCGCCGCATCGGCGAGTACGACTACCGCTTCCCGAAGGTCGCCGCCGACGTGGTCTACCTGTGGCCCAAGCGCGACACGGTCAACGTGATCACGCGTCCCGAGCCGTGGCCGTGGTGGGGTTGGTGGTAAGCGCCCGGATTGTCCGGCTTTTCTGGAACGCCCGGCCCTGCCGGGCGTTTTTCATGCGGGCGTGCCGAACCGGCCGAGCGGCGCGCCGGCCAGCAGGTGCAGGTGCACCTGGAACACGGTCTGGCCGCCGTCGCCATTGCAGTTCATGACGATGCGGTAGCCGTCCTCGTCGAAGCCCTGCGCCTTGGCGTAGTTCGCCGCCGCGACCGCGAGCCGGCCGATGACCTCGGGCCGATCGGCGGGGACGTCGTTGAGGGTGGCGAAGGTGTCCTTGGGCACGAACAGCACGTGCACCGGCGCCTGCGGCGCGATGTCGCGGAACGCGATCAGGTGTTCGTCCTCGAACACGATGTCGGCGGGAATCTCGCGGCGGATGATCTTGTGGAAGAGGGTGGACATGGGCCGACCGTGATGGACTTGCGACGCGGCAAAGCCTAGCGGATTGTCATCCCGGACGCCGTGAGGGACGACAGCAGGGCCCGACACCCGTGTCCCGGCCATCGAGGAGCCCGCTTTCCCGACTCTCGACTCCCGACTCCCGACTCCCGACTCCCGACTCCCGACTCCCGACTCCCGACTCCCGACTCCCGACTCCCGACTCCCGACTCCCGATTCCCGATTCCCGATTCCCGATTCCCGATTCCCGATTCCCGGCATTCAAGCCATCTCGCTGCGCGATCCGAAGGCATGCGACAGGGTGCCGCGATCCACGTACTCCAGCTCGCCCCCCAGCGGTACGCCGTGCGCCAGCCGGCTCGGCTTCACGCCGTGCTGGCGCGCGAGCTGCGCAAGGTAGTGCGCGGTCGCCTCGCCCTCCACGGTCGGGTTGGTGGCGATGATCAGTTCCTGCACCTCGCCCTCCTGCAGGCGGTCGGCCAGCCGGTCGAGGCCGATCTCGCGCGGGCCGATCCCGTCCAGTGGCGACAGCCGCCCCTGCAGCACGAAGTACAGGCCGCGATAGCCGGTGGCCTGTTCGATCGCCAGGCGGTCGGCCGGAGACTCCACCGCGCACAGCTGGTGCCCATCGCGCGACGCGCTGGCGCAGGTGGCGCAGACCTCGGCCTCGCTGAAGTCGCGGCAACGCGCGCAGTGGCCGATGCGCTCCACCGCGTCGGACAGCGCCGTCGCCAAGCGCCGGCCGCCGTCGCGCTCGCGCTCGAGCACGTGGTAGGCCATCCGCTGCGCGGTCTTCTGGCCCACGCCCGGCAGCACGCGGAAGGCTTCGATCAGTTGTTCGAGGAGGGAACTGGACATGGGTGTCGGGTGCACTGAAGCGATCGGCCCGGGAATCCGGCCGGGAAAAACGCCCTCATCCGCCTTCGGCACCTACTCCCGCGCGCGGGAGAAGGAACCGCGTCAGAACGGCAATTTCATCCCCGGCGGCAGCGGCATGCCCGCGGTGGCACCGGCCATCTTGTCCTTGGAGGCGGCGTCGATCTTGTTCGATGCGTCGTTGAACGCGGCCGCGATCAGGTCTTCGGTCATTTCCGGATCGGAGAGCACGCTCGGATCGATGCGCACCTTGCGGCATTCCTTGCTGCCGGACAGGGTCACGCTGACCATGCCGCCACCGGCGCTGCCGGTGACTTCCATCGCGGCGATCTCCTGCTGCACGCGCTGCATGTTCTCCTGCATCTTCTGCGCCTGCTGCATCAGCTGGGCGATGTTTCCACGCATGTTCGTGTCCTAGGCTTCGTCGAATGGTCGGATGGAATCGGGCACCAGCTTGGCGCCCTGCTGGCGGATCAGGCGCTGCACGTGCGGGTCGGCCAGGAATGCGCTTTCGGCCGCCGCCTGGCGTTCGTCGCGCTGGCGCTCCACGCGCGTGTGCAGGGTCTCGCCTGCGGGCGCGCCCGCATCGAATCGCAGCTGCGGCTTCGCGCCCAGCGCCGGCGCCAGCGCGTCCGCCAGCTGCGCCACCAGGCCGTCGGCCTTGAGGTGGTCGTCGCTCGCGGGCAGCGACAGGCGCAGCACGCCCCCGTGCCAGGAGACGAACGACGCATGTGCGGCGAGTTCACGCACCGGTCCGCCCAGCCCGAGACCGCCGACGAGGTCGAGCCAGCGCGCGGCATCGAGTTCGACCGGCGGCGCAGCGGCCTGCGCACGCACCGGCCCGGGTGTCTGCTCGGCAACGCGCGCTGGTGCTGCCACCGGCGGTGCGGGATGCGCGTCCACGGAACCCGCGTCAGGCGCCGCCGCATCCGCCGGCCGCGCTTCGATCGGCCGCGCTTCGATCGGCCGCGCTTCGATCGGCCGCGCTTCGATCGGCCGCGCTTCGATCGGCCGCGCTTCGACCGGGCGCGCGTCCGCGGACGGGGCGCCACGCGCCGCCGGCCTGGCGGCATCGGCCTCCAGCGCGGCCCGCGCCGCCGCCGCGCCCCCGGCCCTCGCAACCGGTGCGGCCAGTCCCTGCACGCCTGCCTCCGCCGGACGGAACGCCAGCATGCGCAAGAGGCTCATCTCGAACCCGGCGCGCGGGCTGGGCGCCAGCGAAAGGTCGCGACGTCCGTTCAGCGCCATCTGGTACCACAGCTGCACCACTTCGGGCCGCAGCGACGGCGCCAGCGACTCGAGGTCGATGCCGTCGGCGCCGACCTCCGCGCCCGGCACCAGTTGCTTCACCTGGATGCGATGCAGCGCCTCGGCGAGCGCGTCGAGCACGCCCGACCAGTCCGGCGAGAACTCCGCCAGCGCCGAGACCTCGGCCATCAGGCGGCCGCCGTCGCCCGCCGCGAGTGCATCGAGCAGCGCGCCGACGCGGGTGCGGTCGACCGTGCCCAGCATCGTCGCCACCCCGGCATCGGAGAGACTGCCGCCGGTATAGGCGATCGCCTGGTCGAGCAGCGACAGGCCGTCGCGCAGGCTGCCATCGGCGGCCCTGGCGATCTGCCGCACCGCGCCCGCTTCGGACGCGATGCCCTCGGCGGCGAGGATCTTCTCGACCTGGCCGCGGATCTGTTCCTCGTCCAGCCGCTTGAGGTTGAACTGCAGGCAGCGCGACAGCACCGTGACCAGCAGCTTCTCCGGATCGGTGGTCGCGAACAGGAACTTCACGTGCTCCGGCGGCTCCTCCAGCGTCTTCAGCAGCGCGTTGAACGCCGGCTTGGACAGCATGTGGACTTCGTCGATCAGGTAGACCTTGTAGCGACCGCGCGAGGGCATGTACTGCGCGTTGTCGATCAGGTCGCGGACGTTGTCAACGCCGGTATTCGACGCCGCGTCGATCTCCAGCAGGTCGATGTAACGGCCGGCGTCGATCGCCAGGCAGGTCTCGCATTCGCCGCACGGGTCCGCGCCCGTGCCCCTCTCGCAGTTCAGGCTCTTGGCGAAGATGCGGGCGATGGTGGTCTTGCCGACGCCGCGGGTGCCGGTGAACAGGTAGGCGTGGTGGACGCGGCCCGAATCGAGGGCGTTGGTCAGCGCGCGGACCACGTGCTCCTGGCCCACCAGCTCGGCGAACCGCCGGGGGCGCCACTTGCGGGCGAGGACGAGGTAGGACATGCGCCCATTGTGCCGCGCCGGGCCGAAGATTGCCCGCGCGCTGGCTGAAGCGCGCTCACGCGCCCCTGAATCGCCGGCCACCGGCCGCTTCGGTTGTGGTACAGGCCCTCCGCCGCTAGAATTCGTGCCCCTGCGTGCGGCCGGCTGCCGCCTGCCGGGGAATCCCGGAGAGGTGTCCGAGTGGTTGAAGGAGCACGCCTGGAAAGTGTGTAAGCGTCTAAACCGCGCTTCGCGGGTTCGAATCCCGCTCTCTCCGCCAGATACGTGAAGCGCCCCGAAAGGGGCGTTTTGCGTATCTGGCGGAGAGACGGCGGAAGAGAAGGCGCGCGGGTTCGACAGATCGGCAGGGTGAGCCGATGTCGCTCGCGCGCCACTGGCGCGCGCATCGGCGAACGCGCGAGCGCTGCGCGCCAGGGCCGGGCCAACCGATCTGCACAGCCGAAGGCTGCCCTGCAGGGGCGAGGGCCATGGATGGCCCGAGTGAATCCCCGATCAGAATCACGACGACCTGTTAAGATGCGCGCCCATGATCGTCGGCCAGAAGCCGACGATCACAGCGCCAGACACGGCGCACCCCTATGGTGGCCCCGTCGGCCCCTCGCGACGCTAGATCGAAAACCCCGCCAGGGCCGGAAGGCAGCAACGGTATCGGTCGATGCGGGTGCCGAGGCCAGCCGGCGGGGCCATCGCCATTTCCAGCAACATCGATACGCGGCAAGTCGGTGCCTTCGCCCGTGGCGACGGTGCAACAAACACGAAACGGGAAGATTCATCTGGCGCGGCCATCGCCATTTCCGGCAGCATCGATGCGCGGCAAGTCGCTGCCTTCGCCCGTGGCGACGGTGCAACAACGGCGAAACGGGAAGATTCATCTGGCGCGGCCATCGCCATTTCCGGCAGCATCGATGCGCGGCAAGTCGCTGCCTTTGCCCGTGGCGACGGTGCAACAACGACGAAACGGGAAGATTCGTCTGGCGCGGCTCATTGCCCTGCCGGCTTGCCCTCGCGCAGGCGTACCGAGGGCCGGCCGTCCTCCTGGGTGAACACGAAGGCGTAGGACAGGCGCAGCGCGGTTGGTGTTTCCACCGCATCGGCCTCCGCGCAGGCATCCGCGGACGGGCGGCCATCGGGCGTGCGGCAGACCAGGGCGGGATCGTAGGTCCACGCCCGCACCGCCTCGAGCACGGCATCGGCGAATCGCGCAGCGTGCGCGTCCGCCGGGTCCGGACAATCGTCGTCGACGCGGCGCGTCGCCTCCGAAACCAGGCCCTCGCCCGAGATCGTCACGTCCACGCACAGTTCCACCGGCGCCAGGCGCAGCGGCAACAGGTCTTGCGGATACGCCGGCATCGCCACGGGATCGACCAGGTTCGGGAACACGAACGCTTGGCTGGCATCCAGCTGCATCCGCGTCGCGCCCGCGGGGGGCGTCACCAGCGACACGCCGACGCTGCCCACCGCGGGCGTCTCCGCGACCGGCGCATGGCGGCAGGCAGGCAGCATCAAGACGCAGGCCAACGCCAGCCCGGACACGCGCAGCGGCCCGTTCAATCGCGCGCGCCCGGAACCATCGCATGGCGTCCCTGGAACGGCACCTTCATCTCGCGCGGACCGGCCGCCACAGTTGACTTCACCGGGCTTGCGCCCGTCATCCTGGAACAAGGGCCAGAGGGTGTCGTTGCGCTTGCCGCGCACCAGCCGTTTGCCGCGTCCGCGTTCGGCCGAACATGGCAGGGAGAGCGCCAGACCCCGCACGAGCGAAGAAAAGCGCTTCATGGTGACCTCTGGCTGACCGACAAGCCTGAGACGGCGCTGATCGACCTGGCCCCAAGGCATATGCAGCTCATTAGTTGTCGCCCGTGGCGACGGTGCAGGCTCGCGGAAACGGATGCCTTCATTCGGCGCGGCCCGGATGCAGCCAGTCCGACTGGCCGTCCAGATAGCGCTCATGCTTCCAGATCGGGACGCGGGATTTCACTTCGTCGATGATCCAGCGGCAGGTGTCGAACGCCACGCCGCGGTGCGCGGCACTCACGCCCACCCACACCGCCATGTCCCCGATGGCGAGCTCGCCGACGCGATGCACGCAGCAGGCATCGAGTGCGCCGGACCGCTCCAGCGCCTCGCGCACGATCCGCTCGCCCTCGGCCTCCGCCAGCGCGGTGTAGGCCTCATAGTGCAGGCCGCCGACCGGTCGGCCTTCGTTGTGGTTGCGCACCCAGCCCTCGAATGCGGCGAACGCGCCGGCCTGGTCATGCAACAGGCGCGCGCGCAGCGCGGCTGCATCGATCGGATCGCCGGAGATCGCGAACCGCTTCGCGGACGCATCGCTCATCCGCCCGACACCGGCGGGATGAAGGCCACCTCGCTGCCGTCGCGCACGGCGTCTTCCCAGCGCGCGAACTCTCCGTCCACCGCGACGCGCAGGCGGTCCACGTCGAGCGCGAAGCCGTGGCGCCGGCGCAGCTCCTCGTACAGTGCCGAAAGCGCAGGCGCCTGCGTTTCGACCGCTTCGGAGGCCATGCCGGCGGCATCGCGCAGGCTGGCGAAGTACAGCAGCGACACCTGCGCCATCAGCCCACCCTCCCCACATCGCGCCTGCCGCCACGCTTGCCCAGCAGCTTCGCCGGGCCCAGCACGATGGCATGCGACAGCGCCTTGCACATGTCGTACACCGTCAACGCCGCGACCGTGGCGCCGGTCAGCGCCTCCATCTCCACGCCGGTGCGGTGCATGGTCTTGACCAGGCATTCGATCCGCAGCTCGCGCTCGCCCTGCCAGTCGATCGACAGCTTCACCCCGTCGATCGGCAGCGGGTGGCAGAACGGGATCAACTCGTGCGTGCGCTTGACCGCCATGGTGCCGGCGATCACGGCGGTCTCGACGATGCCGCCCTTGGCGCTGCGCAGGCCGGACTTGCGCAGCTGTGCCGCGACCTCCGCGGGAAAACGAACGCGACATTCCGCGACGGCCTGCCGCGCCGTGACGGCCTTGCCGGAGACGTCGACCATCGCCGGACGACCGGCGTCGTCGAGGTGGGTGAGCGCTTTCGGGCGCGCCTTCGCCCGCGTCATCGTCATGTGCCTTGCCTCGATGCAGCTGCGACCGCGGTCGGATCGCCCAATGCGCGGTTCAGGCGCACCGCTTCGGCCACCAGCTTGCGCGCCGTGGCGGCGGACAGGGTGTCGCCCTCGCGCAGCTCGAGCGTCGCCATGTCGTACTTGCCTCCGGGCTTGAGCCGTGGCTCGATCCCGCGCAGCTGGCGACCTCGCCAGAACCCGAACAGCACGCGAGCGTCCTCGGCGCGCACCAGGCAGACCGGACCGCCCAGCACGTACACCAGGTGCCCCCACTTGATCGTCTCCACGATTCTCGCGGGGACACGTGCCGCGTCGCGCAGTTGCTCGACGAGCCCGCGCCGCCAACCCGAGAGCACCGCAACGTAGGCATCCGGATTGACCGCCGGCAGCGCCTTGCGCATGGCCATCGCTCAGCCTCCCACCAGGAACATTTCGACATGCCGCGCCGAGGCGCGCTCGCTGCCGCGCAGTTCGCTGTAGCGGTCGGCGCGCGCGCCCCACAGCGCCGACAGGCGTTCCGACAGGGCCACCTCGCCCTGCCCGATGTCGGCGCGCAGATCGATGCCGCTGGCCGAGAACAGGCAGGTGTACAGGCGGCCGTCGGCGGATACACGCGCGCGGTGGCAATCGCCGCAGAACGGCGCTGTGACCGAACTGACGAAACCCACCTCGCCCGCGCCGTCATCGAATGCATGGCGCTCGGCCACTTCGCCGCGATAGTGGGCGTCGAGCGCGTGCAGCGGCCAGCGCGCATGGATGCGGTCGCGCAACTCGGCCGACGGCACCACCCGATCGCGCCGCCAGCCGTTGCAGGTGCCCACGTCCATGTATTCGATGAAGCGCAGCACGTGCCCGCTGCCGCGGAAATGCTCGACCAGCGGCAGCACTTCGTCCTCGTTGACGCCGCGCTGCACCACGCAATTGATCTTGAGGCTGCCGAAACCGGCCTGCCCGGCGGCAGCGATGCCGGCCAGCACGTCGCCGATGTCGCCGCGGTTGCCGGACAGTTCGTGGAACAGCGCCGGATCCAGCGCATCGAGGCTGATGGTGAGTCGGCGCAAGCCGGCCTCGCGCAGCGCACGTGCGTGCCTTGCGAGCAACGCACCATTGGTGGTCATGGCGAGGTCGTCGATGCCCTCGATGCGCGCCAGTCGCGCCACCAGGTCCGGCAAACCCTTGCGTAGCAGCGGTTCGCCGCCGGTGATGCGCAGCTTGGTCGCGCCCACGCGCGCGGCGGCGCGTGCCAGCACCTCGATCTCGTCGAACGACAGGCGCGAGGCCGCGTCGAGGCCGTGGTCGTCCGGCACCTGGTCGGCCGGCATGCAGTAGCCGCAGCGGAAGTTGCAGGCGTCGATCACCGACAGCCGGAGGTCGCGCAGCGGGCGGCCGAGGCGGTCGAGCGGCAGCGCCAGCGGTTGCGGTCGTGCGCTCATGCGCCGGACACCGGCGGCGCGGCGGGTTCCGCCAGCGCGAACACCTCGCCCGGATGCGCGACCTGGTAGCCGCGCGCGGCCAGCGCTTCGCCATCCGCAGCCGAGGCGTAGTGGTACAGCACGCAGCGCGACAGCACCTGCGCGTCGTACTCGCGTTCCAGGTCGTCGATGCCGCTGTGCGAAGGATTGCCGTGCAGCGCGCAATCGTGCGCGATCAGTTCAGCGGCATCGGCATGCCGACGCAGCATCTCGGGAATCGGCCGGGTGTCGCCGGTCCAGACGACGCAGCCGCGCAGGCGTAGGCCATACGCCGTCTCCGGCCAGTGGTGCCGGACCGGGAACACCTCGATGCGATGGCCGTCGTGCCAGAACGCATCGCCCACCGGGATCACGCGGAAGGCGTCCCAGAAATTCGCGCCCCCTTCGGCCAGCACGTTCGGATACGCGCCCACGCGCTCGTGCAGCAGCGGCACCACGCTGGCCGGCACGTACAGCGGCATGCGTCCGCGGCGCGCTGAATCGAAATACTCCGACACGAACAGGCGCTCGAACCCGCCGACGTGGTCGAGGTGGGTGTGGGTGACGAACAGCGCCCGCGGCGGCTCGCCGTAGTGCGCGAGGAACGCGGTCAGGCCCTCGCCGCCGCAGTCGATGGTCAGCCAAGGCGCGCCGTCGCGCTCGATCGTGGCCATCGGCGAACCGAGTTCGGTCGCAGAGGCGTTGCCGACGCCGTGGAAGCGCAGCGACCACATGCGGTCAGTTCCCCTTTGCCCAGCGCGCGTCGTAGGCGGCGCGCAGCGTGGCGAAGTCGGCATTCACCGCCTCCTCGCTGCGCGCGCCGCGCAGCTTCAGCAGCGAGCGCTGCAGCCGCGACAGGTTGCGCATGCGCCAACCGGTGTCGGGCACGTGCATGGTGCTGCGGTCGAAATCGATCATCCAGCCCTTGCCCGTTTCGTCGAACAGCAGGTTGTTGGCGTTGAGGTCGGCATGGTCGAGGCCCTCGCGGTGGAAGCGCGCCACCAGCCGGCCGGCACTCGCCCAGGGGGCTGCGGCACCCAGTTCGGCCGCCAGGTCGGCCAGCGCGCGCACGCCGCGCAGGCGCTCGACGATGATCCAGGCGCGGTAGCTGAAGCGCGAACGCAGGTAGCAGGCGGCCACCGGGCGCGGCACCGGGCACTTGCGGTGCAGCAGTTCGCGCAGCAGGCGGTACTCGGCGAAGCTGCGGACGCGCTCGGCCCCGCGCCAGAGGTAGCGGTCGCGGCTGAATTTGGCCGCCAGCCCGCCGCGCAGGTACTGGCGCAGCACGCAGGGCCCATGGCTGGCCTCGATGAACCAGGCCCCGCCGCGGCCGCTGCCCTGCACCTGCTGGGCGCGCATGCCCCACTGCTGCGGATCGAACCAGCGCGGATCGACTTGCCGCAACTGCGTCGAGTCGAACAGAATCGCGCCGTATTCCCCGCTGCCACGATCGTCGTGGAAGGGCGTCAGGCTTTCAGTGGCGTCGAACGCGGCCATCCTGCGAGTCTACCAAGCCGTGACCCAACCGCCCGCCGCGCCCCGCTCGATCTGCCTGCTGCGCCTGTCGGCGCTGGGAGACGTGACCCATGTGCTGCCACTGATCCGCACGCTGCGCGCGGCCTGGCCGGACGTCACGCTCACCTGGGTGATCGGCAAGGGGGAACAGCGCCTGCTGGAGGGCCTGGCCGGCGTCGAATTCCTCGTCTACGACAAGAAAACCGGCCTGGCCGGGATGCGGGCGCTGCGGCGCGGGCTGCAGGGCCGGCGTTTCGACGCCCTGCTGCAGATGCAGGTCGCTGCGCGCGCCAACCTGCTCTCGGCGTTCCTGCCGGCGCAACGGCGCATCGGCTACGACCGCGCGCGGGCGAAGGACCTGCACGGCCTGTTCATCAACGAACGCATCCCCGACCGCCCCGGCATCCACGTGCTGGACGCCATCGGCAGCTTCTGCGAACCGCTGGGCCTGCGCCAGGCCGCCGTCGGCTGGGACATGCCCGTGCCCGGCGAAGCGCGCGAGTGGGCCGCCGCGCAATGGCCGACCGATGACGCGCCGACCCTGCTGGTCTCGCCCTGCTCCAGCCACGTGCGCCGCAACTGGCGTGCCGAACGCTACGCCGCGGTGGCCGACCACGCCGCCGCCCAGGGCTGGCGCATCGTGCTGTGCGGCGGCCGCAGCGCGCTCGAACGCGACACCACCGACGCGATCCTCGCCGCGATGCGCGCACCCGCGCTCGACCTCGTCGGCAAGGACACGCTGAAGCAGCTGCCCGCCCTGCTCGAACGCGCCGA
>JAIUOJ010000018.1 GCA_020161335.1 Pseudomonadota bacterium
CGCGGTCCAGCGCGCCGTCGACGAAGGCGAACGGCGATCCGGGCGCAGGCATCGGGGTCAGGCGATCAGACGGTGAACGAGGAGCCGCAGCCGCAGGTCGACTTGGCGTTGGGGTTGCGGATGGTGAACTGGGCGCCGTGCAGGCCCTCGACGTAATCCACCGAAGCGCCCATCAGGTACTGCAGGCTGAGCGGATCGACCACGAGCGTGACCCCATCGGTGGTCACCGCGAGGTCGTCCTCGGCCTGCTGTTCGTCGAACTCGAAGCCGTACTGGAAGCCGGAGCAGCCGCCGCCCTGGATGTACACGCGCAGCTTGAGCGCCGCGTTGCCCTCCTCGGCGATCAGCTCGCGAACCTTGCCGGCCGCGGCCAGGGTGAAGTCCAGCGGGCGTTCGAGCGACAGATAGTGGGGCGCGTTGTCCATGACAGCAGGATGGGGGGGCCGCCGGCGGAGTTCAAGCGCGCCCGCGCGTGGCGCCCGTTCAGCCGGCGGGCGCGCGGGCGGCCTCGTTCCAGGGGACCGCGTGCTCGACCGGCGCGCCGCCCGCCGGGGCCAGGCGCACGCTGATGCGCAGCGGCTGGAAGCCCGGCGGCAGCAGGATGTCGCCTTCCACCTGCTGGAAGTACTTGAAGGAATAGTCGACGCCCGGCGCGCCCGGCTGCTGGCGCAGGTCCGCCCAGGCCAGCCGGCGCAGCTTGCCGTCCTCGGTGCCCTCCACCGAGAGCGTCAGCCGGCCGCTGCTGACCGCGCCGCGGTTGAGGTTCTGGGTCAGCGTCACCGTGTAGTGCCAGGCGTGGTCGGCCTGCGGCCGCAGCGACAGTTCGTGCACGGCCAGGCCACGGCGCTGCGCGGTGGCGCCGACGAAGCGTTCGTAGAACGCGACGTCCGCGCGCAGGGCCGAGATCTCCTCGTCGCGTTCGGCCAGCGTGCCCTGAAGGTCGCGGTTGGCGTCGCGGCTGATCTGGTCGGAGCGGGTGAGGGTGGCGACTCGCTGCTCCAGCGCCTCGAGGCTGGCCTGCTGCGCCGCCTGCCCGGGTCGCGCCTCGCCGCCGCCCGCCAGCACCTGCCAGGCGCCCCAGGCGCCAAACGCGAGGCTGGCGGCGAACACCACCAGCGCGAGGTACAGCCAGCGATGGCCGGGCACGGGCGGCGCGGGCGCATGCTGCGTCGTGGCCGGGGCGGGGGTCTGGTCTGGATCCGTCATCCGGCCGGTATAGCGACGGGCTTAAGCCTGCGTCAAGGCACCGGGCTTCATATACTGCGCCGCACAGGCCACCTCCTTGGGCGGCGTTCAGCCGAACCGGGCCTGCGAGGGACTGCACCATGACCGACGCCCACCTGTTCGCCATCGGCATCCTGCTGGCCTGGCTGGCCGGGATCCGGGCCTACCTCACCGTGTTCGGGGTCGGCCTTGCCGGTGCGCTGGGCTGGCTCGACCTGCCGCCCGCGCTGGAGGCCACCACCTCGCCGTGGGTGCTGGGCGTGTCGGGCGCGCTGGCCGTCGCCGAGTTCTTCGCCGACAAGATCCCCGGCGTCGATTCGGGCTGGGACCTGCTGCAGACCCTCGCGCGGGTGCCGGCCGGTGCCTTCCTCGCCGCCGCGGCGCTCTCGCCCGACGGCCAGCTCGGTGCCGGCATGCTCGCCACGGGCGCCGGCGTGGCGCTCAGCAGCCACCTGCTCAAGGCCGGCTCGCGCGCCCTGCTCAACACCTCGCCCGAGCCGGTGAGCAACTGGACCGCCTCGGCCACCGAGGACGTGGTGGTGGTCGGCGCCCTGGGCCTGGCCTGGGCCTATCCCTGGGCGGCGCTGGCGATCGTGCTCGGCATCGGCGTGCTCGTCGCGCTGACGCTGTGGTGGGTCTGGCGCCGCCTGTTCAGGCGCGCCCCCCGCCCGGCGCCCGGCTGAGACGCGCGTCGCACCCTCCGTCGGGAATGTGCGTCGCGTGTCGTGCGGCCGGCCCGCATTGGCGCAATAATGCGGCGCTGGGGGATTCCGGGGACTCTACGCGTGGCTGCGCAGGCAGACGCATCGCGACATCGTTCATTGTTCGCACCGTGCCGGTGCGTGGCCGCGCCTTCGGTCGGCGCCTGCGTGCACGGCGACCGCGGCCTCGGCGCGGCGGCGGTTGCCTGCCCCCCTGCTTTCCGGCAAGGTTGAGCGGATGTCCGCCGCCGACAACCGCCGCCGGGCGGAATTCCCACCGGCCCACTACTGGCGACGCTGGAGCGCGGATGCGCCGGCGCCCGTGTTGCCGTCCGTCGCCGCCGCGCCCGCCGCCGCCGAGGCGCTGCCGCAGCCGGCAACGCCCGCGCTGGAAGCCAAGGAAGACGGCACCCAGTACCGCGTGCTGATCGTCGAGGACGATCCCAGCCAGGCGCTGTTCGCCGAGAGCGTGCTGTTCGGCGCCGGCATGCAGGCGCAGGTGGCCTCGGTCACCAGCGAAGTCATGGGCGCGCTCGAACAGCTGCGCCCGGACCTGGTGCTGATGGACCTGCACATGCCCGGCCTCGACGGCGCCGAGCTGACCGCGATGATCCGCGCCCACGCCGAGTTCGCGCAGACGCCGGTGGTGTTCCTCACCGGCGACGAGGACCCGGAGCGGCGCTTCGACGCGCTCGACATCGGCGCCGACGATTTCCTGCGCAAGCCGGTGCGCCCGCGGCACCTGATCTCCGCGGTGCAGAACCGCATCCGCCGCGCGCGCGCGCAGCGCCAGCCCGCGCCGGAGGGCGCCGGCCGCCATCCGGTGACCGGGTTGCATACGCGCCAGCAGATGCTGCAGCTGCTGTCGTCCTCGGTCGGCGGCGAGCAGGACGGCGCCGTTTACTTCGTCGAGGTCGCGGGCACCGCGGCGTTGCGCGACCGCTTCGGCTATGCCGCGCTGGAAACGCTGTTGACCGATGCCAGCCGGCACCTGGGCGGGATCGCCGAGGGCCACGCCACCTCGCGCCTCAACGACAACACCTACCTGGTGTTCGCGCGCGGGCTGGGCCACGACACCCTGCCGGCATTCGCGCGCACCCTGCGCGACGGCCTGGGACAGCATGCCTTCCCGGTCGACGGCCAGCAGATCCGCCTGCGCGTGCTGGTGGGCTATGCGCCGCTGGCGCAGGGCTTCGCCGACGCCGGCGGCGCGCTGTCCGCCGCCGAGGAGGCGCTGCGCGACGCGCGCAGCCTGCCCGCCGGCATCGCCGGCTGGGAGCGCCCGGTGTCGCAGGAAGACCTGCGCGCGGACGCGCTGGCCGAGACCCTGCGCGAAGCCCTGTCCTCCGGCGGCCTGGTGGCCGCGTTCCAGCCGATCGTGGCGGTGGCCGGCGGCGACGATGCGCAGTACCAGGTGCTGGTGCGCCTGCGCGACGCGCAGGGCGAACTGCACCCGGCCGGCGAGGTGCTGCTGGCCGCGGCGCGCATCGGCGCGCTGCATGACGTCGACCGGCGCGTGTTCGAGATCGCGATCGAGGCCTTGCGCCGGCACGGCGCGGAGGGTCGCGCGCTGCGCCTGTTCGTGACCCAGTCGCCACAGACGCTGGCCCAGGACGGCTATGCCGCCTGGCTGCTGCAGGCCCTCGCGGAGGCCGGCGTGGCCGGCACCGCCCTGGTGGTCGACGTGCGGCAGGAGGATGCGCTGATCCATGCGCTGTCGCTGCAGGAGTTCTGCCAGGCGATGGTCTCCGCCGGCGTGCAGCTGTGCCTGAGCCAGTACCGGTTCGGCACCGAGTCCAATGCGCTGATCGCGCAGCTGCCGCTGGGTTACGTGCGGCTGTCCTCGCGCTACGCCAGCCAGCTCGACGATGGCCAGGTGCGCGACGAGATGCGCAGCGCAATCGAGCATGCGCACCGGCTGGGGCTGCAGGTGATCGGCCAGCAGGTCGAGGACGCGCAGTCGGCCGCCACGCTGTGGATGACCGGCGTCGATTTCATCCAGGGCAACCTGGTGCAGCGCCCGGCCGGCGACCTCGAGTTCGACTTCCGCCATTCGGTGCTCTAGCCATGCTCAGCCGTGCCCGCCCGTCCACCCTGATGCTGCGCTGGTTCGCCCTCGGCGCTGCCGGCGGCGCGGCGCTGGCCATGCTGCTGCACGTGACCGGCACGCAGGGCCCATGGCAGGGCATGGCCCTGGTAATGGCGCTGCTGGCGGTGTTCGGCGTGATCGCGGTGGTCTACAACATGCGTTCGCGCGAGCGCCAGCTGGAGGAAGCCGACGAGCGCGCACGCCGCGACGAGGACTCGCTCAACGAGCTGCAGCGCGAACTCGACCGCCATACCCAGCTCGAACAGGAACTGCGCCAGGCCAAGCAGGCGGCCGAATCGGCGGTGATGTCCAAGGGCGAGTTCCTGGCGACGATGAGCCACGAGATCCGCACGCCGCTCAACGGCATCGTGCCGATGCTCGACCTGCTGATGCATGCGCGCCTCGCCGCCGACCACGCCGAACTGGTGCGCACCGCGTACCTGTCGTCGCAGCAGATGCTGCGCATCGTCGACGACATCCTCGACTACTCCAAGCTCGAGGCCGACAAGCTCGACCTGGAGAGCACCTCGTTCAACCTGCGCGAGCTGGTCGACGGCGTGCTCCAGCTGATGGAGCGCCCGGCGCAGAGCAAGGGCCTGCGCCTGCAGATGCAGATCGACCCCGGCGTACGCCTGCCGGTCCGCGGCGACCCGGTGCGCCTGCGCCAGGTGCTCGGCAACCTGATCAGCAACGCGGTCAAGTTCACCGAGCGCGGGTCGGTCACGCTCACCCTGCGCAAGATCGGCGAGACCGCGGCGCAGCACCACGTGCGCTTCGAGGTCCGCGATACCGGCATCGGCATCTCGCAGGCCGCGCAGGGCCGGCTGTTCCAGGCCTTCAGCCAGGCCGACGCCTCGACCACGCGCCTGTACGGCGGCACCGGCCTGGGGCTGGCGATCTGCAAGCGCATCGTCGACCTGATGGGCGGGCGCATCGGCGTCGAGTCCGAGCCCGGCCTGGGCGCCACGTTCTGGTTCGAGATCCCGCTGCTGAAGGTCCAGGGCGACATGCAGGCCGAGGACAAGACGCCGCAGGGCGGTCGCCTGCTGCTGCTCAGCGCCGACCCGCGCCTGCGCCTGCGCCTGAGCATGCTGCTGCCCAACTGGGGCCTGCGCGTGAGTGCGGTGGAAACCACCCAGGAGGCGCTGGACCGGCTGCGCACCGCCGCCAACCAGGGCCCGCCGTGGGCCTACACCACGGTGCTGGCCGACCTGTCCGGCATGCGCAACACCGCGCTGGCGCTGTACCGCAACCTCGGCCGCCAGGCGGTGTACGGCGACCTGCGCCTGGTCTGCCTGTACGGCGAGGACCCGGTGGCCGAGGAACTGCAGCGCGGCGTCACCCTGCTCAGCCGGCAGGCACCCGACGCCGACCTGCGCGCCGCCCTGTTCGGCCCGGTGCGCGACGACGACGAACGCCCGGCCGCCGCCGCGCACGAACCCGCCCCCGCCGCGCCGGCCACCGCGGCCCCGTCCACGGACAAACCGGTGAACACCCGCAAGCCCCGCGTACTGCTGGTCGAGGACAACCCCGTCAACCTGATGGTGGGCCAGCGCCTGCTCGGCGTGCTGGGCATCACCTGCGACACCGCCAGCAACGGCGAGGCCGCCCTGCTGCGGATGTCCGCCTCGCGCTACGACATCGTGCTGATGGATTGCCAGATGCCGGTGATGGACGGCTATACCGCCACTCAGCGCTGGCGCGCGAGCGAGGAGGCGGGCGGCGATGGCCGCCGCCTGCCGATCATCGCCATGACCGCGAATGCCATGGCCGGCGACCGCCAGAAGTGCCTCGACGCGGGCATGGACGACTACCTGCCCAAGCCGGTCACGCGCAGCGAACTGGAACGCTGCCTGCATCGCTGGTGGGATCCGGACCAGATCACGGTGCCGCCGGAATTCGCCGATTTCGCCAGCCAGGTCGCGCCCGCGTCCGCCGCGACCGAACTGGACCCGCAGCTGCTGGGCCTGCCCACCCGCGATCCCGCGGTCGGCGCCGCGCAGGAGACGCCCGCGCGGGACGGCCTGGTCGAACCGGCCGCACTCGAGCCGCTGGCGGCCGCGCCGCTGCCGTCGTCCTACGAACCGCTGCCGCCGGAACCGGTCATCACGCACGGCTTCGAGACCGCGCCTGCCGCGCCTGCCGCGCCCCCGCCATCTGCACCGACGCCGACGCCCGCGCCGTCCGCGCCTGTCCAAGAGGCTGTGCCGCCCGCCACGGCCGCGCCGGCGCGACCGGCCGCGCCGCTCCTGCTCGACACCGAGATCCTCGACGACCTGCACGCCATGCTCGGCGACGAGGTGGACCGCCTGGTCGACGTGTTCCTCGACGACACCCCGCGCCTGATCGCCGCGCTGGAGAACGCCGCCGCCGGCCCCGACTACGACGCGTTGCGCGATGCCGCGCACTCGCTCAAGTCCTCCAGCGCCAACCTCGGCGCGATGTCGCTGTCGGCCGCGGCCAAGCGCGTCGAGCTGGCCGCGCGCGAGAAGTCGATCGAACGCCCGGCCGTGGCCGTCGCCCTGATCGCCAACGAGTTCGCGCGCGTCAAGCAGCTGATGTTGGCGCGGCGCCAGGCGCAGCAGGCCTGAGCCGCCGCGCCCGCCGCGGCGCGGTCAATCGTCGATCTTGCTCTGCAGGTAGTTCTGCTCGCCGACGCGCGAGACCAGGTCGAGCTGGGTCTCGATCCAGTCGACGTGCTCCTCCTCGTTGTCCAGGATGTCCGCCAGCAGCTTGCGGCTGACGTAGTCGCCCGCGGTTTCGCAGTACGCAATGGCCTCACGCAGCAACGGCAGGCCCTCCATTTCCAGCGCCAGGTCGCAGCGCAGCAGCTCGACCGGGTTCTCGCCGATCTTCAGCTTGCCCAGCGCCTGGAAATTCGGCAGTCCCTCGAGGAACAGGATGCGTTCGGCCAGCGCGTCGGCATGCTTCATCTCGTCGATCGACTCGGCGTACTCGTGCTTGGCCAGTTCCTCCAGCCCCCAGTTCTTCAGCATCTTGGCGTGCAGGAAGTACTGGTTGATGGCGGTGAGTTCGTTGTAGAGCACCTGGTTGAGGTACTTGATGACCTGGGCATCACCCTTCATCGCCGTGCTCCGCGCGTCGTGGACGCACGGACTCTAGCGTCTCGCCACGCAGCGTGGCGAAACGGGAATTGTGTGCATTCGTATCGGCGTCGCGCGATGCCGCGCCATCGCGCCGCGACGCTCAGGCCGCGCGTGCAACCTGCGGGAACGGCAGCACGTTGCCGGACGTCGACGGCGTCGCCGGATGCAGCTCGGCCAGCAGGTCGCAGGCCGTGTCCACGCAGGTCCCGCAGCAGGCGCCACACCCGGTGCGCATGGTCAGCTCGGACATGCTGGCGCAGCCGGCCGCGGCCGCCTGGCGGATGTCCTGCTCGGTGACTCCATTGCAGACACAGACGTACACGGCGGGCCGGACCTGGGAACGGGCGCCCATTGCGCCATGCGTGAGAATGATTGTCAATCCCGCCAAGACTCGTATTCAGCCTCCGCCGGCATCCGAGTCGCGGACGCCACCCGGGCGCCCGCTGGCCCCGGCCCGCGGCGGCCGCCGCGCCGGCCCGCGCTCGCGCCGTTCCAGGGTGGCGGCCGGGATCGCGAGCGCCCCGGCGATCTGCCGCGCGAACGGCGCCAGGTGCGACAGGGCGCTGGTGTAGACGCCGCGCTTGAACATCACCACGTGGTCCAGCGGATACCAGAAATCGACCCAGCGCCAGTGGTCGAACTCGGGTTTGTCGGTCATGTCCAGGCGCAGGTCGCTCTCCGCGCCGACGAACTGCAGCAGGAACCAGACCTGCTTCTGGCCGATGCACACCAGCCGGTCGTTGCGGCGCACCGCGTTGCGCGGCAGCCGGTAGCGCAGCCAGCCCGGGGTGACGCCGAGCACGGCCACGTGCTCGGGCAAGAGACCGGTTTCCTCGCGCAGCTCGCGGTACATCGCCTCCAGCGGCGTCTCGTCGCTGTTCATCCCGCCCTGCGGGAACTGCCAGCCGTCGCGACGCACCCGCCGGGCCCAGAACACGCGACCGTCAGGATGCATCAGCACGATGCCGACGTTGGGGCGATACCCGTCCGGATCGATCACGATGCGGACTCCAGAATCTACTGTCGCCGACTCTGCCACGCGCAGGGGAACGCGACAAGCTCGGGCCAACGGCGTTGACTCCGCTACGGGCCGGCCCGACAATACGCGGCTCGCCGCGATCCGCGGCCGATGGCTATGTAGCTCAGCCGGTTAGAGCACAGCACTCATAATGCTGGGGTCGGTGGTTCGAGTCCACCCATAGCCACCAACACCCGGAGCCCCGCGGAAGCGGGGCTTTTTCGTGCCTGCGCCGCCGCCGTGACCGCCAGGCGGCACGCGCGTCGCGCGCCGGCGACTCAGGGTTTCTCCATCACGTAGCGGCCGGTCCTGCGCAGCGCGGACACGGCCTGGTCGAGCTTCGGTCCGCAGGTGTCGCCGACGAACAGCGCCGGCTTCGCCTTGCGCAGGGCAAGGGCTTCGCGCAGCCACGCCGTGGCCTGCGCCGGCTGGTGCTTCGCCGACAGGATCGCGGCCTGGACCTGGGTGACCGTGCACAGTCCAACCGCCGCGTTGTTGTTCGGCAGCGTGGCGATCAGGCGCGGCACCGCGGCCTGCAGCAAGGCCTCGGCGCCGTCGAGGTCGCCGAGCCGGTAGCGCAGGTACGCGCCCAGGGATTGCGCTGCGTTGTGGGCGGGATGGCCAGCGCCCAGCGCGCGCTCGATGTCCGCCTGCGCCTGCGCCAGCAGGACCGCCGCCTCCTGGAAGTCCCCGGCTTGTCCTTGCCAGGCCAGGGCCTTGGCCAGGCTCAACTGCGCGTAGGGCGCGGGGACCCCCGTCTGGCGTGAGTCGGCCGCCACCTGGCGCAACGCGCCGATGCCCTCGGTGCGCTGCGCCGGCGTCGCGCCTGGCAGGAGGAGGTTGATGCCGAACAGGGCGCGCATCCGCAGCGTGTTCTCGTGGCGCGGGCCATAGGCCTGCTCGAAGATGCGAAGCGCCTCACGGCCCGCGGCTTCCGCTTCGGCCGCCTGCCCCACCCAGGCGTGCAGGCTTGCGGCGACCCGCAGGCTCTCGCCGTACTCGACGTGTTCGGTCCCATAGGCGGCGGCCAGGAGGCGCTGGGCACGGGCCAGGGTGGACCAGGCCGCATCCTTGTCGCGCACCGCGCCCTGCGCATACGCCAGCAGCAGCAGCGTCCGGGCGGTTTCGGGATGCTGTTCGCCCAGGCGCATGGCCTGGCTCTCGGCCACCGCCTGGAACAATGCCAGCGCCTCGCGCGTGGACTCCTGCTGCTGGAACACGCGGCCTCGCAGCCGCTTCGCCTCGTCGGCCAGCAGCGAGTCCGGCGCGGCCAGGGCGAGCGCACGGTCGGCGTCCGCGGCGGCGGCGGCGGGCACCAGCATCCGCCGCGACCAGTCGCCGCGCAGCAGCAGCAGTTCGACCAGCATCGCCGGATCGGGCTCCTGGCGCGCCAGGGCCATGGCCTCCTCCAGCATCGCGCGCGCGGCGTCGCGCTCGCCCTCGTTCCAGCGGCTGCGCGCGATCTCGGCCATCAGCCGCACCCGCAACGGACGCCCGCTGCCGTCGGCGGGCATGGCGTCCAGCGCGCGTTGCGCCACCTGGCGCGCTTCGGCATGGCGTGCCTGGATGTTGAGCAGCGAGGCCAGGGTGGCATCGGCGTGCTGCTGCGCGTCGTGGTCGCCGGCATTGATCGTCGCTGCTTCGTTCGCCAGCGCCGTCGCGTGCCGGTAGTCGCCGATCACGGCGTAGCCACGCGCCAGCGAATCCAGCGCCTGCATCAGCACCTGCGGCTGGTCCTGCAGCCCCGACGCGCGGACCTGGGCCTCGGTCTGCTCCAGCAGGCGCGCGGACGACAGCGGCACCTCGCCCAGCCCGGACAGGGCGGCGGTGCCGAGGGTGCGCTCGAACAGCGCGGCCACCGACGCCGAGGCCGCGGCTTCGCGCTGCGCGCGCTGCTGCAGCCACCAGGCGCTGCCCACGCCCACCAGGGCGGACAGCAGCACCATCCCGGCGAGGCCGGCGACCATGCGGTGGCGCGCCACCAGCCGCCCGCTGCGGTAGAGCCAACCGCCTGCCCGCGCCGCCACGGGCCGCTGCGCGCGCCAGCGCCGCAGGTCATCGACCAGCGCGGCCGCGTCGGGATAGCGCCGGGCGGGATCAGGGTCGACGCAGCGCGCCACGAGGGCATCGAGGTCGCCGCGCAGCCGCTGCGCCAGTGCCGCCTCGTCGGCGAACCCCCGCCACGCCGCGGTCCCCTCCGGCGCCTCCCGCGCCAGCCGCGACAGCGGCGGCAGGCGCTGGTCGAGCAGTGCGCCGCCCAGCAGCGAATGACTGGGCAGGAACCCGCCCAGCAGCCGCGCCAGCACGATGCCCAGCGAGAACACGTCGGCCTGCGCGCCGGGCGCGGCCCCGCGCAGCACTTCCGGCGCGGTGTAGCCGGGTGACACCGCCAGCGGCGCCCCGCCCTCGGCGTGGCCCGGGTGGGACAGGCCGAAGTCGAGCACGTGCACCTTGCCCGGCGGCGTGACCAGCAGGTTCGACGGCTTGATGTCGCGGTGCACGATGCCCCTCGCATGCGCGTGCGCGACGGCATCGCAGGCCTGCGCGAACAGGTCGACGCGCGCCTCCAGCGGCAGCCGGCACTGGTCGCACCAGGCGTCGATCGGTTCGCCCTCGACGTAACGCATGGCGAACCAGGGGATGCCGTCCGCATCCACGCCGCCGTCGAGCAGGGTCGCGATGTGCGGGTGCTCCAGCTGCGCCAGGTGCTCGCGCTCGGCGCGGAAGGCCTCCAGCAGCTGCGGCGAGACCAGGTCGGCGCGCACGCACTTCAACGCGACCCGCTGCCGGTACTGGCCGTCGTCGCGATGCGCCTCGTACACCGCGCCCATACCGCCCTCGGCGATCCTGCGCTCGATCCGCCACGGGCCGAGCCGCGTGCCGATGCGGGGGTCGTCCGCGGCCGCCGCCGGCCCCTGCGGCACGCCCGGCCAGGGTTGGTCGATCAGGTGGCGCCGGGCGTCGGCGCGCAGCATCGACTGCAGCAGCGCGTGCGCTTCGGGATCGTCGTGGCGCAGCGCCGCCAGCGTCGCCTCGCGCGCCCCGGCCGACAGCGCAAGGAGTTCGTCGAACAGGTGCAGCGCGCGCGCGTCGGCCGACATCAGCCGTCGTCCATGCAGGTGATCAGGAAGCTGCGCGCGCTCCGCCAGTCGCGGCGGACGGTGCGCTCGCTGATCCCGAGCAGCAAGCCGATCTCACGATCGTCCAGGCCACCGAAGTAGCGCAGGCCGACGAGGGTCTCCAGCCGCGGCTCGATCGCGGCCAGCCGCTTCAGCGCCTGGTCGAGCTGCAGCAGTTCCTCCACGTCCATCTCAGGCGACGCCACGTCGATCTCGTCCAGGGCGAAGTGCTGCTCCTGCGCGCCGCGCTTGCCGGCCAGGCGCCGCTTGGACTCGTCGAGGATCGCGTAGCGCATCGCCCGCGCCATCAGCCCCACCAGGTGCGCGCGGTTCTCGGCGTTGCTGGCGGCGTCGGCCAGCTTCAGCCAGGCATCGCTGACCAGCGAGGTTGGCGACGCGCCCGCGCCGCGGTGGCGGCGCAGCTGCATGCGTGCCAGCTGGTGCAGGTCCTGGTACAGCAGGGCGTAGATCCGGTCCCAGGCCTGCGGCTCGCCCTCGCGCACCTGCCCCAGCAGCAGGGTCACGGACTCGCGGGTCTCTCCCGAGGGCGAACCCGCGGCAGAATCGTTGGCTGGCATCGGATCGGGCACGCGTTGTGGTTGCGGGAGGGGTCCGGGCACGGGGCCGGGAAGCCGCAATCCATTGCAGCCGCGCGAATCTGAATTCATCTTAAAGCCTGACGGCCGTCCGGCCCACTCCTTCTCTAATTGGGTCGGTAATGGGCACCACGGCCGTGGTGCATTGCGATCCGTACCGATGCCTTAGGGGAGGCACGATATTGAGCACCACAGGCATGATGCCGGACGAAGGTCCGGCCCGGCTCCATGCGCCCTTTGAAAAGCGCGGCCCCGCCGCGCGTCCGGCGCGCGCCGTCGCCCTGCTGCGCGGCCTGCTGCTGCTGTGCCTGGCCTGGAGCGGCCTGGCGCAGGCGCAGATCGCGCCGCCACTGGCCTGCGACAGCCGCATGTGGCTGTCGCAGACCAACCGGCTCTCGCTGGTCGATACCTCGGCCAGCCCGGTCACCTTCCCGACCGCGCTGACGATCACCCAGCCGGGAACCCAGCACTTCCTCAACGCCGGCGACATCAATCCGGCCGATGGCAGCCTCTACTACATCCGCAACGCCGGGAACGGCAATGCCGCGTCGAACCAGCTGTGGCGGATCAGCGGCAACGGCACGACGACCAACCTGGGGACCGTGGGCAGCCTGCCGGTGGCGGGGGCCCCGATCGGCCAGCGCACCTATATCAGCGGCGCCTTCACCGCGGCGGGCAACATCCTGTACGTGCTGCACAACCAGTCGCCGCAGGCGCAGATGTATGCCATCGACGTGAACGCCTCGCCGCTCACGGCCACGCTCATCCCGTTCACGAGCTCGATCAGCGTCGCGGACATCGCCTACACCAACGACGCCTTCTACGCCGTGCAGCTGAGCGGGCAGATGGTCCGCATCGACCTCGACGGCACCGTCAGCAACATCGGCGCCCCCAATGGCCTGACCAACGGCTCCCATGTCGGCGGCATGATGGGTGCGCCGAACGGCCTGTTCGGCATCCACAACGCCGGTGGCTTCTACCAGTTCGACGTGACCACCGGTGCCGCGGTGCAGATCGGCCCGGCGACCGCCTCGGATTCGAACGACGGCTACCACTGCCCCTCCTCGCCACTGGCCTTCGGCGCGGACCTGGCCGTGACCAAGACCAACACCCCCGCCTCCGGGCCGAACGACCTGGCCAACGACACCTACGTGCCCGGCCAGGCGCGCACCTACGACATCGTGGTGCGCAACAACGGCCCGTTCGGGGCGCAGAACCAGCCGGTGGTCGACACCCTGCCCGCCGGCATCACCGCCGCCACCTGGACCTGCGCGGTCAATGCCGGCAGCCCGGCCGGCACCAGCTGCGGCGAGACCACCAGCGGCTCGGTCAGCGGCGCGACGACGATCAACTGGCCGGGCCTGGACCTGCCGGTGGGCGGTGCCGTCACGTTCCGCGTCACCCTGACCGCGCCCCTCAGCTACACCGGCACCCTGGTCAACAGCGTGCAGGTGCTGCCGACCGACAGCGTGATCGACAACACGCCCGGCAACAACAGCGCCACCGACTCCGACCTGCGCGCGCCGCAGGTGACGCTGCGCAAGACCACCATCGGCGGCGTCGGTAGCTTCAGCTTCAGCGGCGGCAACGGCGTGGCCAACCACACCATCACCACCACCGCCGAGAACACCGCGGTCACCGGCGCGGCGCAGTTCCTGACGACGCCCGGCACCGCCACAGCGATCACCGAGGCCGTGCCCGCCGGCTGGCGCCTGACCGACATCACCTGCACCGGCCTGCCCTCGGGCGGCGTCGCGACGGTCGACCTGGCCGCGGCCACGGTGACCCTCAACGCCGCCGCGACCGTGGTCAACGCCCAGGTGCAGTGCACCTTCACCAACACGCGCCAGCCGATCGTGCGCCTGCAGAAGTCGCTGCCGAACGGCCGCTTCGACGCCGCCGACCAGTTCACGCTGGCGATCGCCGGCCCGGGCGCGCCCGCGGCCGTGACCACCACCGGCAGCGGCACCGCCGCCGCTGGCAGCGTGCTGGTCTCGCCGGCGACCATCGGCAGCGCCTATGCGCTGTCGGAGACCGGCGCCGGCGCCACCAACCTGGCCGCGCATTACACCAGCGCCTGGTCGTGCACCAATGCCCACGCCGGTGGACAGGCGCCCAGCGGCAGCGGCACCAGCTTCAGCGTGACCCCGGTGGCCGGCGACGACCTGACCTGCACCTTCGCCAACACCCGCAGCGTGCGCGCCGACCTGTCGATCACCAAGACCAACACGCCCGGGCAGAACGGCGACGTGGACCTCGGCGGCGACACCCTGCTGTCGGGCAGCAGCACCACCTACACGCTGCGCGTGGCCAACGCCGGCCCCGACGCCGCCCACGGCGCGACCGTACGCGACACGCCTGCCAACCTCAGCTGCAGCAGCATCAGCTGCAGCGCGAGCGGCGGCGCGCAATGCCCGGTGTCGCTGGACGTGGGCCTGCTGACGACCAGCGGCCTGGTCCTGCCGGCGCTGCCCGTCGGCGGCAACGCCGTGTTCACGCTGACCTGCACCGTGCCCTGACGACCGCCGCGGGCGGCGCCGCCGGAAGACGCGCCCCGAACCGCCCCGGCTATTCCACCGTCACCGACTTGGCGAGGTTGCGAGGCTTGTCGACGTCGGTGCCGCGTGACAGCGCGGCGTGGTACGCCAGCATCTGCACCGGGATGGTGTGCACGATCGGGCTGAGCACGCCGGCGTGGCGCGGGGTGCGGATCACGTGCACGCCTTCGGATTCGTTGAAGTTGCTGTCGGCATCGGTGAACACGAACAGTTCGCCGCCGCGCGCGCGCACTTCCTGCATGTTCGACTTCACCTTCTCCAGCAGGGTGTCGTTGGGCGCGATCACCACCACCGGCATCGCCGCATCCACAAGCGCCAGCGGGCCGTGCTTGAGTTCGCCCGCGGGATAGGCCTCGGCGTGGATGTAGGAGATTTCCTTGAGCTTGAGCGCGCCTTCCAGCGCGATCGGATAGTGCACGCCGCGCCCGAGGAACAGCGCATGCTGCTTGGGCGCGAACTTCTCGGCCCATGACGCGATCTGCGGTTCGAGGTTCAGCGCGTGCTGCACGCTGCCGGGCAGGTGGCGCAGCGCCTCCAGGTAGCCGGCCTCCTGCTCGGGGTCGAGCCGGCCGTGCAGCTTCGCCAGGGTCGCGGCGAGCGCGAACAGCGCGACCAGCTGGGTGGTGAACGCCTTGGTCGAGGCCACGCCGATCTCGGCGCCGGCACGGGTGTAGAACACCAGCCTGCTGGCGCGCGGGATCGCGCTCTCGGGCACGTTGCAGATCGAGAGCGTCCGGTCGTGGCCCAGCGACTTGGCGTACTTCAGCGCCTCCATCGTGTCGAGCGTTTCGCCCGACTGCGAGATGGTGACGATCAGGTGCCTGGGGTTGGCCACGGCCTGGCGGTAGCGGTATTCGCTGGCGATCTCGACGCTGCATGGCAGGCCGCTGATCGCCTCGATCCAGTAGCGCGCCACCGAGCCGGCGTAGAAGCTGGTGCCGCAGGCGAGGATCTGCACGCCGTCGACCTCGCGCAGCACGGACTCGGCGTCGCGCCCGAACAGGGTCGGCTCGAAGCCGCCGGCGTCGATGATCGCCTCCATCGTGTCGCCCAGCGCACGCGGCTGCTCGTGGATCTCCTTCTGCATGAAGTGCCGGTACGGACCCAGCTCGAGCGAGGCCAGCGACACGTCGGAGAGGTGTTCCTCGCGCTGCACCGGCCGGTCGTCGCCGTCGAACACGCGCACGGCATCACGGGTCAGCTCGGCGGTGTCGCCCTCCTCGAGGAAGATCACGCGGCGCGTGGCCTGGATGATCGCCGACACGTCCGAGGCGACGAAGTTCTCGCCCTCGCCCAGGCCCACCAGCAGCGGGCAGCCCATCCGCGCCACCACCATGCGGTCGGGTTCCTTGCGACTGATCACGGCCAGCGCATAGGCGCCGTGCAGTTCCTTCACCGTTCGTTGCACCGCCGCCAGCAAGCCGTTCCCGGGAGCCTGCCCCGGACTTGATCCGGGGTCGCCCTGCTTGAGGTAATGGTGGATCAGGTGGGCGATGACCTCGGTGTCGGTCTGCGACTCGAACACGTAGCCCAGCTGCTGCAGGCGTTCGCGCTGCTGCTCGTGGTTCTCGATGATGCCGTTGTGCACCAGCGCGACGCCGTGGCTGATGTGCGGATGGGCGTTGGCCTCGGTGACGCCGCCGTGGGTGGCCCAGCGGGTGTGGCCGATGCCGAGCTGCGCATGCACGCCTTCCGCCTGCGCGGCGCCCTCCATTTCCGAGACGCGGCCGGTGCGGCGCACGCGGCGCACGTCGCGGTCGGCCACCACGGCGATCCCCGCGGAGTCGTAGCCCCGGTACTCCAGCCGCTTCAGTCCATCGATGAGGACCGGTACCACATCGCGATCCGCGATCGCGCCGACGATGCCGCACATGAATCCCGAACTCCCTGGAATGTCCGCGAAGTGTACGGGAAAGCACTGTCCGGCCGGACAGGCCGGGTGTCCGCGCGGACACTCGCGGACACTCTGTTTCCCAATGCAATCAACGCCTTGGGATTGGCACGGCGATTGCATGCAACCCTCGCAAGCCCTTCGACATCACATCCCTAGCCCATGGACAGCCGCGCCCGCATCCGCGACACCTCCGCCCAGGACCACGTCGTCGCCCGCCCGTCCGGCCCGCGCCGCCTGCCGAAGGCGTGGCTGGCCGGCGGCGGCGCCGCGCTGGCGTTGCTGGCGCTCGTGGTGTGGGTGGTGGCGGGCTGGCGCGCGGGCGGCAGTTCCTTCGATGCCTCGCGCATCCGCATCGCCGAGGTCAAGCGCGGCGACCTGGTGCGCGACCTGTCGGCCGACGGCCGCGTGATCACCGCCAACAGCCCGACCCTGTACGCGATCGCCGGCGGCACGGTGGCGCTGAAGGTGGTGGCCGGCGACGTGGTCAAGCAGGGCCAGGAGCTGGCCGTCATCGACAGCCCCGAACTGCGCAGCAAGCTGGTGCAGGAGGAATCCACCCTCGCCAGCCTGCAGGGCGAGGCCAACCGCGCCATGCTGGATGCGCAGCTGACCCGCTCGGACGCGCAGAAGCTGCTCGACCAGGCGCAGATCGACCACACCGCCGCGCAGCGCGACGTGGAGCGCTACCAGCGCGCCTACGAGGGCGGCGCGGTGTCGAAGAACGAATACGACCGCGCGCTCGACGGCATGAAGAAGGCCGACCTCGGGCTGGCCGCGGCGCGCAAGGACTTCTCGCTGCAGGGCCAGGGCGCGGGCATCGACGCACGCAACAAGCGCCTGCTCGCCGACCGCCAGCAGTCGGTGGTGGCCGAACTCCGCCGCCAGGTGCAGGCATTGACGCTGCGCGCGCCGTTCGACGGCCAGGTCGGCCAGGTGCAGATCGCGCAGGGCACCAACGTCGCGATCAACGCGCCGATCCTGAGCGTGGTCGACTTGCGCGTGTTCGAGGTGGAGATCCGCGTGCCGGAAAGCTTCGCGCGCGACCTGTCGATCGGCGTGCCGGCGCAGGTCACCGCCAGCGGCAACCGCTACGACGCCAAGGTGTCGGCGGTGTCGCCGGAAGTGGTCAACGGCGAGGTCACCGCGCGCCTGCGCTTCGACGAGGGCCAGCAGCCGCCGAACCTGCGCCAGAACCAGCGCCTGTCCGCGCGCATCGTGATGGACACGCGCGAGAACGTGCTGATGGTCGAGCGCGGCCCGTTCCTCGAACAGGACGGCGGGCGCTTCGCCTACGTGGTCAACGGCAGCAGCGCAGAACGCCGCCCGATCCAGGCCGGCGCCAGCAGCCTCAACGCCGTGGAGATCGTCTCCGGGCTGGAAGCCGGCCAGCGCATCGTGATTTCCGGCACCGATCAATTCGCCAACGCGGACCGCGTCCGCATCTCGGGACAATGACATGAACGCCTTCGCCCAGTTCCCCGCCCACCTGCACTGGACCGCGCAACAGCTGGCCGACGCCGTCCCGCCGCGCCTGTCGGAGCTGTACGCCTTCGACGTCGCCCGCGACGGCGCCACCCCGGCCGCCAACCGCGAGCATCGTGCGGCGCGGCGCAAGCCCGGCTACGTCGCGCATCGCGCGATGGACAGCCGCTTCACCATCCGTTGACCGCTTTTCCATCCCGGACCCGGCCCCGCAGACCGACGTCTCTCTCCAGGTGGCGCACTCCGCATCCGCGCCGGCCGGGATGGACTTCCTCCTCCACCACACCGCCGCACCCAAGGAATCCGCCATGCTCGACATGCGCCAGGTCACCAAGGTCTACCGCACCGAACTCGTCGAAACCCACGCCCTGCGCTCGCTCGACCTGCACGTCGGCGAAGGCGAGTTCGTGGCCGTCACCGGCCCGTCGGGTTCCGGCAAGACCACGTTCCTCAACATCGCCGGCCTGCTGGAAACCTTCACCGGCGGCGACTACCACCTCGACGGCGTCGACGTGAAGGGCCTGAACGACAACCAGCGTTCGCGCCTGCGCAACGAGAAGATCGGCTTCATTTTCCAGAGCTTCAACCTGATCCCCGACCTCAACCTGTTCGACAACTGCGACGTGCCGCTGCGCTATCGCGGGATGCCGTCGGGTGAGCGCAAGCTGCGCATCGAGGAAGCGCTGTCGCAGGTGGGCCTGGGCTCGCGCATGAAGCACTACCCGGCGGAGCTGTCCGGCGGCCAGCAGCAGCGCGCCGCGATCGCGCGCGCGCTGGCCGGCTCGCCGCGCCTGCTGCTGGCGGACGAACCCACCGGCAACCTCGACTCGCAGATGGCGCGCAGCGTGATGGAGCTGCTGGAGGACATCAACGCGCGCGGCACCACGATCGTGATGGTCACCCATGACCCGGAGCTGGCCGCGCGCGCGCAGCGCAACGTGCACATCGTCGACGGCATGGCCACCGACCTCACCGTCGAGTCGGGCATCGGACGCAGTCGCCCCGCCGCGGCGGCCGAACCGGCCACGGCGGCGACCGCCTGACCGCACCGCGCGACGCGACGACCCACGATGCAGCCGGCGGGCCTGGGCCCGCCCCCACGGAGCCTCCCATGTTCGGCTACTACTTCAACCTCGCCCTGCGCAGCTTCCGGCGCAACAAGGTGCTCACCGCGCTGATGGTGCTGGCGATCGCCCTCGGCATCGGCGCGTGCATGACCACGCTGACCGTGTTCAAGGTGCTGTCCGGCGACCCGATCCCGCAGAAGAGCGACCAGCTGTTCTACGTGCAGCTCGACCCGGCGAGCGCGCGCGGCGCGGTGCCCGGCGAGGAGCCGGCGTTCCAGATGACGCGCTACGACTCCGAGGCGCTGCTGCGCGAGAAGCGCGGCGACCGCCAGGCGATGATGACCGGCGGCGGCGTGTCGATCACCCCGGAACGCGCCGACACCCCGCCGTTCGTGTCGATGGCGCGCTACACCAGCGCCGACTTCTTCCCGATGTTCGACGTGCCGTTCGCCTACGGCGGCCCGTGGTCGGCCAAGGACGACGCGGCCGAAGCGCGCGTGGTGGTGCTCTCGCGCAAGATGGCCGAGCGCCTGTTCGGCGACGCCAATGCCGTCGGCCGCTCCGTCCGCCTCGACCAGGCCGACTTCACCGTCGCCGGCGTCATCAACGAATGGCAGCCCTCGCCGCGTTTCTACGACATGGCGCTGGACCGCTACGGCGAGGCCGACGAGGTGTTCCTGCCCTTCTCCACCGCGGTCTCGCTGAAGATGGGCCGCAACGGCAGCATGGACTGCTGGGGCGACAGCGAAGGCGACTCCACGGGGCTCAACGTGCCCTGCACGTGGATCCAGTACTGGGTGGAGCTGGGTTCGAAGGAGAAGGCCGATGCCTATCTCAACTACCTCAACAACTACTCCGACCAGCAGCGCGCCGCCGGTCGCTTCGAGCGCCCGACCAACGTGCGCCTGCGCAACGTGATGGCGCTGCTGGAGTACAACAAGGTGGTGCCCAGCGACGTGGTGATGCAGCTGTGGCTCGGCTTCGGCTTCCTGCTGGTGTGCCTGCTCAACACCGTGGGCCTGCTGCTGGCCAAGTTCCTGCGCCGCAGCAGCGAGATCGGCGTGCGCCGTGCGCTGGGCGCCTCGCGCATGGAGATCTTCAAGCAGTGCCTGGTGGAAGCCGGCACGATCGGCCTGGCCGGCGGCATCCTCGGCCTCGGCTTCGCCCTGCTCGGCCTGTGGGGCGTGCGCCAGCAGCCGTCGGGCTACGCCGAACTGGCGCACCTGGACCTGTCGATGCTGCTGACGACGTTCGCGATCGCGGTCGCCGCCAGCCTGTTCGCGGGCCTGCTGCCGGCGTGGCGCGCGATGCAGGTGACGCCCGCCATCCAGCTCAAATCGCAATGAGTCCCGCCCCCTCTCCCGCTTGCGGGAGCGGGTTGGGGTGAGGGCTCGTGCCTTCACCGCCCCCCATCCGCCGCTGCGCGCCACCTTCCCCCGCAAGCGGGAGAAGGGAGCAAGAAGATCATCCAAGGACACCGCCATGGAAATCCGCCCCATCCTGTCCACGCTGATGCGCCACAAGACGGCCGCCGCGCTGATCGTGCTGGAGATCGCGCTGACCTGCGCCATCATCTGCAACGCGCTGTTCATGATCGGCGCGCGCATCTCGCAGCTGCGCGAGGTCAGCGGCCTGGCCGAGAACGAGCTGGTCCGCGTGTACATCACCGGCATCGGCAGCGATGACAATGCCGAAGCACAGACCCGCTCCGACCTGGCTTTGCTGCGTGGCCTGCCCGGCGTCACCGGCGCCACGATGATGAACCAGGTGCCGTTCGTGAACTCGTCCTGGAACAGCGGCATCAACCTCAGGCAGGACCAGCAGCAGCCCACCGCCAACGCCACCGTGTACATGGCCGAGGACAAGTTCGTGGACACGCTGGGCCTGAAGATCGTCGCCGGCCGCGATTTCAACCCGGACGAGTTCGTCGAATTCGAAGCGTTTCAGGGGGCAGGTCCCGCGCGTGAAGCCGGCATCCCCGCCGCGATCATCACCAGCGCGCTTGCCGAGAAGCTGTTCCCCGGCGAGGACCCGGTCGGCAAGACGTTCTACAGCTGGGGCGACGCGCCGATCCGCATCGTCGGCATCGTCGAGCACCTGGTGCGCCCGAGCATGCAGGGCGGGCCGACCCAGCGCGACTACAGCATGGTGTTCCCGATCCGCACCCACTACAACGTCGGCGGCAACTACGTGATCCGCACGTCGCCGGAGCGGCGCGACGAGATCATCAAGGCCGCCTCCGACGCCCTGCGCGGCAACGGCGGCAACCGCATCATCCTCGAGGACGGCACCAAGAGCTTCTCGCAGCTGCGCCACGAGTTCTACCAGCAGGCGCGCTCGATGGCATGGCTGCTCGGCGTCGTCTGCATCGGCCTGCTGCTGATCACCGCGCTGGGCATCGTGGGGCTGGCCAGCTTCTGGGTGCAGCAGCGCACCAAGCAGATCGGCGTGCGCCGCGCGCTGGGCGCGACCAAGGGCCAGATCCTGCGCTACTTCCAGACCGAGAACTTCCTGCTGGCGACCATCGGCATCGTCATCGGCATGACCCTGGCCTTCGGCATCAACCAGGTGCTGATGAGCAAGTACGAACTGCCGCGCCTGCCGCTGTACTACCTGCCGATCGGCGCGCTGGCGCTGTGGGTGCTGGGACAGGTCGCGGTATTCGGGCCCGCGCGGCGTGCCGCCGCGGTGCCGCCGGCGATCGCCACGAGGAGCGTCTAGTCGATGCGCCGCGCAGCGCCCGGCGCCGTTTCGCCATGGACGGCGCTCCTGGCCTGCCTGTTGCTGGCGACGGGCGCGACGACCGTCGCCGCCCGGGATCCGGGCGATGCGGACCTGTTCGAGGCGCTCAAGGCGCACGACAGCGTGTTCTTCGAGCGCGGGTTCAACCAATGCGACCTCGACTACCTCGAGGGCGCCGTCGACCCGCAGCTGCGCTTCTACCACGACCAGGGCGGCTTCCAGGACTACGCCACCTTCCTCGAGAACACGCGCAAGTACATCTGCGCGGACCCCGCGCGCAAGCCGATCCGCAAGGTCGATGCGGACAGCCTGCAGGTGTTCCCGCTCTACCACGACGGCGTGCTCTACGCCGCGCTCCAGAGCGGCGTGCACCGTTTCTACCTGCGCGAGCCCGGCAAGGACGACGTGCTGACCAGTGTCGCGCGCTTCACCCATGTGTACGTGCTCGACGCGGGTCGATGGCGGCTCAAGGAAGTGCTGAGCTACGATCACCACAGTCCCGGCCCATGACTCCCGCGCGCCGCCCGACCTTCCTGGAGACCCCCATGCGTGCCTGCACGATTGCCTTCGCCGCCCTGCTGGCCGCCAGCGCGTTCGCACGCGCCGCGGAGCCGCCGGCGCAACCCGGGCCGGACAGCGAGCTCTACCGCGCCGTCGCCGCGCTGGATACGCAGTTGTTCGATGCCTACAACCGCTGCGACCTCGACGCGTTCCGGGCCCTGCTTGCCGACGACCTCGAGTTCTACCACGACCAGGGTGGGCTGATGCTCGGCGCGGACGCGGTCACCGACGCCACGCGCAAGTACATCTGCGGCAAGGTGCGGCGCGAGCTGGTGCCGGGCACGCTGGAAGTCGACAAGATCGAAGGCTACGGCGCGATCGAGCTGGGCACGCACCGCTTCTGCGAACTCGAGGGCGACCACTGCATGGGCATCGCGCGCTTCGTGCAGGTGTGGAAGCGCGATGGCGACACCTGGAAGGCCACGCGCATCATCAGCTTCGGCCACCGGCCGCTGGACGGGAACGAATAGGCGTTACGATTGCCGACCCGACCGCATTCGCCCGGCCACATGCCCACCGTCCTCGTCATCGACGACAACCCGTCCGTCGCCACCGCACTGGACGTGCTGTTCTCGCTGCACGACATCGATACCGTCGCCGCCGACACGCCCGAGGTGGGGCTGGCGCTGCTCGCGCGCGGCGGCATCGACCTGGTGATCCAGGACATGAACTTCCGCGCCGACACCACGTCCGGCGAGGAAGGCGTGGCGCTGTTCCGCCAGATCCGCGGGCAGCATCCGGACATGCCGGTGATCCTGCTGACCGCATGGACGCACCTGGAGTCGGCCGTCGACCTGGTGCGGGCGGGCGCCGCCGACTACGTCGGCAAGCCCTGGGACGACCACAAGCTGCTGGCCAGCGTGAACAACCTGCTGGAACTCTCGGAAGCCCACCGCGAGCTGGCCGCGCGCACCGGCGAGGAGCGCAGCCGGCGCGCGATGCTCGCCCGCCAGCATGACCTGCGCGGACTGGTGTACGACGACGCCGCCAGCGAAGCGGTGCTCACGCTGGCGCTGCAGGTGGCACGTTCGGAGTTGCCGGTGCTGATCAGCGGGCCCAACGGCGCCGGCAAGGAGAAGTACGCCGAGATCATCCACCACAATTCGGCGGTGAAGGCCGGGCCGTTCGTGGCGGTGAACTGCGGCGCGCTGCCGAGCGAACTGATCGAAGCCGAACTGTTCGGCGCCGAGCCCGGCGCGTACACCGGCGCCGGCAACAAGGCCCGTACGGGCAAGTTCGAGGCCGCCGATGGCGGCACGCTGTTCCTCGACGAGATCGGCACGTTGCCGCCGGCCGGCCAGGTGAAGCTGCTGCGCGTCCTGGAAACAGGCCGCTTCCAGCGACTGGGCAGCCACGCCGAGCGCAGCGTGAAGGTGCGCGTGGTCAGCGCGACCAACGCCGACCTGCCGATGATGATCGGCGAGGGCCAGTTCCGCGAGGACCTGTACTACCGCCTCAACGGCATCGAGCTGCGGCTGCCGCCGCTGGCAAGGCGCCCACGCGACATCCTGCCGCTGGCGCGCCACTTCCTGCCGCCGGGCAGGCAGTTCAGCGAAGCGGCGGAACGCGCCCTGCTGCGCCATGCCTGGCCCGGCAACGTGCGCGAGCTGCGCAACGCGGTGCAGCGCGCTGCCCTGCTGTCCGCGCAGCGCATCGAGGCCGATGCGCTTGGCCTGCCGTCGGCGACGGGCGCGGGGCCCGGCGCATCCACGGGCACCGTGGGCGACGAGCCCGACCGCGCCGCGATCGAGGCCGCGCTGCAGCGCCACCACGGCGTGCTGTCGCAGGCGGCCGCCGAGCTGGGCCTGTCCCGGCAGGCCCTGTACCGCCGCCTCGACCGCCTCGGCATCGCGCGCGGCTGAGGCCCCGGGGCGCATGCGCATCCTTCGCGTCCTGCCGCTGGCGATCCGCATGTTCGGGCTGACCGTGCTCGGCATCGCCGCCACCGCCGCGGGCACTGCCGTGCTGGCGCAATGGCTCGCGCCGTGGATCGCCGCGCTGGCGGCCACGCTCGTGGTCGGCACGACCATGGGCATCGTGGTCTGGCGCACCTTCGTGCCCTTGCGCGCGCTGTTCCGCGCACTCGCCGGCACCGTCGCCGGCTATCGCGACGGCGATTTCAGCTTCGGCATCACCTGGGACAAGTACGGCGACCTGATCGAACTGGTCGATGCGCACAACGCGCTCGGCAACGCCCTGCGCGAACAGCGACAGGGGCTGGTGCAGCGCGAACTGCTGCTCGACACCATGGTGCAGAACACCCCGGTGGCGATGCTCCTGCTCGACGCCGGGCGCCACGTGGTGCTGGGCAACCTCGCCGCGCGCAAGATGATGGGCGACGGCCGCAAGATCGAGGGCCATGCGCTGGACGACCTGCTCGCCGGCGCGCCGGCCGCCGTGGGCGAGGCGTTCGCGCGCGGCGGCGACGGCATGTTCACCGTGAGCGACGAGGACCACGAGGAGATCTACCACCTCGCGCGGCGCATGTTCCGCCTCAATGGCCGCCAGCACGAGCTGGTGCTGGTGCGGCGCATGACCACCGAACTGCGGCGCCAGGAAGTGCAGACCTGGAAGAAGGTGATCCGGGTGATCAGCCACGAACTCAACAATTCGCTGGCGCCAATCGCCTCGCTCGCGCACTCGGGCCTGGAACTGCTGCGGCGCGGCCAGCACGAGAAACTGCCGATCGCGCTGTCCACGATCGAGGAACGCGCACGCCATCTCGAGGGCTTCCTGCGCGACTACGCGCGCTTCGCCAAGCTGCCGACACCGCGCGCCGAGCCGGTGCACCTGCCACGCTTCATCGAAAAGCTGCGCACCCAGGTCGACTTCGCCATCGACGGGACGATCCCCGACCAGTCCCTGCGTTTCGACCCGGCGCAGTTCGAGCAGGCGCTGCTGAACCTGCTCAAGAACGCGCACGAGTCCGGTTCCTCGCCGGACGCGGTGTCGATGGCGGCACGGCGGATCGCCGATGGCTGGCGGATCGACGTGCTCGATCGCGGCACCGGCATGAACGAATCGGTGCTGGCCAATGCCCTGCTGCCGTTCTATTCGACCAAGCGCAGCGGTACCGGCCTGGGCCTGGCGCTGGCGCGCGAGATCGCCGAAGCGCACGGCGGGCGGATTGCCCTGCTCAACCGCGACGGCGGCGGGCTGTGCGTGTCGCTGGTGCTGCCGGGCCAAGTGCAACCCTGAGCCGCCGGCGGGAAAAACGCGTCCCCACGCGCAACGGGAACCACGCGCACGCGGCGCACGCCCAGCCTCCAGGCACACCTTCCACGCGTGTTGCGTTCGAATCCAGCCGCAATGCCGTCACTCCGGCGAAAGCCGGCAGCGCTTTTCAACAGACGGAACGTCTGGTCATCCCGTCGCATCGGAGCACATCGCGAGCTGCCACATGGATCGCGGCGTTCGCCGGGATGACGGACGCAAAGCCGGGGTCTAAAAACCGGAGCCAGGTTCGACTTTCCCGGGGAAACCCAAACCTGACCGTTGCGGTCCCTGCGGTCCTCACGCCTTCGGCTTCTTCACCGGCCTTTTCCAGCCATCGATCGTCACCTGGCGCGCGCGCGCCACGGTCAGCTTGCCCTCGGGCGCATCGACGCCGATCACCGAGCCCGCACCGATGGTGGCGTCCCGGCCGATCCCGACCGGCGCCACCAGCGCCGAGTTCGAGCCGATGAAAGCGCCATCACCGATCGTCGTGGTCGACTTGTTCGCGCCGTCGTAGTTGCAGGTGATGGTGCCGGCGCCGATGTTGACCTTCGCGCCGACCACGGCGTCGCCGAGATAGGTCAGGTGGTTGGCCTTGCTGCCGACGCCCAGCACCGCATTCTTGGTTTCCACGAAGTTGCCGACATGCACGCCGTCGGCCAGCACCGTGCCCGGGCGCAGCCGCGCGAACGGGCCGATGACCACGGCGCCTTCGGCGCGCGCACCCTCGAGGTCGCAGTGCGCGCGCACTTCGGTGCCGGCGGCCAGCACGACGTCCTTCAGGCGCGTGAACGGGCCGATGTGCACGCCGTCGCCCAGTTCGACCCGGCCCTCGAACACCACGTCGACGTCGATCTCCACGTCCTGCCCGACGATGACCTCGCCACGCACGTCGATCCGCGCCGGGTCGGCGAAGCGCGCACCCTGCACGCACAACGCGCGCACCGCCCGCGCCTGGTAGGCGCGCTCCAGCCGCGCCAGTTGCCACGGGTCGTTCGCGCCTTCGGTTTCCTGCGCATCGTCGACCTCGACGATCTCGGCGGCGGTGAAGTCGCCCGCGGCCATGCCGGCCACGTCGGTCAGGTAGTACTCGCCCTGCGCATTGTCGTTCGACAGCCGCGACAGCCAGCCCTTCAGCGCCACCGCGTCGGCCGCGATCACGCCGGTATTGACCATGCGGATCGCCCGTTGCTCGCGGTTGGCGTCTTTTTCCTCGACCACGGCGGCCACGCGGCCCTCGGCGTCGCGCAGGATGCGGCCGTAACCGGTGGGATCGTCGAGTTCGGTCACCAGCAGCGCGAGTCGTCCATCGGTGGCCAGCAGGCGACGCAGCGAGTCCACGGTGAACAGCGGCGCATCGCCGTACATCACCAGCACGCGCGCGTCGTCCGGCACGCCCGGCATCGCCTGCTGCACGGCGTGGCCGGTACCCAGCTGGCGCGCCTGCTCGGCCCAGGCCAGGTCCGGCTGGTCGGCGAACGCCGCGCGCACCTGGTCGCCGCCGTGGCCGTAGACGATGTGGATCCCGGCCGGGTCGAGTGCGCGTGCGGTCGCGATGACATGCGCCAGCATCGGCCGCCCCGCGACCTTTTGCAGCACCTTGGGCAGCCTCGACTTCATGCGCTTGCCCTCGCCGGCGGCGAGGATCACGACGTGCAGGGGCTTGCTCATGACGGTTCCGGCGTGGGTGACCACGTGATTCTAAGGCCAGCGACCGCGGCCGCCGCATTGACCGCCAGCGACGGTGGCGGCAGGCATGCGGCATTCACTCCGCCGGGCTTACGATGGCGCCCGATGACCACGCCCTGCTCCCTCACCCGCCCGCGTCCAGTGGGCAGCCTGCGATGAGCCTGCGCAGGCAGGGCAGCCGCTACCTCGTCGTCGGCGGCCTGCAGTGGCTGCTCGACTGGGCGGTGATGGTGGCGCTGTCGCACCTGGGTATGGCGGTCGCCGCCGCCAATGTCTCCGGCCGCGTCAGCGGCGCGCTGCTGGGCTACTGGCTGAACGGGAAGGTGACGTTCGCAGACGGTGGCGTGGTCCTGGGGCCGACGCAGTTCCGCCGCTTCGCGGTGATGTGGCTGTGCACCACCGCGGCCAGCACGCTCGCAGTGGCGGGCATCGACGGGGCGCTCGGCCTGGCGTACGCCTGGCTGGCCAAGCCGCTGGTCGAGATCCTCCTCGGGGTGGTCGGCTTCGTCGCCTCTCGGCACTGGGTGTACAAACCCTAGCCCGGCCTCCACGGACGCGAGAACGCCGCACCGCGAGACACGCCAGTCCATGCGCGCGCTTGGCGCAACGCCGCGCGCGATGCGCTGGCAGATACCGGCAACGCGGGCTCCGGCAACAGCGGGAACACAAGCCCGAGGCTGCGCCGCGAGACCCTTCAAGCCTTGTCGCAGTGGCACGCGCCGCCGCGCGTGATCCCTTTTCGGATGCCGGGAATCAAGCCTTCCGGCCCACACGAGAACGCCGGCATGCGCCGGCGTTCCCAGGACAACGCGGTGAGACCCGGTTCAGTGCTTGAGGTTCTTGCGCAGCCGCTCGAGCGCCTGCAGCTGCGCCAGCGACTCGGCCAGCTTGGCCTGCGCCTCGGCGACTTCCATCGCCTCGCCGCGGCCGGCGAGGATGCGCTCGGCTTCTTCCTTCGCCGCGCGCACCTTGGCCTCGTCGATGTCGTCGGCGCGGATCGCGGTGTCGGCGAGGATCGTCACCACCTGCGGCTGCACCTCGAGGATGCCGCCGCCGATGGCGAAGTCGAGCACGCTGCCGTCGGGCCGCGTGACCACGACCTTGCCGGGCTTGAGCCGGGTGATCAGCGGCGCGTGGCGCGGCGCGATGCCGAGCTCGCCCAGTTCGCCGGTGGCGACGACCAGCGTCGCTTCGCCCTGGAAGATCTCGGCTTCGGCACTCACGATGTCGCAGCGGATGGTACTCATGACGCGCTTCTCTTCCGTTTCCCCCTCTCCCGTTCACGGCAGAGGGCAGGGGTGAGGGCGATGGGCCGCGAGCCCCCACCCTGACCCTCTCCCGCAAGCGGGAGAGGGGATTGAATCAGGCCTTCTCGGCGAGCTTCTTCGCCTTCTCGACCGCTTCCTCGATGCCGCCGACCATGTAGAACGCCTGCTCCGGCAGGTGGTCGTACTCGCCGTCGCAGATGCCCTTGAAGCCGCGGATCGTGTCCTTGAGCGACACGTACTTGCCCGGCGAGCCGGTGAACACCTGCGCCACCGTGAACGGCTGCGAGAAGAAGCGCTCGATCTTGCGCGCGCGGGCCACGGCCAGCTTGTCTTCTTCCGACAGCTCGTCCATGCCCAGGATCGCGATGATGTCCTTGAGCTCCTTGTACTTCTGCAGCGTCGACTGCACCCGGCGCGCGGTGTCGTAGTGCTCGTGGCCGATGACGTTCGGGTCGAGCTGGCGGCTGGTCGAGTCCAGCGGATCCACCGCCGGGTAGATGCCGAGCGACGCGATGTTGCGGCTGAGCACGACGGTCGCGTCCAGGTGCGCGAACGTGGTCGCCGGCGACGGGTCGGTCAGGTCGTCCGCGGGCACGTACACGGCCTGGATCGAGGTGATCGAACCGGTCTTGGTCGAGGTGATGCGCTCCTGCAGCACGCCCATTTCCTCGGCCAGGGTGGGCTGGTAACCCACGGCCGACGGCATGCGGCCCAGCAGCGCCGACACTTCGGTGCCGGCCAGCGTGTAGCGATAGATGTTGTCGACGAACAGCAGCACGTCGCGGCCTTCGTCGCGGAAGTACTCGGCCATCGTCAGGCCGGTCAGCGCCACGCGCAGGCGGTTGCCCGGCGGCTCGTTCATCTGGCCGTACACCATCGCCACCTTCGACTTCTCGTGATCGACGACGTTGACGACGCCCGACTCCTGCATCTCGTGGTAGAAGTCGTTGCCTTCGCGGGTACGCTCACCCACGCCTGCGAACACCGACAGGCCCGAGTGCTCGGTCGCGATGTTGTTGATCAACTCCATCATGTTCACGGTCTTGCCCACGCCGGCACCGCCGAACAGGCCGACCTTGCCACCCTTGGCGAACGGGCACATCAGGTCGATGACCTTGATGCCGGTTTCCAGCAGCTCGGTGGTCGAGGACTGGTCCTCGTAGCTCGGCGCGGCGCGGTGGATTTCCCACGCGGTGTCGGCCTTCACCGGACCGGCCTCGTCGATCGGGTTGCCCAGCACGTCCATGATGCGGCCCAGCGTGCCGACGCCGACCGGCACCGAGATCGCGCGGCCGGTGTTCTCGGCCACCAGGTTGCGCTTGAGGCCGTCGGTCGAGCCGAGCGCGATCGTGCGCACGACGCCGTCGCCGAGCTGCTGCTGCACCTCGAGCGTGATGGCGGTGCCCTGCACCTTCAGCGCGTCGTACACCTTCGGCACGTCCGCGCGCGGGAACTCGACGTCGACGACGGCGCCGATGATCTGAACGATCTTGCCCTGACTCATTTGGATAACTCCACTAATGTCTGTTCGATTCTTTTGTCGGGAATAGGGAATCGAGAATGGGGAACGGGAAGATCTGGAGCCGTTGGCTTTGACTATTCCCGATTCCCGACTCTCCACTCCCGGCTACACAGCGGCCGCACCGCCGACGATCTCGGAGATTTCCTGGGTGATCGCCGCCTGCCGGGCCTTGTTGTAGACCAGGTTCAGCGTGTCGATCAGCTTGGTGGCGTTGTCGCTGGCGGACTTCATCGCGACCATGCGCGCAGCGTGCTCGGAGGCGACGTTCTCCATCACCGCCTGGTACACCAGCGATTCGATGTAGCGCGTCAGCACGTGCTCCAGCACGGTCTGCGCATCCGGCTCGTAGATGTAGTCCCAGTCGTGGCTGGCAACCACCTCGTCCGAAGCCGGCAACGGCAACAGCTGGTCGAACGCGGCGCGCTGCACCATGGTGTTGACGAAGTCGTTGTAGGCCAGGAACACCTTGTCGACCTTGCCACCGTCGTAGGCGTCCAGCATCACCTTGACCACGCCCACCAGCTGCTCGACCTGCGGCGTGTCGCCGAGGTGGGTCACGGTCGCCAGCATGTCGACCTTGATCCGGCGGAAGAACACGGAGGCCTTCTGGCCGATGGTGACAACGTCGACCTCGACGCCCTTCTCCTGCCACTGGCGGAAATCGACCAGCAGCTTGCGGAACAGGTTGTTGTTGAGGCCGCCGGCCAGCCCGCGGTCGGACGAGACGATCACGTAGCCGACGCGCTTGATGTCCTTGCGCTCGACCAGGTAGGGGTGCTGGAACTCGGAGTTGGCCTGCGCGAGGTGGCCGATGACCTGGCGCATCGCCCGTGCATAGGGACGCGAGGCCTTCATCCGATCCTGCGCCTTGCGGATCTTCGAGGCCGAGACCATCTCCAGCGCGCGCGTCACCTTGCGGGTGTTCTGCACGCTCTTGATCTTGGTCTTGATTTCCCTTCCGCCTGCCATCTGCTCGCTCCGCGAGCGGGAATCGGGAATGGTGAATGGGGAATCGTCAAAGGCCGCTGGCCCTGACATCGATCCTCAATTCTCCGATTCGCGAAACCCCGCCCTATCGATTCCCTGTTCCCGATTCTCGATTCCCGGCAGCTGGTCTTACCAGCTGCCGGTCTTCTTGAACTCTTCGATGCCCTGCCTGAAGGCGCCTTCGATCTCGTCGTTCCAGTCGCCGCTGGCGTTGACCTGGTCGACCAGCGCGCCCGCGGTGTTGGCGAAGTGCGCGTGCAGGCCTTCCTCGAACGCCAGGATCTTGCCGACCGGCACGTCGTCCATGTAGCCCTTGTCGACCGCGTAGATCGACAGCGCCTGCAGCGCGATCGGCATCGGCTGGTACTGCTTCTGCTTCATCAGCTCGGTCACGCGCTGGCCGCGCTCGAGCTGCTTGCGGGTGGCGTCGTCGAGGTCGGACGCGAACTGCGCGAACGCCGCCAGCTCGCGGTACTGGGCAAGCGCGATGCGGATGCCGCCCGAGAGCTTCTTGATGATCTTGGTCTGCGCCGCGCCACCCACGCGCGACACCGAGATGCCGGCGTTCACGGCCGGGCGGATGCCGGCGTTGAACAGGTCGGTCTCGAGGAAGATCTGGCCGTCGGTGATCGAGATCACGTTGGTCGGCACGAACGCGGACACGTCGCCGGCCTGGGTCTCGATGATCGGCAGCGCGGTCAGCGAGCCGGTCTTGCCCTTCACTTCGCCGTTGGTGAACTTCTCGACGTACTCGGCCGAGACGCGCGCGGCACGCTCGAGCAGGCGGCTGTGCAGGTAGAACACGTCGCCCGGGTAGGCTTCGCGGCCCGGCGGACGGCGCAGCAGCAGCGAGATCTGGCGGTAGGCGACGGCCTGCTTGGACAGGTCGTCGTACACGATCAGCGCGTCCTGGCCGCGATCCATGAAGTACTCGCCCATGGTGCAGCCAGAGTAGGCGGCGATGTACTGCATCGCGGCGGACTCGGATGCGGTGGCGGCCACCACGATCGTGTGCGCCAGCGCGCCGTTCTCTTCCAGGCGGCGCACGATGTTGGCCACGGTCGAGGCCTTCTGGCCGATCGCGACGTACACGCACTTGATGCCGGTGCCCTTCTGGTTGATCACCGCGTCGATGGCCATCGCGGTCTTGCCGGTCTGGCGGTCGCCGATGATCAGCTCGCGCTGGCCGCGGCCGATCGGGATCATCGCGTCGACCGACTTGTAGCCGGTCTGCACCGGCTGGTCGACCGACTTGCGCCACACCACGCCCGGCGCGACGCGTTCGACCGGCGCCGACAGCTTGGCGTCGATCGGGCCCTTGCCGTCGATCGGCTCGCCCAGCGCGTTGACCACGCGCCCGAGCAGTTCGGGACCGATCGGCACCGACAGGATCTGGCCGGTGGTCTTGGCGGTGTCGCCTTCGCGCAGGTGCTCGTAGTCGCCGAGCACCACGGCGCCGACCGAGTCGCGCTCCAGGTTCAGCGCCAGCGCGAACGTGGGCGTACCTTCGCCGGCGGACGGCAGCTCGATCATTTCGCCCTGCATCGCGTCGGCGAGACCGTAGATGCGCACGATGCCGTCGGACACCGAGGTGACGGTGCCTTCGTTGCGCGCCTCGGCGGCCAGCTTGACCTTCTCGATGCGGTTCTTGATCAGCTCGCTGATTTCGGACGGGTTGAGCGTGGTGGTTGCCATTGCTTCGTTTCCCTTGTGCCGGCGTCGCCGCAGGCGATTGCTTTTGAATCCAGTAGGTCGTCGGTGGCCGGTGTCCCGTGCAGGCGCCTCACGCCCGCGCCGGTTCGCCGGCCGCCGCCATCATTGACTTGCCAGCGCGGCCTGCAGCCGCTGCAGCTTGCCGCGCAGCGAACCGTCGATGACGGTGTCGCCCGCGGCGATCACCGCGCCACCGATCAGCCCGGCATCGACCGCCGTCTCGACGTCGACCTCGCGGCCGAAGCGCTTCTTCAGCGCGGCCTTGATCGAATCGAGCTCGCCGGCCGGCAGCGCGGTCGCCGAGGTCACCACCGCCTTGACCACGTGCTCGGCCTCGGCACGCAGTTCCTCGTACAGGCCCGCGATCTCCGGCAGCAGCGACAGGCGCCGGTTGTCGGCGAGCAGGCCGAGGAAGTCGCGGAACGCGCCTCCGGCCTGTTCCGGCGAGAGCAGCGACACCGCCTGCTCGCCGCCCAGGGCCGGATGGCCGAGCAGCGACGCGGCCTGCGGGTCGGCCGCGACGCGCGCGGCGAAGCCGAGCGCGTCCGACCACTGCGCGAACGCACCGGCATCGCGCGCGATGCCGAAGGCGGCGCGGGCGTACGGGCGGGCGAGCGTGAGGGCCTGGCTCATGGATCAGGCCGCCTCGTCCGACAGCTGCGCGGCCAGTTCGTCCAGCAGCGCCTTGTGGGCGCTGGCGTCGATTTCCCGGCGCAGCAGCTTCTCGGCGCCGGCCACGGCCAGCGTCGACACCTGCTTGCGCAGGTCCTCGCGGGCGCGGTTGGCGGACGCGGCGATCTCGGTCTCGACCAGCGCCTTCTGGCGCGAGCCTTCGGCGATCGCCTCGGCCTTGGCGGCGTCGACGATCTGGTTCGCGCGCTGGTGCGCCTGCTCGATGATCTCGTTGGCCTTGGCGCGCGCCGCCTTCAGCTCCTCGGCGACCTTCTCCTCGGCCTGCGCGAGGTTCTTCTGCGCATTGTCGGCGGCGGCCAGGCCTTCGGCGATCTTGCGCTGGCGTTCCTCGATGGCGGCCATGATGTGCGGCCAGCCAAACTTCATCACCAGCCACGCCACCGCGAAGAACGCGAGGCCCTGGATGATGAAAGTCAGGTTGATATCCATGACGTGCTCCGTACGCCGGCGCGCGACGCGCCGACGCTAGCCAATGCCGGTGTCGATCAGCCCGTGATCGCGGACAGGAACGGGTTGGCGAAGATCAGCAGCAGCGCGATGGCGACGCCGATGATCGGCACGGCGTCGAGCAGGCCGGCGACGATGAACATCTTGGTCTGCAGCATCGGGGTCAGTTCCGGCTGGCGGGCCGAACCCTCGAGGAACTTGCCGCCGAGGATGGCGAAGCCGATGGCGGTGCCGAGCGCGCCGAGGCCGATGAGCAGGCCGGCCGCGATCACCGTGAACTTGGCGATTTCGGCGTAGAGGGCGATGTTTTCCATGATGGTCTCCTGGTCAAAACTGGGATTGGTGATTGGTGATTCGGAAAAGCGGAAGCGGAAATCAGTGGCTTTCGGCCGACATGCTGAGGTACACGATGGTCAGCATCATGAAGATGAAGGCCTGCAGCGTGATCACGATGACGTGGAACGCGGTCCAGATGAAACCGGAAACGAACTGCAGCGGGGCCATCACGTAAGTCAGGCCGCTGCTGAAGGCCGCGTTCCAGGTCATCAGCGCGATCAGGATGAAGATCAGCTCGCCGGCATACATGTTGCCGAACAGTCGCAGCGTCAGCGAGAGCGGACGCACCAGTTCCTCGATGATGCGCAGCAGCAGGTTGGCCGGCGCCAGCAGGATCTTCATCACCGTGCCTTCGGCGTGGAACGGCGCGGTGAACGCCTCGCCGATGAACTTGCCCAGGCCCTTGTGCGAGATGCCGAACACCTGGATCAGCAGGAACACCATCAGCGCCAGGCCGAGGGTGACGTTGAGGTCGGCGGTGGGCACGACGCGCAGGTACGCGTGGTGCGGGTCGTGGCCGGCCAGTTCGTGGCCCTTCATCCACAGGCCCGGCAGCCAGTCGACCGGGATCATGTCCATGAAGTTCATCAGGAACACGACGCAGAAGATGGTGATCGCCAGCGGCGCGATCAGCTTGCTGCGGCCGTGGAAGGTCTCGCGCACGAGGCCGTCGACGAAGCCGACGACCATCTCGACGAAGGTCTGGAACTTGCCGGGGACGCCCGGCGTGGCCTTGCGCGCGGTGCGAAGGAAGAAGAACAGGAACACGGCGCACGCCAGCAGCGAGAACGCCAGGCTGTCGACGTTGATCGTCATGAACTTGCTGTCGCCCACCTGCCACTGCAGGTGCTGCAGGTGGTGCTGGATGTAGGCGGTGCTATCGCCGGAGGCGGCTTCGGTACCGGTGCTTTCAGCGCTCACGATCGACCCTGTTGCGGCTTGCCACGTTTGCCCAGATTGAGTGCCAGCAGATAGGCGAACAGCCCCGCCGCCAGCCCGTACAACATCGGGAGCGGCGGCAGGCGCCAGACTCCCAGCCCGATCGCGAAGACAAGCATCGCGACCAGCCACTTACCTGCGGTCCCCAGCAGCAGCCTGGCGAAGGCCACCCGTGCCGGAACCACGCCCCCGAGCGCCAGCCGGGCGACGAGGGCATTGCCCGCGACCAGCGATGCACCGCCGACCAGGGCCGCCAGCGCCTGCGCCGGACCCTTCACGAGGAAGGCCAGCGCCACCAGCCCCACTGCCCCTGCCTGGACTGCCACGGCGCGCGCGACAGCGCGTCGGCTCGCGGCGATCGGATCGTGCACGGCCCAACCCCAGACGGTCAGCGGAGACGGGCCATGGTGGAATCGGCCCAGCGAAGCCGAAAAAGTATAGCAGCGGGGTGATTTCGCCGGCAACCTTGTGCGCTGCACCAATGCCGGAACGCGACCGGTGCACGGCCGGGGTGCCGGGCCGGCCCGCGGCCATGCTCACGCCACCGGCACGGCGCCTGCGGCATCGTGGGGCCCAGCGGCCGGCGATCCCCGGCCGGGCGG
>JAIUOJ010000019.1 GCA_020161335.1 Pseudomonadota bacterium
GCGCCGACCTGGTGATGACGCCCGACTCCGGCCCCATGCACATCGCCAACGCCATGGGCACGAAGGTGCTAGGCCTGCACGCGGCCAGCAACCCGGCGCGCAGCGGCCCCTACTCCGACCGCCGCTACTGCGTGGACCGCTACGACGACGCCGCGCGCAAATACCTGCACAAGCCCGCGGGCGAGCTCAAGTGGGGCACCAAGATCGAGTTCGACGACGTGATGGACCTGGTGACGGTGGACGACGCCATCGCCGCGTTCGAGCGCTATCGCGCCGACGCCGGGCACGGAAACTGATCCGACGGTGTCTGGAAACCTCCGCCAGGCCCGGTGCGATGTCGAGGGCGCGCGAACCAGGGGCTCACGCGGAGGTCATTGGCCGGCCCACGCATCAAGGCACGTTCGCCAGAAGGTACGTCACGACATGGTGAGGCCCAAACGCATGCGTCCATTTCCTTGCCTGCTCGCGCTCGCCCTGTGGTTGCCGGCCAGTGCATTCGCGCAGACCGTCTTGTCGTTCGAGACTGCGGCGACGCCGAAGCAGTTCGACACGATCAGGGCCAATATCGGCGACTTGATCGAGAGATTGACCGAGGACGAACGCGAAATGGCCGTCATGGACGGTCGCCCGCCGGACCCCGTGGACGCCTCCGTGTTCATGGTGGAGACCTTTGACCTGAACGGAGACGGCCATCCGGAACTGCTGTTCCGCGCCTCCACCAAGGCGGAGTGCATGTCGTCCGGCTGTCCGACCTACTTCCTGATGGGAACGGCTCGCGGCCATGCGCCGCCGGCGGAACCGGGCTTCCCGCATTCGATCGGCAACAGCTTCGAGCCGGCCACGATCCTCGCCTCGAAGACCAACGGCTTCCATGACATCCACATGGAGGGCCGAGGGTTCGAGCATCGGCGAACTTGGGATGGCGCGCACTACCAGCAGCGCTGACCCAAAACCGGCCATCAGGGACATGCTCGCCGCCGGGCCTGCCGGCGGCGAGCGAGGCCCTCACATCACCGGAAAACCACCTCAGCTCATGGCCTAGGCGCCGGACCCGCTGCCGTAGTCCTGGTACGACTTCTCCTCGACGTAGGCCGAGCCCAGCGCGAGGTTGATGTCCTTCTTGATGCGGGCGCGGGTGTCGTTCTCGAAATACACGCTGCGCGCGAGCTTGATGAATTCGTCGTCGAAGGCCTGCGCCTTCTCCTTGATGCGGATGTCGTCCTCGATCACCCAAAGCCGCTCGTTGACCGCCTTGAGATCGGCGCGCAGCTTGACGATGTCGTGGCCGGCGGCCGGGTGCGCCATCCAGGTGGTTTCCAGCGCATCCAGCTCGTTGCGCACGTTGGCGAGCTTGGCCGGGTCGGACATGCGCTCGGACTTGATTTGCAGGATCGCGATCTTGTCCAGCAGCTCGCCGAACGACACGGGCACGGAAATCTCGGACATGGGCGGCAACCTGCGGCGAATCGGGCCGCCTAGTCTACCCGCCGCGCCTTGTCCGCCGGGACCCCGGCCCGTATGATTGCGCCCCCGGCGTTCAGTGCCGGGACCGCGCAACACCCGCATTCCGGGGAGGTGGCAGAGCGGTTGAATGTACCTGACTCGAAATCAGGCAGGCGTTTATAGCGCCTCGGGGGTTCGAATCCCCCCCTCCCCGCCAGATCGCACGCCAGGGCCCCCGCAAGGGGGCTTTTGCTTTGGGCGGGCTTGCGCGCACCGGGGCCGGGGTCGCGCAGGCTGTGCGGGCGGCGCGTCGCAAATCGACGTGGCGGCCGGCCCGGAAGCGACGCGGATCGTCACTTCCGGGCACCGGGAACGCGCTGGCGGTCGCGGATCGGGCAGGCACGAGTCCTGCTAGTCATTCATCGACCCTGCCTCACCAGAGCCCTGCCCCGTACCGCCGTCATGCGATTTCCCGACCCGCGCCTCCCAGACTCGATGTTCCGCAAGCTCGGCGACCAGGCAGGCATGCTGCTGCTGCGCGCGGCGCTGGTGCTGGCCCTGCTGTTCGCCCTGCTCGGCGGCTATCCGGGCTGATCCCCGGGCCGCGCCCGTCCCTGTCATCCCGAGCGCAGCGAGGGATCTGCAAGTCCGCGACTGCCGGCGAGATGCCTCGCTGCGCTCCGGATGACAGCTTCGAAAGCCGCCCGCCGCCGACGGCCACACGTCGCCATCGCGATCATCCCCTCGGCGCTACGGCTTCGCCAGCAGCGCCTGCGCCGCGTGCACGAGGTAGAGGTAGCGCGCGCCCATGTCGATCACGTACTCGTTCTGGCCCCAGAAGAACGGCCAGTCCTCCTTGTTCTCAGGCAGGTCCGGCTTGAGCACCAGCACCCCGGGCACGATGCCGCCGGCGATGAACGAGAAGTCGGCGCGGTTCATGCCGTAGGCCACCTGCTTCGACTTCGCGCCCACCGCCGACACGAACGAGATGTTCGAATCGGGATGGGTGCCGTAGAGGTAGTTCAGGCCCTGCAGCGTCGGCTCGATGTCGAACAGGTCCGGGAACGCGCCATGCAGCGCGTAGTTGGTGCTGGCCATGCCGATCACGGCGCCATTGCCGGCCCAGCCGCCGCGCGTGATCGGCACGCCGTACGGGTTCTCCGACACCGTCTCCGCGCGTTCCCGATGATAGGCCTCGGCGCGCCTGCGCAGCTTCGTGCGGAACCCGGCATCCATCTTCGGCAGCGCGGCCACGGCGATGGCGGCGTTGGACGCGAAGCGCTGGTCGATCGCCGGCCACAAGGCTTCGACGCGTTCGGCATAGGTTGCATCGCCCGTCGCCAGCAGCAGTTGCACCGCGGCGCGCAACTGCTCGTCCTCGGGATGGCCGCCGGTGGTGTTGCCGACGCGGAACAGGTTCGGCTCTCGGCCCTGCTCGAACAGCCACACCTTCTTCGCGGTGGCCAGGCATTCGTCGGCGAGCGCGTCGTTGTATCCGCGCAGCGCGCGGCTCGCGGCGGCCAGGGCGGCCGCCGAGCCATGGTTGAGCGCGGTGGTATTGGTGGTGAACGCCAGCCGGTCGTCGTTGGGCGACGCCGGATCGGAGGGATCGTCGACCTTGCCATCGGTCTTGCTCGCCGCATCGCCCAGGTGGGTGTACTGGCCGAGGTCGGGTTCGACGATGCCGGGGATGGCGTGGCCGAACACGCGGTGCTGCGCGATCAGCGCCAGCGTGCCGTGCTCGATCTGCTGAAGCAGGTCCGGCACGCCGTCTGGCCGGTGGAGCTCGACGTGCTGTCGCTTCTGGTCGATCGTGGTCTCGTCGCGCAGCGGGCGGAACTGTTCCCAGGTGTCGACCAGCGCCATCACCGTGGCGTAGTGCGTCTGGGTGCGGATGTCGAAGTCGCCGGCGTCGAACCAGCCGCCGTAGTTCAGCCCCGGGATGTGCTCGCCAGGCTGGAACGGGGAATCGAGGTCGGGCCCCTGGCCGAACAGGTCGAAGTGCTGGCGGTTGGGCGCCACCTGCCGCGCGTCGTCCATGTGCGAGCGGCCGTGCCACACGCGATAGGCCTCGTTGACGAACATGTGGTCCATCTGCACCGGGAAGAACACGTCGAGCGTGGTGTGCCAGGCACCGGCATAGGCATCCGCGGCGATGCGGAACGCGTTCGTGCGCTGGCCGGCCGCCTCGATCACGTAGAGGCCCGGCTCGCGCACGGCGGAGAAGTCGTAGGTGTAGTACGCGTAGCGCAGGTACCGGCCCCAATGCACGGCATCGGCGGCATGGGCTTCGTGTTCACTGCCGTCGGCGGCGATGCGCAGCAGCCGTGCGCGACCGGGCGCCGCGGCATTGCGGTCGGCCTCCAGCACCGCGACCTTGCGCTGCGCCGGGTGGTAGCCGACCTGCGAATGGCCGATCACGGTCTCGCGCGTCCAGCCGGGCACGGTGTTGCCTTCGATGGTCCACTCCAGCACCGTGCCGGTGCGCTTCGCGGGCAGCAGGCCACGCACCACGTACCAGCCGTTCTGCGCCTGGTTGCGGCCGTCGAACAGGCCCAGCTCGCCGCTGTTCGAGGTGATGGTGACGCGTCGCTGCGCATCCTCGGGCGCCAGCGTCAGCGTGCGACCGGACGCCATCGGCAGGCGCACCGTCTTGCCGCCGGCATCGCGTCCGCTCGGACCGGCCGGGTACAGCGGCAGCTGGCCGCCGCCGCGCTCGGTCACCCAGGCCTTGCCCCAGTACGCGGAGGGCAGGAATTCGAGGTTGAAGCCGGCCTTGCCTTCGAGCGCCTTCGGCAGCGGCGCGTCGAGCACCACCCGCACGGTCACGCCGCCGCCCGAGGGCGACACCCGGATCGCGTACGCGAAGCCCTCGGCGGCATAGCCCAGGCGCGTGGTGATCGTGCCGGTATGCGCATCGACCTGGCGATCGACCATCAGCGCCACCGGATCCCACTGTTCGGGCGTGGGACTGAGTCGGACATCGCCGTTGGTCGCCGTGCGCACGCCGTGGTGCACCAGTTCCACGCCGGCGTGCTTGGCGTCGCTGAACAGTCCGTCGTAGTAGTTGTTGAACACCAGCACGTCGAGGCCGCGCTTGCTGAAGTACTCGAGTTCGTTGAGCGCCAGCGGCGCCTCGGCGGCGGTCCCCGGGGCCGCGACGGCAAGCGCCAGCAGGAGGCCGGCCAGGCGACGGATGTGCGGGGACGACAAGCGGGACGGGGTCATGGTGGAGGCGCTCCCTGGGTCGAATGTTAACGCTAACATTCGAGCGCCCGCGAAGCCTGTCGCGGCGCAGCAACTTCGAAAAACCCTTTCGATCCGATGACTTGCGCCAACCACGGCGGTGGCGGAGGGACGTCATGGCCGACCGGCCCGCACGGGCACGTTCCGCGCGCGGCGGGCGCGCCGATTCACCGCCCCAGCCCTGGCCCGGACAGCCGCGCGCCCGCGGACAGCTCAACCGCGCGGGTGATGCTTCGCGTGCAACTGCTTGAGGTGTTCGCGCGCGACGAGGGTGTAGATCTGGGTGGTGGACAGCGAGCTGTGGCCGAGCAGCATCTGCAGCGCGCGCAGGTCGGCGCCGTGGTTCAGCAGGTGGGTGGCGAAGCTGTGGCGCAGGCCGTGCGGGCTGATCCGGCGCGGATCGATGCCGGCGGCGGCGGCGTGGCGCTTGATGGTGGCCCAGAACTGCTGGCGGCTGGGCGGCTCGCCGGACGCGGCGAGGAACAGCGTGGGCAAGGCGCGCTTGCCGGCGATCGCCGGGCGCGCTTGCGCGAGATAGCGCTCCAGCCAGTGCTGCGCCTCCTCGCCCAGCGGCACCAGGCGCTCACGCGAGCCCTTGCCGGTGACGCGCAACACACCCTGGCGCAGGTTGACCGCGGTCGCGGGCAGGTTCACCAGCTCGCTCACGCGCAGGCCGCAGGCATACATCAGCTCCAGCATCGCGCGGTCGCGCAGGCCGATCGGCTGCGTAACGTCGGGCGCGTCCAGCAGCGCGTCGATCTCGGCTTCGCCCAGCGCCTTGGGCAGCGCGCGCGGCAGCTTCGGCGCCTCCATCAGCGCGACCGGATCGTCCTCGCGCACGCCGCGCCGGCGCAGTTGCGCGAAGAACCCACGCAGGGCCGCCAGCAGGCGCGCGTTGCTGCGCGCGGAATAGCCGTCGCGCGTGCGCCAGGCGAGGTAGTCGAAGAGCGCGCCGCGGTCGAGCGCGGCCAGCCCGCCGTGGCGTCCGTCGCGCCAGCGTGCCAGCGCCTCGAGGTCGCGGCGATAACTGTCGAGGGTCTGCCGCGCGGCGCCGGTCTCCGCCCACAGCTGGTCGAGGAAGGCGCGGATCGCATCGCCGTCGGCATCGCGCAGCGGCGGCAACTGCTGCGTGCGCTGTCGACGTTCCGCGGGCGTGCTGCTGGGCATCGCCACAGCTTAGCGGACAGTCGGAACCGGTATCCTGTGGCGATGCCCGCACCCCGTGTTCCCGCCCCCGCCGACAGGCCCGCCGCCATCGTCTGGCGCCGCCTGCTGTCGCTGCTCTATGACCTGCTGCCGGTGCTCGCGCTGTGGTTCGCGCTGGCGGTGCCCTTCATGCTGGTCGACGTGGCGCTCAGCGGCGGCGACACCCACCACAACATCCGACCCTTCAGTGCGCTGCAGTGGCTGCTGTGGCTGGCCTGCTGGGGCGTGACCGGGGTGTATGCGACCACCAGCTGGCAGCGCGGCGGGCAGACGCTGGGGATGCGACCGTGGCGCATCCGCGTGGTGGCTGCGGACGGCGGCACGCCGACGCGCGGCGCGCTGTGGCGGCGCTACGCGGTGGGACTGGTGTCGCTGCTGGCGGCGGGCCTGGGCTTCTGGTGGGCGTGGATCGACCGCGACCGCCTGGCCTGGCACGACCGCGCCAGCGGCACGCGCGTGGTACGCCTGCCCAAGGCCTGAACCCGCCGGCCGCCGATGCCGCGCGCCGCGCGGCACGCGCTGCCTCAGATTTCCACCTGCGCGCCGAGCTCCACCAGCCGGTTGCCCGGGATGCGGAAGAACTGGTTGGCCGGCGCGGCGTTGCGATGCATGAGCGCGAACAGCTTGTCGCGCCATACCGGCATGCCACGGTGCTTGTTGGCGACGATCGTCTCGCGGCTGACGAAGTAGGTCGTCTCCATCGGATCGAAGTGGATGCCCTCCTGGTCGCAGGAGCGCATCAGCGCCAGCGGCACGTCCGGCGTCTCCATGAAACCGAAGCGCACGATCACGCGGTAGAAGTCGTCGCCGATCGATTCGATCTTCAGCCGCTTGTCGCGCGCGGCATAGGGCACGGTCAGCGTTTCCGCGGTGAGGAACACGTTGCGCTCGTGCAGCACCTTGTTGTGCTTGAGGTTGTGCAGCAGCGCGTGCGGCACCACGCCCTTGTCGCTGGTCAGGAACACCGCCGTGCCGGGCACGCGCACCGGCGGCGCCAGCATCAGCCCGGGCAGGAAGACGTCCAGGCGGATGCCTTCCTTCTGCACCTCGTCGTGCAGGATCTGGCGCCCGCGGCGCCAGGTGCGCAGCAGGGTGAACAGGATCGTGCCCAGCACCACCGGGAACCACGCGCCCTGCAGCACCTTGGCCGCGTTGGCGACGAGGAAGGCCATGTCGATGACCAGGAACAGCGCGCACAGCGGCAGTACCCAGCGCCGCCAGTTCGGCCACAGCGCGTGCGCCACGATCGCCAGCAGCAGGGTGTCGATCAGCATCGTCGCCGACACCGAGATGCCGTACGCGGCCGCCAGCGCGGACGACGTGCGGAAACTCAGCACCAGGCCGATGACGATCACCATCATCGTCCAGTTGATCGCCGGGATGTAGATCTGGCCGATGGTGTCGCTGGAGGTGTGCTTGATGCGCATGCGCGGGATGTATCCCAGCTGCATCGCCTGGCGCGCCACCGAGTAGCCGCCGGTGATCACCGCCTGGGAGGCGATCACCGTGGCCATGGTCGCCAGCACCAGCATCGGCCAGCGCGCCCATTCCGGCACGCCGATGTAGAACGGGTTCTGCACCGCCGCCGGATCCTCGAGCACCAGCGCGCCCTGCCCCAGGTAGTTGAGCATCAGCGACGGCAGCACGAAGAAGTACCAGGCGTAGCGGATCGGCTTGGCGCCGAAATGGCCCATGTCGGTGTAGATCGCCTCGCCGCCGGTCACCGCCAGCACCACCGCGCCGAGGATGAACACGCCACCCCAGGTATGCTCGACGAAGAAGTTGGCGGCCCACCACGGGTTGATCGCGTGCAGCACCTCCGGCTCGTGCAGGATGTTGGTCACCCCGAGCGCGGCCAGCGCCAGGAACCAGACGATGGTGATCGGCCCGAACACCTTGCCCACCTTCGCGGTGCCGAAGCGCTGGGTGGCGAACAGCGCGACCAGCACCAGCAGCGTGATCGGCACGATCCAGTGGTGCAGGCGCGGTGCCACCACCTCCAGGCCCTCCACCGCCGACAGCACGGAGATCGCGGGCGTGATCACGCCGTCGCCGAAGAACAGCGAGGCGCCGAAGATGCCGAGGATGCCGACGACGTACGCGATGCGCGAATCCTTGGGGAAGCAGCGCTGGGCAAGCGCCATCAGCGCCATGATGCCGCCCTCGCCGTCGTTGTCGGCGCGCATGATGATGGTCACGTACTTCACCGTGACCACCAGCGTCAGCGCCCAGAAGATCATCGACAGCACGCCGAGCACGGTGTCGTGGTTGGCCACCAGGCCGTAGTGCGGCGAGAACGCCTCGCGGATGGTGTACAGCGGGCTGGTGCCGATGTCGCCGAAGACGACGCCGATGGCGCCGACCACCAGTCCGGCCAGGCCGATGTGGCCGTGGCCGTGCGCATCCCCGGGATGCGCGCGCGCCGGCGCGGGGGCCGGCTTGGGAACGTGTTGCGACATGGTCTGGTCGGGTCTGGACAGGTGGGGACTGTCAGCGAAGCGCGGACTGTAGCGCCTTTCGGATGATGGTTTCAGCGGGATCGCCGTCGACGGCGGCCGCCTTGGCCATCTTTTGCGCCTCGGCCGGCTTGTAGCCGAGCTGCTGCAGGGCGATCGTGGCCTCCGACAGCGCGTCCGCCGGGCCCTGCGGCAGGACCGCCGGGCCGGCGCCTGCGAAGTCGGCGGCACGGTCGCGCAGTTCCACCACCATGCGTTCGGCGGTCTTCTTGCCGATGCCCGGGATCTTGGTCAGCGCCGCCACGTCGCCGGCCTGCACCAGCAGCGCGAACTGGTTCACCGACACCCCCGACAGCACCGCCAGCGCGATCTTCGCGCCGATGCCGCTGACCTTCTGCACGTCGCGGAACAGGCGCCGCTCGGCCTCGGTGAGGAAGCCGTACAGCGACACGCTGTCCTCCTTCTGCGCGTAGTGGGTGAACAGCGCCACTTCGCGGCCGGCGTCGGGCAGGTCGTAGAACGTGCTCATCGGCGCCTCCAGCTCGTACCCGACGCCGTGCACGTCGACCACCAGCCACGGCGGCTGCTTGTGCGCGAGGACGCCCTTGAGCCTGCCGATCACGGTTGCGCCCTCGGGGCGCCGCGGGAAGGGAGAATCGTGAATGGCGAATCGGCAGATCGGGACGATGCCGCGCTGTGCATCACGCCTGCTCCATTGCCCAGTCCCGATTCCCCACTTCCTGCTTTCGTCATTTCCGGCTCCAGGCCAGTTGCGTGCCCACGCCCAGCCGCCTGGCGGTGGCGCGCACGTGGGCATGGGTGATGGCGATGGCCAGCGCATCGGCGGCGTCGGCCTGCAGCTTGCCGTGCAGGTTGAGCATCAGCCCCACCATGTGCTGGATCTGCGCCTTCTCGGCGCCGCCCTTGCCGACCAGCGCCAGCTTCACTTCCGTGGCCGCGTACTCGTGCACCGGCAGGTCGCGCAGCACCACCGCGCTGATCGCCGCGCCGCGCGCCTGCCCCAGCTTCAGCGCCGAATCCGGGTTGCGCGCCAGGAACACGCGCTCGATCGCCACCTCGTGCGGGCGCCATTCCTCGATCAGCGCGGTCAGGCCGACCAGCAGCCGCTTCAGGCGCAGCGGGAATTCACCTTCGCCCAGCAGCACCAGCGCGCCATTGAACACGTGCGTCGCCCGCCCCGTGTCGTCGACGTCGATGATGCCGACGCCGGTACGCTGCGAGCCCGGGTCGATGCCGAGGATCCTGGTCACGTCGCCCGCTTATGCGTAGGCATCGTCGCCCAGTTCGGCATTCGAGTAGACGTTCTGCACGTCGTCGAGTTCCTCCAGCCAGCGCAGCAGCTTCACCACCTGCTGCGCGGTCTCGCCGTCGACGGCGACGTCGTTGTCGGCGCGCAGGGTCACCTCGGCCAGCTCCGGGGCGAGGCCGGCGGCTTCCATCGCCTGCCTGACCTCGGCGAACGCGTCGGGTGCGGTGACCACGTCGATCGCGCCGTCTTCCGGATACACCACCACGTCGTCGGCGCCGGCCTCGATCGCGGCATCGGTGATCCGGTCCTCGCTGGCGCCCGCGCCGTACGACAGCACGCCCAGCTTCCTGAACATGAAGGCGACCGAGCCCTCGGTGCCGAGGTTGCCGCCGAACTTGCCGAAGGCGTGGCGCACGTCGGCCACGGTGCGCACCCGGTTGTCGGTCAGGCAGTCCACGATCACCGCGACGCCGCCGGGCGCGTAGCCCTCGTAGCGGATCTCCTCGTACTCGACGCCTTCGAGCTCGCCGGTCGCCTTCTTGATCGCGCGCTCGATGGTGTCCTTGGTCATGTTGACCGACAGGCCCTTGTCGATCGCGGCGCGCAGCCGCGGGTTGCCCGCCGGATCGCCGCCGCCGGCACGGGCGGCCACGCCGATCTCGCGGATGATCTTGGTGAACATCTTGCCGCGCTGCGCGTCGACGGCGTTCTTGCGTGCTTCGATGGAAGGGCCGCGTCCCATGGGTGACCGTGGTCTGGTGCTGGAAACCGCGAATTATACGGTCGGCGCCGTCGTGGCATGGTCGAACCGGCCCTCGCGCAGGAAGTGGGCGGCCTGGCGGGCGGCCTCCGGCGACAACACCAGTCCGCTGTGGCTGGCGTGGACCAGGCAGTGGTCGCACAGGCCGGGCAGGTGCGTCTCGCCCACGCCGACGGTGCCGTCGGAGTCACCGTCGACGGCGGCCAGCAGCCGCCCGATGCCGCGCGGCACGTCGCCCGCCACCACGCCGACTTCCTGGCCACCGTCCCACGCGGCCAGGCCATCGCGCAGCAGCGCAGCGCTGCGGCCGAGGATCGGCGACGACCAGCGGTGCGCGCCCAGCACGCGCGCCGTGCCGCTGCCGCGCAGGGGTGAGCCGAGGCAGACCACGCGCCGCACCGGCAGCGCCGGGGCCCGGCGCAGCGCCTCCAGCGCGACCAGGCCGCCCAGACTGTGGCCGACGAGGTGCGTGGCCGGCCCGTCGCGCAGGCGCTCGACCAACGCCGGCACCGCCCGCTCCGGCCCGCCGAGGACGCTGTCGTAGCCCCAGACCTCCGGCTCGAAGCCGGCCGCACGCAGCTTCGCCGCCAACGGCGACAGCCACAGCCGCGCGTTCCAGATGCCGTGCAGCAGCAGCACGCGGCGCGTGTCCGCGAGCGCTGGCGATGCAGGGGGGCAGGAACGCGACATGCCCCGATTGGGCACCGTCGCCGAACCCCGGCGCAAGCCCCGCGCGCGGCAAACGGCGAAGTGAGCGGTTACGCGCCCCGCGGTCGACGCCGGTGCGACCCCCGTGGACGCCCGCCCGCGCCGAGAGGCCCGCGCCGTCCCCCGACACCGCGCCATGCGCCGCACGTGCCCATGGTGAAGTCCGGTAGGCAGCATCGCGATTCGGGCTTAACCTCGCCCGATGCCCGTCCCTTCCCGCCCCGCCCGCCCGCCGGCACGCCCGGGGGCGCGCCTTCCCCGGATCGTATCCACGGCGGCGCTGTGCCTGGTCGCGCTGCTCGCCACCGCCCTGTCGCCGCCGCTGCACGCGCAGGCGGGCGATGTCCAGGCCGCGTCCGCGGCGACCCTCGACGACGGTCCCTACGTGTTCCGTGTCGACGGCAGCGGGCTGGAAGCCTTGTGGGTCTGCGCGGGCGAGATGGTGCGCGTGGTGCAGCCACCGGCGGCCGGGCGCGGCATCGCTCCGCGCTGCGGCTTCCCGCATCCGGCGGTGGTGCCGTCCGCGCTCGCCGATCCCGAGTCGGTGGCCCTCGGCGATCGCCGCATCGTCGCGCTGTCGGACATCCACGGCCAGTACGACCTGATGCTGCGCCTGCTGCGCGCGCACGCAGTGATCGACGGCGACGACAACTGGTCGCTCGGCCGCGACCACCTGGTCATCACCGGCGACGTGTTCGACCGCGGCCCGCAGGTCAACGAGGTGTTCTGGATGCTGTTCCGCCTGCAGCAGCAGGCCCATGAAGCCGGCGGCGCAGTGCACTTCCTGCTCGGCAACCACGAGACGATGGTGCTGTACGGCGACCTGCGCTACATCCATCCGAGGTACGTGGAGGTGGCGCGCGTGCTCGGGCGCAGCTATCCCGACCTGTACGGCGCGGACTCGGTGATCGGCGGCTGGCTGCGCACGCGCCCGGTACTGCTGAAGCTGGGCGACACCCTGTTCCTGCACGGCGGGATCGCGCCGGAAAGCCTCGACCTGGTCGAACGCATGGACGAGACCAATGCCGCGTACCGCGCCTCGCTCGGCGTCGCCAAGGGCATCGTGCAGGCCGACCCGGCCACCGCGCGCCTCTACAGCGGCAAACGCAGTCCGATCTGGTACCGCGGCTACTTCAACGGCGACCTGTCCACGCAGGCCGTGGAGGCGCTGGTGGACCGGCTGGGCCTGGCCCGCATCGTGGTGGGCCACACCACGATGGATGAAGTGGTGAGCTTCCACGAGGGCCGCATCGTCGCGATCGACAGCGGCATCAAGCGCGGGCAATCCGGGCAACTGCTCTTCATCGACGGCGGCCAGCTGAGCCGCGGCCTGCTCGACGGCAGCCGCGAACCCGTGCCCGCACGCGACGCCGCGCCCGAAGACAAGGACTGAGCCACGGCCCGCGCGGACCGTCGACGTCAGTCGCGGCCGGATGCGTCGGCCGGACGGCGCAGGATGAATTCGAGGTCGCGGGTGGCGCCCACGGGAAACAGGTATTCGCCGACCTTGGCGAAGCCGTGGCGCGCGTAGAAGCGCTGCGCGCCGAAGTTCTCCGACCACACGCCCACCCACAGCGTGCGCCGCCCGTCGCGCAGCAGCCAGTCCATGGCGACGGCCATCAACCGCGCGCCTTCGCCGCCGCCCTGCCAGCCCTGGCGCAGGTACAGGCGCTTGATCTCGCCATCGCCGGGCGCGACCCCGGGATGCGGCAAGCCGCACGGACCGGCGGCGACATGGCCAACCGCTTCGCCGTCATCCTCGGCCAGCCAGATCGCGTAGTCCGGATGTGCCAGGACCGTGCGCTGCCGATCGACCGCGTAGGCTTCCTCGAGGAAGGCCGCGAGGTCGTCCGGCGCATAGGAATGGCCGAAGGTCTCGGTGAACGTGCGCGCGGCCAGCGCGGCGACGACACTCGCATCGTCCGCGGTGGCGCGGCGGATGGCGAGGGTCATCGCATCAGGCCTTCGGGCGCACCTGGACGTGCACTTCCGCCAGCTGCGCGTCCGGGATCGGCGACGGCGCGCCGGTCATCAGGCACTGCGCGCTGGTGGTCTTGGGGAACGCGATCACGTCGCGGATCGATTCGGTGCCTGCGATCAGCGCGGCAATGCGGTCGATGCCGAAGGCGATGCCGCCGTGCGGGGGCGCGCCGTACTTCAGCGCGTCGAGCAGGAAGCCGAACTTCAGCTCGGCTTCCTCCGCACCGATGCCGAGCAGCTCGAACACCGCGCTCTGCATCGACGAACGGTGGATGCGGATCGAGCCGCCGCCGATCTCGTTGCCGTTGAGCACCATGTCATAGCCACGCGACACCGCGGTCGCCGCGTTCGCGCGCAGGTCGGCCTCGTCGTCGACGGCCGGCGCGGTGAAGGGATGGTGCAGGGCGACGTAGCGCCGTGCCTCGTCGTCCCACTCGAACATCGGGAAGTCGGTGACCCACAGCGGCGCCCAGCGGTCCTCGACCAGTCCGAAGTCCTTGCCCGCCTTGAGCCGGATCGCGCCCATGAAGTCGCTGACGGTGGAGTACCTGCCGGCGCCGAAGAAGACCATGTCGCCGTTGCCGGCGCCGACGTGCGCCACCAGCGCCGCGAACGCGGCCTCGTCGAAGAACTTCTGGATCGGCGACGACACCTCGCCGTTGTCGCCGATCTTGATGTAGGCCAGCCCCTTGGCGCCGTACTTGGCGGCGTGCGCGGCGTAGTCGTCGATCTGCTTGCGCGACAGCGACGCGCCGCCGGGAATGCGCAGCGCGCACACGCGGCCGCCGGCGTCGTTGGCCGGGCCGGTGAACACGGCGAACTGGCTGTCCTTCACCAGGCCGGCGACATCGACCAGCTCCAGCGCGATGCGCAGGTCGGGCTTGTCCGAGCCGTAGCGGCGCATCGCCTCGGCGTAGGTCATGCGCGGGAACTCGGGATCGAGGTTGATCCCGGCCACCTCGCGCAGCACGTCGCGGACCATCGCCTCGACGGTGTCCTGCACGTCGCGCTCGGACACCCATGCGAATTCCATGTCGAGCTGGGTGAACTCGAGCTGGCGGTCCGCGCGCAGCGCCTCGTCGCGGAAGCAGCGCGCGATCTGGTAGTAGCGGTCGAAGCCCGCCATCATCAGGATCTGCTTGAACAGCTGCGGCGACTGCGGCAGCGCATAGAACTCGCCCGGATGCATGCGCGCCGGCACCAGGAAGTCGCGCGCACCCTCGGGCGTGGCCTTGGTCAGGATAGGCGTCTCGATGTCCTGGAAGCCACGCGCATCCAGCCAGTGGCGCAGCGCGCTGACCAGCCTGGTGCGCGTGCGCAGCTTGCGCTGCATGTCCGGGCTGCGCAGGTCGAGGTAGCGGTACTTCAGCCGCGTCTCCTCGCCCGGGTTCTCGTGGTGGTGGAACGGCAGCGGCTCGGCCTTGTTCAGCACCTCGATGGCCTCGGCCACGACCTCGACCTGGCCGGTGCGGAGCTTCGGGTTCACCGACTGGCGGCGGCGCACCACGCCGGTCACGCGCAGGCAGTCCTCGTAACCCACCTTCTCGGCGGTGGCCACCACCGCGGCGTTGCCGGCCGCGTCCGACGGCTCGGCCACAACCTGGACGATGCCCTCGTGGTCGCGCAGGTCGATGAAACAGACCCCGCCGAGGTTGCGGGCGACGTCCGCCCAGCCGCACAGGGTCACGGTCTGCCCGATCAACGTCTCGTCGACCAGGCCGCAGAAATGGGTACGCATGGAGGCTCCGGGTGTACGATCCGCCGGCAGCCGCCGGAGGGGGCGCCATTCTAGCCGGTTGCGTGCCCCGGGACGGCAGGGATGCCCGTGCATGGATGCGGTGTTCGTCATCCGTTCCATCACGATGGGAGATCGACATGCGCCAGTGGTTCGCTCCACTCCTGCTTGCCGCCGGCTTCATCCTCGGCGCGACGCCCGCCCCGCCCGCCCGCGCGCAGGCCGAAACCCGCGCCTACGCGCCCGAGGACCTGCGCACGCTGTCGCGGCGCGACCAGGAGCGCGTGATCCGGCTCGAATACCGCGAGCAGTCGCGCGGCCGCGACATCCCCGATGACCAGCTGCGCTTCTACATCGACCAGGTCAACCAGTCGAACTGGACCTTCAGCCGGATCAAGCAGGACATCGCGCGTTCGCTCGCCGGGAGCGGCGGTCCGCAGCCACCGGTGGGCGGCTCGACCGTGCGCTGCGAGAGCAGCAACGGCCGCTCGCGCACCTGCGACACCGGCTGGGCCGGGCGCGCGCGCCTGGTCAAGCAGCTGTCCAGCACGCGCTGCGTCGAAGGCAGCAACTGGACGTCCAGTCCCGGCCGCGTGACCGTGCACGGCGGCTGCCGCGCCGACTTCGGCCCGCTCGCCGGTCCCGCCCCGGGACGCGAGATCCGCTGCGAGAGCACCGACAACCGGCGCCGCGAATGCGCGATGGGCGTGGCCGGCAGCGCGCGGCTGGTCCGCCAGCTGTCGAGCACGCGCTGCACCGAGGGCAGCAACTGGGGCACGCGCGGCAGCACCCTGTGGGTGGACCGCGGCTGCCGCGGCGTGTTCGAGGTGAGCGGCGGCGCCGGCAGCGGCTATACCGTGACCTGCGCCAGCGAGCGCGGACGCACCAGCACCTGCGCCTGGGACGCGCGCCAGGGCCGTCCGTTCCTGCAGCAGCAGCTCTCGTCCGCCTCCTGTCGCGAGGGCAGCACCTGGTCGTACCGGGGCAACGCGATCCAGGTCAGCGGCGGTTGCCGCGGCCTGTTCGGCGCGCGCTGAGGCGCGGGGGACTCAGGCGTCGGTGGCCTTGGCCGCCGGCGCCGCCGGGGCAGGCTTGTCCGCCGGCGCGGGGGCGGGCTTGGCGTCGGCACCCGCGGTCGCGGCCCCTTCGGCCGGCTTGGCCGCGCCTTCGCCGCCTTCGGCGAGGTTGCGCTTGCGATCGCCGTCCTTCTTGAAGTCGGTCTCGTACCAGCCGCCGCCGGCGAGCCGGAACGAGGGCGCCGTCACCTGGCGCTTCACCGCCGCCGCGCCGCACGACGGGCACGCCGACGGGTCGGGATCGGACAGCTTCTGCAGGCGGTCGAAGGCGTGGCCGCATTCCGTGCAGGTAAAGGCGTAGATCGGCATCGCTGTGCTACCGGGTGGATGTCGGCACGCTATTCTGGGGCCACGGGCCCGGTTTTCAAGCGTGTGTCACGAAGGACGCGGGGGAAGCGGCGATGGATTTCTACAACCTGTTGCGATCCGCCGAGGAGCTGCTGTTCGAACTCGCGGCGATGATCCTGCTGTATCCACGCACCCTGTGGCGCAGCCTGCGCCGCCCGCTGGCGTTGCAACACCGCATCGACACCGAGTTGGGCCAGGAAGGCGTCCACCGCTTCGACGACATGGTCTCGCCGCCGGTCTGCCTGCTGGTCTCGGTGGCGATCGGCAACGCGGTCGGCCCCCAGAGCGGCGATGGCGGTACCAGCAGCGCCCTGGGCCACTGGGTCCAGCAAAGCTTCTACAACGACCTGGTGTTCACCGCGTTGTTCTTCGCGATGACCCCGCTGATCCAGAGCTGGCTGCTGCTGCGCGCGCGCGGGCTGCCCTTCAACCGCGTCAACATGCGGCGGCCGTTCTACCTGCAGGCCTGCCTCGTCTCGCCGATCGCGCTGTCGCTGCCGCTGGCGCTGCAGGCCCTCGACGTGGGCGCGCCGACGTGGCTGAAGATCGGCACCGGGTTGCTGGCACTGGCCAGCAGCGGGCTGTACCTGTTCAACAACGCCCGCGTGGTCATGCACCAGCTCGGGGTGGGCGCGCTGCGCGCGCTCTGGATGTCGGTCCTGGGCGTTGCCATCTCCTGGCTGCTGTGCCTGGGCATGTTGCTGCTGCTGGTCGATCCCTCGAAGGCGGCGCAGGCCTGAGCCGGCGCGCGCGCCCTGCCCCGGCGCGTGCGCGTTGCCGGTCCCCTCAGGGATGTCCCGGCGCGACTGCCGGGCCGGCGCCCGGGGGCTCGTCGAGCGACGTCGGCAGGCCATGGTCCTCCGCCGGATCGACGTCGAACGGCGTGCGGAACACGAGCGAAGGCAGCAGCGTGGTCAGCGTGGCGTAGAGCAGCAGCCCGCCGAACAGCGCCGGCCCGATGTCGAACCGCGCCAGCAGGATGCCGGCCAGGACCAGGGTGAAGATCAGCGTCGGCGACAGCGCGAGGGAAACCCGCAGGCTGTTGGCGGCGCTTTCCGCGCGGAACAGCAGCCTGCGCTGCGCCCACAGGATCCCGATGCGCGCGGGCAGCACGACCAGGGTCAGCGCAAGTCCGATCCACAGCGCATCGAGGCTCAAGGCCTCGACCGGCACCTTCGTGCCCGCGCTGAAGAAGTAGAACGGCACGAAGAACGACGCGAACAGGCGCACCGCATGCAGGTTCTCCTGCGACGCCAGGCGCGGCATGCGCGCCTGCAGCAGGCGTGCGATCAGCCCCGCGACGAACGCGCCCACGAGGTAGTAGACGCCCAGCTTGTAGGTGACGAAGGCCGCCACCAGGCCCACCATCACCAGCAGCGAGAACTCCGAACCCGGCGCGTGCGGCGCCACCCAGCGGCCCAGCCCCACGAACACCAGCGGCAACCCCACCACCATCGCCACCATCACCAGCGACGACACGGCCAGCTCCATCGGGTCGCCCGCCTGCAGCACGAAGAACAGCACCGCCAAGGCAAGCAGTTCGCCGGCGATGGCCTTGCTGGTCACCCAGAAGCGCTCCTGTTCGTCCAGGCCCAGGCGCGCGAGCGAGTCGAGGATGAACCCGGTGGACGGGGTGAGCAGGGCCAGCGCCAGCAGCGCCGCGGCCTGCCATTGCAGCGCGAAATAGCGCCAGGCCAGCCAGGCCACGACGCCCAGCGTGGCCACGCGCACCAGCAGGTGCGCCACCAGCGGCACCCACCCGCGCCGCAGCGCGACCAGGTCCACTTCCAGCCCCGCGAACAGGAACAGCGACGAGATGCCGAGCGTGGCCAACAGGGCCACCACCGCGTCGTGCGAACGGTCGCCCCAGGCCAGCATCGCCACGATCCCGAACACGAGGCAGGTGAGCGGCGCAGGGATCTTCCAGCGCTGCAGCGCGCGGGGCACGACCAGCAGGCCGAAGATCAACAGCAGGTAGACGAGTTCGCGGCTCATGGCGCGGGCGTTCCGTTCGCTCAGGCCCGCAAGCCGGGCGCGGCGCGCATCATCCGCCCGGCGGCGGCACGATTCAATCGCCGGTCAATGCCCCCAAGGCGCCGGCGGCAGCGCGACCGGGGTCGTCAGGTCGAACTCGACCTGGAACAGGCGCCCGCCCGGGCGGCTCAGCTCGTACAGGAAGCGCCGCTGCGGCTCGATGTCCATCGCCCAGGTGTTGGTGACCGATGCGTTGAGGCCTTCCTGCTCGAACATCGCGATCGACTCGGCGTCGACCGGGAACTCCTGGCGCTGCGCGGTGCCCGGCGTGTCGGTGTCGCCGCCGTACATCGTCACCGCGTCCTCGCTGCCGTCCTCGTGGCGGTGGTCGTGCTTGAGGCGCAGGCCGCTGGCGGTCCGGGTCAGCACCCAGGTGCGCGAATGATCGTCGCCGACATGGAACGGCACCTTCAGTTCGCGCTTCGGATCGTCGCAGCCGCGCACGTGCATCACCAGCGGCTTGCCCTCGAAGGCATCGGGCTCGGGCGACTTCGGCTCGTTGGCGACGATGCGACCGGCGAAGGCCTGTCCGCAATGGCTGGCGAGCGCGGCGAGGAAGGCGTCGGCCGGCGCATCGCCGGTGTCCTCCACGTTGGCTGCAACGTCATGGCCCTCGGCGGCGGCATCGGCACGGGCCGCGGCATTGTCACTGCGGTCGCCCTCGTTGATCCGCACGCAGGCGCAAAGCGCGAAGGCCAGCGCCGCCACCGACACGATCTTGATCGAATTGTTCATGCGGACACCGTACCCGCCGCGGCCAGCTGCCGCAACCCGATGGCTCAGCCGTACAGCGCGAGCAGTTCGGCCTCCGCCGACTCGAGTTCACTGCGCAACGTCGCCTGACGCACGGCCAGGGCCGCGACTTTCGCGCCATCGGCGTAGGTGTCGGGATCGGCCAGGTCGCGTTCGACGGACGCGATCTCGCGCTCGATGTCCGCGACCCGCGCCTCGGCCTTGCCCAGCTTGTGCGGATTGACCTTCACCGACTTGCCCGGCGGCGGCGCCTGCGCCGCTTCAACCTGCGCAACCGGCTTGGCTGCAGGCGTGCGCAGTTCGCCGGCATTGCCGCGCGCACGCAGCCACGCCGCGTATTCGTCCAGGTCGCCCTCGAACGGCTTGACCACGCCATCGGCGACGCGCCAGAACGTGTCGCTGACCAGGCCGATCAGATGGCGGTCGTGCGACACCAGCACGATGGCGCCGGGGAAATCGCTCAATGCCTCGGCCAATGCCTCGCGCATTTCAAGATCAAGGTGGTTGGTGGGTTCGTCGAGCAGCAGCACGTTCGGCTGGCGCCACGCGATCAGCGCCAGCGCAAGGCGCGCGCGTTCGCCGCCGCTGAAGCCATCGATGCTCTCGAACGCGCGGTCCCCCGGGAAGCTCCACTTGCCGAGGAAGTTGCGGAACTCCTGGATCGCCACGTTCGGCGAAATCTCGCGCAGGTGGTCGATCGGCGACGTGCCGGCGACCAGCGCTTCCACCGTGTGCTGGGCGAAGTAGCCGATGCGCAGGTCGGTATGCGCGTAACGCTCGCCTGCAAGCAAGGGCAGGTCGCCGACCAGCGATTTCACCAGCGTGGACTTGCCGGCGCCGTTGGGGCCGAGCAGGCCGATGCGGTCGCCTGCCTCCAGTCCGAAGCCGACGTTCTCCAGGATCACGACACTGTTCGTGACTGTCCCTTCTCCCGCCTGCGGGAGAAGGTGATCCGAAGGATCGGATGAGGGCGCAGACGTGCGCACGCCCTCACCCCGGCCCTCTCCCGCACGTGGGAGAGGGGGAGCAGCGGCATACCCGCAAGTGCCATGGTTGATGCGCAGCAACGCGTGCGGCAGCTTCGCCGGCGCGGGGAAATCGATCCGCACCTCGCGCTCGGCGCGCACCGCTTCGGTGTCGGCCATCTTCGCCAGGCGCTTGACGCGCGACTGCGCCTGCTTGGCCTTCGCCGCACTGGCCTTGAAGCGGTCGATGAAACTCTGCAGGTGCGCGCGCTCGGCCTGGGTCTTCTCATGCGTGATCTGCTGCAGGCGCAACTGCTCGGAGCGCTGGCGCTCGAACGAGGTGTAATCGCCGGTGTACAGCTTCGCCTTGCCGCCATGCAGGTGCAGCGTGTGGGTGCAGACGTTGTCGAGGAACTCGCGGTCGTGCGAGATCAGCAGCAGGGTGCCCGGATATTTCAGCAGCCACTGCTCAAGCCACAGCACGGCATCGAGGTCGAGGTGGTTGGTGGGTTCGTCGAGCAGCAGCAGGTCGCTGGGCGTCATCAGCGCGCGCGCCAGGTTCAGGCGCACGCGCCAGCCGCCGGAGAACGTGGACACGGCGCGCTGGTGCGTGTCGCCGGGGAAACCCAGCCCGTGCAGCAGCTTGCCGGCGCGCGCGGTGCCGTCGTAGCCGCCGACTTCCTCCAGCAGGTGGTGCGCTTCGGCCACCGCTTCCCAGTCCTCGGCGGCCAATGCGTCGGCCTCGGCCTTCAGCGCCGCCGCCACGCGGGCATCGCCTCCGAGCACGAAGTCGATGGCCGCATCCGGCAGCGACGGCATTTCCTGCGCGATCGACGCGATGCGCACGCGATTGGGGATGTCGAGGTCGCCGCGGTCGGCCTCCACCTCGCCACGCACGGCGGCGAACAGCGAAGACTTTCCGGTGCCGTTGCGGCCGACCACGCCCAGGCGCATGCCGGCGTGCAGGGACAGGTCGACATCGGACAGCAGGAGGCGTTCGCCGCGACGGAGGGCGAAATTCTTGAAGGCGATCATGGGGCGCGGATTCTACCGGACCCGCCCCCTGTGCCAGGCACTTATGCCGTCCAAGCATAAGAAGATGGCCACAATCACTTTCGGTTATTTGTTAGCCGGAGGTTAAGCTGAGCCTCCACCAAGATCCTGCAGCCGTCCAATAGGAACCCCCATGGTCCGTCACCCCCTCGCTGCGGCGCTCCTGACCGCCCTGATCACCCCTGCCGCACTCGCCCAGTCTCCCGCCCAGACGTCCGCCGACACCAGCTCGACCCTCGACACGGTGATCGTCACCGGTACCCGCGTCTCCGATCGGACCGTGGCCGAATCACAGTCGCCAATCGACATCATCACCTCCGAGGCTCTGGCCTCGACCGGCACCACCGAACTGGCCACCGCACTGGCCCGTGTGTTGCCATCCCTGAACTTCCCGCGTCCGGCTCTCGTGGACGGCAGCAGCGGCGTGCGACCGGCTCAGCTCCGCGGGCTTGCTCCGGATCAGGTGCTTGTCCTGGTCAACGGCAAGCGCCGTCACCTGGCTGGCCAACTCAATGTCAACGGCAGCATCGGACGTGGCTCGCAGACCGTGGACCTCAACACGATCCCGGTTTCGGCGATCGAACGGGTTGAAGTCCTGCGCGATGGCGCATCTGCCCAGTATGGTTCCGACGCCATCGCCGGCGTGGTCAACATCGTGCTGAAGGGATCTGACCACGGCGGCAGCCTGGCCGTCGACCATGGTCGCTACTCCGCCGGAGACGGCGCACAGGCACGTATTTCCGGCGACGCCGGCGTGTCCCTGGGCGACGGTCGTGGCTTCCTGCACGTTGCCGGCCAGATCAGCCGGCAAGACGAAACCAATCGCGCCGGGCCTTACCAGGGCACCGCGCCCAACACCGGCAACAACCCGGACGTCGGTGAAGTCGCGTTCAAGTTCGGAGATCCCGCAGCCGACTACAAGAGCGTATCGGCGAACTTCGGCTTCGACCTCAAGGAAGGAGTCAACCTCTACGCCAACGCCATCGCCAGCAATCGCGACATCACGTCCTTCGCGTTCTACCGTTCGCCCAACCACAGTGGCCAGGGTGCGTTGCTGGCACAGGTTTACCCGGACGGTTACGTGCCCGAAATCAACCAGATTTCCAGGGACCGCTCGATCGTCGCCGGCATCAGGGGCGCCACCGACGGCGGCCTCACATGGGATGTGAGCTACAACCATGGCATCAGCAAGTTGTTGTTCTATACCCGCAACTCGATCAATTATTCGCTGGGCGCGAGCAGCCCGACCAGCTTCTACGATGGCTCGCTCGAGTACACCCACAACATACTCAACGCCGACTTCACCAAATCGCTGGACTGGGGCCTGGCGTATCCGGCCACGCTGTCGTTCGGCGCCGAATACCGCGAGGAAAAGTGGAACCAGTCGCCAGGCGAACCAGCCTCGTACAGCAATGGCGGCGCGCAGGGCTTCGGCGGCTTCACCCCGCTCAACGCCGGCCGCCACAAGCGCGACAACACGGCGGTTTATGCCGGCTTGGAGGCGGACGTCACCGACGGCTTCTCGGCAGGCGCGGCCGTCCGCTACGAGGACTACTCCGACTTCGGCAGCGAAACGTCAGGCAAGCTATCGGCACGCTACGCCTTCAATGACGCGATCGCGCTGCGCGCGACCATCGCCAGCGGCTTTCGCGCGCCATCCCTTGCGCAGCAGAACTACCAGGCGATTACCAGCACTTCGGTCAACGGCGTATTCACCGAACGCGGCACGTTCCCGGCGACCAGCGCCGCGGCGCTGGCCCTGGGCTCCGAGCAGTTGCAGGCCGAGACGTCGCTGTCCTACAGCCTGGGCCTGGTATTGCAGCCTGTCGATCGCCTGTACGTCACCGTGGATGCCTACCAGATCGAGATCGATGACCGTATCGTGTTGTCATCGGCGCTGGACATCGACCCGACCAGCAGCAGCAATGCGGGCAATCCGTCGCGGGTCGCCGCCGCACAAGCCGCGCAGGCACTGCTGGCCAGCCTCAATATCACGGGCGTCACCGCTTTCAACTATTTCACCAATGCCCTCGACACTCGCACGCGCGGTGTCGACGTGGTCGCCAACTACGCCGTTCCGCTGACCGCCGGCACGCTGAACCTGACGGCCAGCTACGGATACAACAAGACCGAGATCACCGGCGTCGCCGCCGACCCGGCCGCATGGGCTGCTTTCGCAGCGCTCTCACCCTCGCGCATCGGCCGCGACGAGCGCGGGCGCATCGAGGACAGCTTCCCGCGCGACAAGTTCGTGTTGGGCACCGCGCTGAATCTGGAACGGTGGGACCTCGCCGCCGGTGCGACCCGCTACGGCGAACTGACCACGCGCCATGCCAGCGATCCGACGCGCGACCAGACCTGGTCCGCGAAGTGGATCCTGGACGTTTCCGCCAACTTCCGCCCGGACCAGAATTGGACGTTCACGCTTGGCGCGGACAACCTGCTGAACGAATACCCGGACGAAACCCTGTTCGTCAATTCGACCAGCGGGCAGTTCAAGTACAGCAGCTATTCGCCGTTCGGGTTCAACGGTGCATTCGTGTACGGCAAGATCGGATACAGATGGTGAGGAAGCCGGGGCATCCTTCCGCCCCCGGAGAGCACGACGCCCCGGCTGCAACCGGGGCATTTTCTTGTCCCTCGCGCCGGCGATTCGAAACCCCGCTCTCGTCGCACCTCCCGCGATTGCGCGCATGATTTGCCCGATGCCGCCGCATCCGCCAAACTGCGGTTCCATACGGCGAGACCCACCGCTGCCTCGATGCACCATGACACCGACCTGATCAACATCGTCGCAGTCGGCCTCGCCGTGGCATTCGTGCTCGGCGCGCTGGCCAACCGGCTGCGCATGTCGCCCCTGGTCGGGTACCTCATCGCCGGCATCATCGTCGGCCCGTTCACCCCTGGCTTCGTCGCCGACCAGGAGCTGGCCAACCAGCTGGCCGAGATCGGCGTGATGCTGCTGATGTTCGGCGTCGGCCTGCATTTCTCGCTCAAGGACCTCATGGAGGTCAAGGCGATCGCGATTCCCGGCGCGATCGCGCAGATCAGCGTCGCCACCGTGCTCGGCTGGCTGCTGGCCTGGGCGATGGGCTGGTCGCCGATCAACGGGTTCGTGTTCGGCCTCGCGCTCTCGGTGGCGAGTACCGTCGTGTTGCTGCGGGCGATGGAGGAACGCCGGCTGCTGGAGACCCGGCGCGGGCGGATCGCCGTGGGCTGGCTGATCGTCGAAGACCTCGCCATGGTACTGGCGCTGGTGCTGCTGCCGGCGCTGGCCGAGGTGCTTGGCGAAGGCAGCGGACAGGCGACCGCGGCCACCGGCGCGGCCGCGGAGGCGGCCAAGCACGGCATGCTCGGCACGATCGTCTACGCGATGGCCAAGACCCTCATCCAGGTCTCGCTGTTCGTCGCGGTGATGCTGGTCGTCGGGCGCCGCGTGATCCCATGGACGCTCGAGCGCATTGCCGGCACCGGTTCCCGCGAACTGTTCACCCTCTCGGTGCTGGCGATCGCGCTCGGCGTGGCGTTTGGCTCGGCGATGCTGTTCGGCGTGTCGTTCGCGCTGGGCGCGTTCTTCGCCGGCATGCTGCTCAACGAATCCGAGCTCAGCCACAAGGCGGCGAACGATTCGCTGCCTCTGCGCGACGCGTTCGCGGTGCTGTTCTTCGTCTCGGTCGGCATGCTGTTCAACCCGATGATCCTGGTCGAACACCCTTGGCAGGTGCTGGCCACGTTCCTGATCATCGTGCTCGGCAAGTCGCTCGCGGCTTACTGGATCGTGCGCCTGTTCAAGCATCCGAAGGCGACCGCGCTGACGATCTCGGTCAGCCTCGCCCAGATCGGCGAGTTCTCCTTCATCCTCGCCAGCCTCGGCGTGGCGATGAACCTGCTGCCCGAAGCCGGGCGCGACCTGATCCTCGCCGGCGCGCTGCTGTCGATCGTGGTCAACCCGCTGCTGTTCGCATGGCTGTCCCGGCGGGAGGCGCGGCAGGCGGCTGCGGAGGAAGCGAAGAAGGTCGCCGAAGCCGAACCCGACGAGCCCGCAGTGCCCGACAGCGTGGTCGACCACGCCATCCTCGTCGGCTACGGGCGCGTCGGCAGCCAGCTTGCCGAACTCCTGCAGCAGCGCGGCGTGCCGCTGGTGGTGATCGAGGACGATGCCGACCGCGTCGCGCGTGCGCGCGCCGCCGGCCTGCATGCGGTGCGCGGCAACGTCGCCTCGGAGCCGGTGATGCTCGAAGCCGCGCCGGAGCGCGCGAAGATGGCGATCTTCGCCATGCCGCAGGCGCTGGAGGCCGGCGAAGCGATCGAACGCATGAAGGCGATCAACCCCGCGATCACGGTGCTGGCGCGCGCGCACAGCGATGCGGAAGTCAGGCACCTGCTGCAGCACGGCGCCGACGGCGCGGTGCTGGCCGAGCGCGAACTCGCGTTCTCCCTCGCCGAAATGGTGATGGCCACGCCGCCCTACCGCCCGGTGCGCGCGCCAGCCGCGTCCTGAGACCGCTTGCGCGGCATCGGCGCGGCGAGCGTCAGGCCGCCGCGGACGCCGTCGGCGGGACCTTCCAGATCTCGTCCAGCGGCACCGGCCGCGCGTAGAGGTACCCCTGCCCCCAGTTGACGCCAAGGTCGCGCAGGCAGCGGTGCGTGGCTTCGTCCTCGACGAACTCGGCCACGGTCACCAGCCCGTGCGCCTTGGCCACCGCCACCGCCGCGCGCACGATCTCGTAGTCGCTGCCCCGCTCCGAGGCATGGCGCACGAACTGGCCGTCGATCTTGATGATGTCCACCGGCATCTGCCGCAGGCGCTCGAAGTTCTGCACGCCGCTGCCGAAATCGTCCAGGGCCATCTGGCAGCCCAGCGCGCGCAGGTCCATGAACAGCTTCATCGCCGGCTCGAAGCGCGACACCACCGCGGTCTCGGTCAGTTCGAAGCACAGCATGTCGTACGGCACCGGGCAGTCGCGGAGCAACTCCGACAGGCGGTTGCGGAACGAGTCCGACGAGAGGCTCGCGCCGCTGAGGTTCACGCCCACCCGCGACATCGTCGCGCAGAACCCGGGGTTGGCATGCATGTACGTAAACAGCGACTCGACCACGGCCAGGTCGAGTTCGGCCACGTGGCCGTTGGCCTCCAGTTGCGGGATGAAGCGGTACGGCAGCACCAGCTCGCCGGCCGCGTCGCGCAGGCGACACACCACCTCCCCGCAGAGGCCGGCCGCCTCCGGCAGGCCGTCGATGCGCACGATGCGCTGCATGTGCAGCTCGATCTGCCCGGAACGGATGCGCGAGATCGCGTCGGCGGCGTCGCTGAAGCGCTGGCGCCGGTCGGCCACGGACAGGCCTTCGCCTGGCGACTGCTGCGCGTGCACCGGCTCGGTCTCGCCGCGCTGGCGCGCCTGCATCGCGGCCTCACAGGCATCGGCGATGCAGTCCTGCAGGTGCGCTGGCGACAGCGACTGCGGCGCCGCGATGCCCAGGTACGGGGTCATGCGCAGGCTGGCACCTTGCCAGGCGAACGCGTGCTTCTGCAGCGCATGCAGCGAGTCGCGCCACGCCGCATCCCCCTCGCGGGCATCGCCCTCGGCCGGCAGCAGCACGAACTGCGCGCCGCCGAGGTGGTAGGCCTGCACCGTCGGCTCGACCACGGCCGACACCTCGCGCAGCAGCGCCAGCTCCGCCGGCCAGCCGTAGCTCGCCACCAGGCGGTCGATGTGGTCGAAGGCCAGGAACCCGACGCCGGGCGGCGGTGCCTGCAGCCGCATCCACGCATCGTGCAGCGCGGTGGCATTGGGCAGGCCCGTGGTGGGATCGCGGCGCACCGCCCGCTTGAGCCGCGCATAGGCGTCCCGCCGCTCGCGGTTGACCAGGTACGAGCCGACCAGCAGCAGCGCCATCACGTTGAGTTCGAGCACGTGCGCCAGCAGCGGGCCGACGCCGGCGAGGTCATGGGTGCGCTGCGCCTGGTCGGCGAGCACGTGCAACTGCACGAAATGCACGATGAGCAGGAGCGGCATCGACCACGCGGGCGGCAGCACCAGGATGCCGGCGATCAGCACCGCGCCGACCGTCAGCCGGTAGTCGTAGAGGAAGGTGAGCCAGGCCTCCGGACCGACCGACAGGGCGCCGCTGTCGACCCACCAGGCCACCAGCAGCAGCGCGCCGAGCATTGCCCAGAAGCCCAGGAAGCGTCGCACCGGCCGCGCCTGTGGCTGGCCGTCGGTCCAGAACAGCAGCAGGGGCAGGGTCGCGCAGGCCACGCCCACGTGCTTGGCCAGGAACTGCTGCATCCCTTCGTTGGCCAGCACCCAGCCCGGATGGCCGTAGACCAGGTGCGACAGGATCACCAGCGCCGCCCAGCCCAGCGGGAACAGCACCAGCCCGAACGCCACGAACTTCGGCATGTCGCGCACGCCGAAGGGGCGTTCGCCGCCGAACGGGGCGCCGATCCAGCGCGCGCACGCCGCCGTCCAGGCGAACTTGAGCAGGGTGTTGGCGGCGACCAGCGGGAACTCCGTCCAGCGCATCGCCCACAGCTGGTCCATCCACAGCAGGCGCAGCACCCAGCCGAGGAAAATCGCGAGGAAGCCGATCGCCAGCACCCGGCGATCGCCGCACAGCATCGCCACCATCAGCAGCAGGCCCGCCTGCAGGTGGATCAGCGAGGCGGTGCCGGTGCTCCAGGTCTGGCCGAAATAGTTCGCGACATAGTCGATCTCCACGCCCTGCAAAAGCAGGGCCGCGGCCGCGACCGTCGCCGCCTCGATCCACCAAGCCCGCCGTCCCGCCAGCACGCCCACGTCGGCATCCCCCAGGGGCGGCCCGGCCGGGCGGCCCCGAATGCGACTCTACACCGCTTGCCGGCTGCCGCCGGCGCCCGGGCCCCAAGCCCCTTCCCGGGCGAGACCGCGGTGCGGACAGGCCCTTCAAGTGCCCAACGGAAAACGGCGCGCCGACCGGCCCCCGCTGGTCGCGGCCAGCCGGGCGCGGCGCCGGGACAAGGCGCCGGGCCCGCCGGGCGGCGGGCGTGGACAGGTTGGGCTCAGGCCCGCGTGAACGCCAGGTGCCCGCCCTGGGCGTCGACCTTGACCGTATCGCCGCTGCCGAACTCGCCGCCGAGGATCCTCGACGCCAGCGGGTTCTCCAACTGCTGCTGGATCGCGCGCTTCAGCGGGCGTGCGCCGTACACCGGGTCGAAACCCACGTTGCCGAGCAGGTCGAACGCCTTGTCGGACACCTCCAGCTTCAGCCCGCGCTCGGCGAGGCGCTTCTCCAGGCCGCGCAGCTGGATGCGCGCGATCGACTTGATCTGCTTCTTGTCCAGCGGGTGGAACACCACGATGTCGTCGAGGCGGTTGATGAACTCGGGCCGGAAGTGCGCCTGCACCACGCCCATCACCGCCGCCTTGATCTGCGTGTAGGCCTCCGGCGAGTCGTCGCCGGACAGTTCCTGGATCTGGTGCGAGCCGAGGTTGGAGGTCATCACGATCACGGTGTTGCGGAAATCCACCGTGCGTCCCTGGCCGTCGGTGAGGCGGCCGTCGTCGAGCACCTGCAGCAGGATGTTGAACACGTCCGGATGCGCCTTCTCGACCTCGTCGAGCAGGATCACGCTGTACGGCCGCCGGCGCACCGCCTCGGTGAGGTAGCCGCCCTCCTCGTAGCCGACGTAGCCCGGCGGTGCACCGATCAGGCGCGACACGGCGTGCTTCTCCATGAACTCGCTCATGTCGATGCGCACCATGGCATCCGCGCTGTCGAACAGGAATTCGGCCAGCGCCTTGCACAGCTCGGTCTTGCCGACGCCGGTCGGGCCGAGGAACAGGAACGAGCCGCTGGGCCGGTTGGGATCGGACAGGCCGGCACGCGAACGGCGCACGGCGTCGGACACGACCTTGATCGCCTCCTCCTGGCCGACCACGCGCGTGTGCAGCTGGTCCTCCATCTTCAGCAGCTTCTCGCGCTCGCCCTCAAGCATCTTGCTGACCGGGATGCCGGTCCAGCGCGCGACCACTTCCGCGATCTCCTCGGCGGTCACCTTGTCCTGCAGCAGCCGGAAGTCCTTGGTCTCCGCTTCCTGAGCGGCGGCAAGCTGCTTCTCCAGCTCCGGCAGCGTGCCGTACTGGATCTCGCTCATGCGCGCGTAGTCCTGCCGGCGCTGCGCGGCCTCCAGTTCGAGCTTGGCGGCCTCGATCTGCTCCTTGACCCGGGTCGCGCCCTGCACGGTGGCCTTCTCGGCCTTCCAGACCTCCTCGAGATCGTTGTACTCGCGTTCGAGCACGCCGATCTCGGCCTCCAGGTCGGCCAGTCGCTGCCTGGATTCGGCATCCTTCTCCTTCTTCAGCGCCTCGCGCTGGATCTTGAGCTGGATCAGCCGGCGCTCCTTGCGGTCGAGCTCCTCGGGCTTGGAGTCGATCTCCATGCGGATGCGCGACGCGGCCTCGTCCATCAGGTCGATGGCCTTGTCCGGCAGCTGGCGATCGGGGATGTAGCGGTTCGACAGCGTGGCCGCGGCGACGATCGCCGGGTCGGTGATCTCCACGCCATGGTGCACCGCGTAGCGCTCCTTGAGGCCGCGCAGGATCGCGATGGTGTCCTCCACCGTCGGCTCGCCCACGTACACCTTCTGGAAGCGACGCTCCAGCGCGGCGTCCTTCTCGATGTACTTGCGGTACTCGTCGAGCGTGGTCGCGCCGATGCAGTGCAGCTCGCCGCGCGCCAGCGCCGGCTTGAGCATGTTGCCGGCATCCATCGCGCCGTCGGCCTTCCCGGCGCCGACCATGGTGTGCAGCTCGTCGATGAAGAGGATGATCTGGCCTTCGTTCTTGGCCAGGTCGTTGAGCACGCCCTTCAGCCGCTCCTCGAACTCGCCGCGGAACTTGGCGCCTGCGATCAGCGCGCCCATGTCGAGGCTGAGCAGGCGCTTGCCGCGCAGCCCCTCGGGCACCTCGCCGTTGACGATGCGCTGCGCCAGGCCCTCGACGATCGCGGTCTTGCCCACGCCGGGCTCGCCGATCAGCACCGGGTTGTTCTTGGTCCGGCGCTGCAGCACCTGCACGCAGCGGCGGATCTCCTCGTCGCGCCCGACCACCGGGTCGAGCTTGCCGCCCTCGGCGCGCGCGGTCAGGTCGATCGTGTATTTCTCCAGCGCCTGGCGCGCTTCTTCCGCGTTCTCGTCCTGCACCTTCTCGCCTCCCCGCATCTTGTCGATGGCCGCTTCCAGGGCCGGTTTCGTCGCGCCCGCCGCCTTCAGCGCGCGGCCGACCACGCCGCCGTCGTCGAGTGCGGCCAGCACGAACAGTTCGCTGGCGATGAACCCGTCGCCGCGCTGCTGCGCCAGCTTGTCGGTGACGTTGAGCAGGCGCGCCAGGTCGTTGCCGACCGACAGGTTGCCGGCCTGGCCGGTCACCTTCGGCAACTGGTCCAGCACCTCCACCAGGCGCTCGCGCAGCACGGGCACGTTGACCCCGGCCTGCGCCAGCAACGGGCGGGTGCCGCCGCCGGGCTGGTCGAGCAGGGCCAGCATCAGGTGCACCGGTTCGATCATGTTGTGGTCGCGGCCCACGGCCAGCGATTGCGCGTCCTGCAAGGCCTGCTGGAAGCGCGAGGTGAGCTTGTCCATTCGCATCGGGAATCCCTCGGAATCAGGTGGCCGGCCCAAGGCCGACGATACTCCCCCAGATGCGGCCTTGCAGGCGACTTGCAAGCGTCCGCGCGCGGTTTCCTTCGCGACGGCCGGCCGTCAGTCCGGCGCCAGCCAGCCCTCGTAGCGGATCACGCGGCCGACCAGCGGCAGCCGGGCCTCCACCTCGAACCGGTAACGCCCATCCTGCTCGAACTCGCGACAGCGCACGCCCTCGAACAACGATGCCGGCAGCGGCAGCAGCCCGAACAGCCGCACCCCGTCGACGCGCCACCAGATCGCCCCGTCGTTGCCGAGCAGCGCATAGCGGAACTGCAGCGGGCCCAGCCGCTCGCGCAGGCGCCCGTCGCGGAAGGACAGCCGGGTCGCCATTGGCCGCCCGCCGAAATCGCGTCGCCAGGTCTCGCCGCGGGCATCGGCGATCACCTCCACGGTGGTCGCCACGTCGCGCGCGGAACCGGGCAGGCCGGCGACGCGCGCGCACAGCCGCGCCAGCGGGTTGCGCCCGCGCTCGATCGTCGCCACCCCCGACCAGTGCCCATGGCCCTGCGCGCCGTGCAGCCGGCGCAGGGATTCGGGCAGGCGGAAGAACGACGCGCCGAGCGCCTGCTGGAACAAGGTGGGGGACATGCGCGGCGCGTACGGCGGAGCGGAGGGGGCGCAAAGCATAGCCGGGCGCGGCCCGGCTGCGCAGTCGCGCGGTCGCCTGTCAGGTGCTGGCGGCGGGTCCCATCCAGGCGAGCGTCGCGAGGCGTCCGCTGCGGCCATCGCGGCGATGCGAGAAGAAGCGCCGCGCATCGGAGATCGTGCACAGGTCGCCGCCGTGGATGTCGGCGGCATGCATCCCGGCTGCGGCGAGCCGCCTGCGGGCGAGCGCGGGAAGGTCGGCGAGCCAATGGCCTTCGCGGGTGGGCGAGAAACAGCCCACAGCGCCAGCGTCGGCCGACACGAACGCATCGAACACGTCCCGCCCGACCTCGTAGCGCGACGGACCTGCCGCCGGGCCGATCCAGGCCATGACGCGCCCGGCCGGCGCGCGCATCGACGTCAGCGTCGCTTCCAGCATGCCCTTCGACAGCCCGGGCCAGCCGGCGTGCGCGGCTGCGATCTCGCTGCCGTCCTTCGCCGCGAACACCACCGGCAGGCAATCGGCGGTGAGGATCGCCAGCACCACGCCGGGGGTGGAGGTGACTGCGGCATCGGCCTGCGACTCGCCCTCACCCCGGCCCTTTCCCGCAAGCGGGAGAGCGGGAAGAGCCACCGCCGTCGCTGCGGCCCCAAGGTTCAAGCCTGCGGCAACGCCGGCCTCGCCCGTGCCTTCCGGAATGCGAGCCCGTCCCCCTCTCCCGCTTGCGGGAGAGGGTTGGGGTGAGGGCCCGGCCGGTGCCTCGAACCGCACCACGTCCGTGCCATGCACCTGCTTCAACCAGTGCGGCGTGGACGGCAAGCCGAAGCGTTCGACGAGCTCCGCGCGATTGCGCGCGACCACTTGCGGATCATCGCCATCGACGGCACGGAAGTTGCCGAGGTTGAAGGTGTCGAACGGTGCCTGCGAGGCGCCCGCGCCGTGGCGCAGCGTGGTGAACGCATGCACGTTCGCCGGGAACGGGGCGGTCGCGGCCACGCGCGCGCTCAACGGCGCGTCCTCTCCGCCTCGGCGTGCGCCACGGCATCGGTGCGCAATTCGGCCATCAGCGCCTGCAGGTCGGCCGGCACCGGCGCGCTGCAGCGCACCGGCGCGCCGGTCGAGGGATGCGTGAACTCCAGGGTTTCCGCGTGCAGGGCCTGGCGCTTGAACCCGCGCAGGGTCGTGGCCAGCGCCTCCGACGCGCCCTTGGGCAGCTTCAGCGGGCCGCCGTACATCGGATCGCCG
>JAIUOJ010000020.1 GCA_020161335.1 Pseudomonadota bacterium
TGAGATCGCCTTCGTAATCATGCTTCTTGCGCTTCCGCTGTACTTGCTGCTTGCCCCTATCTACCGGCGTCGCTAAGTTGGTGCCTAACAATTCATTCAAGCCGAACCCGCTTCGCGGGTCGGCTTAGTTCAGGCATTAGGTGGCAGAAATGAGTACACACGATCTTTCGGAGCAAGATGCTGCTTTCCGCGCAGCCTTCGAGACATTTGGCATTGAGCCAGCTGAGTTCGACCACCGCTCACACGTGCGGCTGGCTTACACATATCTCGCGCGCTCTGACGTCGAACGAGCATTTCAGGAGATGCGTGGCTCGTTATTAGCCTTCTTGAACCACAATAATGTCCCAGCTTCGAAGTTCCATGAGACTCTGACTCGGTCTTGGATCCTTGCGGTTCACCATTTCATGGATAAGGCTCCAACATCCTCATTTGACGACTTCATTGAACTTAATCCAGCCCTGCTCGGCAGTAAAATCATGTTGACGCACTACTCGGCCGGCCTACTCTTCTCAGAACATGCTCGTGGCCAGTTCGTTGAGCCGGACATTGAAGCGATTCCCACCATGACGCATCCGCAAAGGGCTGTCACCTAACAATTCGTTCAAGCCGAGACCGCTTCGCGGCTCGGCTCAGATGGTGACGTGTACCATCACACCAAGCCGCGCATCGGCCCGGCTTAACTCAGGCGTTAGCGCTCAGGGAGAGTTTCATGCGGAAAGTCGTCGCCACAGGCTCTGGGATGTTCGCGTTGTGGGAAAGGAGCGCCTTTTCAAGCGTAGTTGACTATAAGACTTGGGAATCCAGACTTCTGGATGACTCGGACGTTGAAAACGAGATCGCGGCAGGTCGCCTGGTTCCAATCAACATTCACGGCGACAGTGTCTCCGAGATTGAAGTTCGCGTTGGAACGCAAGCGAATCCCGCGTTGCTTTCCGAGCGCGAATCGACCTGCTTGACCGTGAGCACCCCCGCTCCGTATTTGCTACGGGCTCAGACCGTGCTGCATTTCGGTGGAATCGAGCACATTCATACAGACCCGGTTCCAGAGACAGGCAGCATCACTGTAGACGCTGGTGAGTATCAGGTTCAGGTGCATTTGATCGATTGGCAGCAAGAACCGGGCATGGCCAATCCTGACGGATCACCGAATGACGGTGCACTGCCTGACTTCGTTGTAATCCTCAATCCGGTTGGCGACCCGCGTCCGAGTCGCATCACAGTGAACACCTTCGACTGAGCGCTAACAGTTCGTTCAAGCCGAGACCGCTTCGCGGCTCGGCTTGAGTGGTAGCGTTTACCACTCCGCCGTGCCGCACTGCGGTCCGGCTTAACTCAAGCGTTAGGGCGCATGAAGACAGTCCTTGCGGTCATCATTTCATCACTCGCCGCTTTGGCGGTTCAGCCCGTTGTGATGTTCGTATGGTTTGTTCTACCTCACGTGCTGATTGGCGCAGAGATGCCATGGCTGGAGCTTGGCCCAAGCTTCTTCTACACAGTTCTATTTGCTATTCCGTTCGTGCTGTTTCTCGGCATTCCATTCTCTCTCCTCCTGCGTAAGTTCGGGAGACTTAGGTGGTGGCCACTTGCACTGACTGGCGCAATGGCAGGCACTCTGCTGGTTGGCTGGGACGCGCCAGGCGGAGATCCGGGCTTTTCCTCGGGTGGTAATTGGTACGGAAAGCATGTTGACTTCGTTGTGGCTGGCGAGCCCACGCTGTACGGTTGGCTAAGGTACTTTCAATCAATCTTGGCCTTTGCCGCACATGGTTTCTTTGGCGCGACGGCGTACTATCTTGTTTTGGTCGGCGCCATGCGCCCTAACGGTTCATTCAAGCCGACGCCGCTTCGCAGCGCGGCTTGATTCAGGCGTTGGACCGCCCGAGGGGTTATGAAACGTTACATCCGAATTCTCATCTCGCTTTCCTTCTTGGGCTACGGCCTGATCCGAATTGGGGTCGGTGGCGCCCTGCTCGGGCAAGAGACTGGGCTTCTGGATTTCCAAGCATTTCGTGAACCGATAGAGGACATTTCCGGCTTTCTAGCCAAATCAAGTGAGAAGCAAATCGTTCCTGTATCTGTAGCCGGTTATGTCGGCTATATAGCAATGATGGGGCTGGTGCTATCAACAGGCGCGATAGGTTCGCTAAGCGATAAGAAGTATGGCTTGAACTTCATCGGTGCATTCATCGTGATGTATGCCTTGCTTTTCGTGAACTTTCAAACAATCAATCCAAAAGCATTGCATCTGGCTGTTTGCGTCGTTCTGTTTGGTGTCCTGCTTTGGATAAAGCACAAGCATGGCAGAGCGGTCTAACAGTTCATTCGGGCCGACGCCGCTTCGCGGCACGGCTTGATTCAGGCGTTGGACTGCGCGGTCAAGCATCCGTGGTTGCGTGGGCTTTCGCGGCGGCTACTTGCCAGGACAAGCTTCGTGCACCCGCGGGTTGCGCTGCACTTTCATTCCCGATCGTTCCTGTCGCAAGCCGCTGTCTGACGGACATGCGCGTAGCAATGCCATTCCTGCACGCCTCCGGGGCAAGCTTGTGAAGCGTCCTCTCCACCGGCGCGAGGCCGGACGTCGCCCAGCGCGGTCCCGGGAACGCTTGCCGATCAGCCAGGATTGAACGCGCGTTCTAGCGACGGTTTTGAAGTGCAGGAGCACGACCGGTCGCTGTTATGGCAAGCTTCGTTCACGGCGCCGGACAGCTGCAGCAAGGTCCGGGCTCGCAGTCCCTCCGACCCGACACCGCGCCTGGGCGCGGCGTGCTTCAGGCAACAGATCCCATGTGGAAGGCCCTCGCAGTAGTCGCCCTGCTCGTAGTCTCCGGCATCGCGCCTGCGGCGGAACCCCTGCGGGTTGGATTCTCGTCGCTCGGCAAGGCGCGCATCGGCCTCGACGAGCAGGCCTTGGCCAAGGCCCTTGGCACACGCCTGGTCCACGCCCAACCGGCCGCCGAGGAGGCGGGCTGCTTCTACGCATCTGCGGCCACGCTCCCGCACGATGTGGGCCTCATGATCCTCGATGGCCAGCTGGCGCGGATCGATGTGTTCGAGCCGGGGCTCAGGACGGTCTCGGGGGCCGAGATCGGCATGACGGAGCAGGCGCTGAAGCAGCTGTATGGCGCTCGCCTGGTCCAGTCGCCACATGCGTACGCCGAGCCCGAGGGCCACTACCTCACCCTGATGTCGCCGGACGGCAGGCATGGCATCCGCTTCGAGACCGACGGGAACGTGGTCACCGGCTACTACGCAGGCACGGCGCGCGCCATCCAGTACATCGAGGGCTGCCAGTGAGGCCAGGTGGGCGCGTCACGCCAGGGCCGCTTCGCGGCACCGCCTGATCGGGGCCTCGCGTGTTGCAGACGCCGATTCTTTGGCATTGAGAACATCCGACATGGGGGAAGCTGCATGAAAGTCGCGGGGATCGTTGCCGCCATCGCGCTCACGGCCGTCGCTGCGGGCTGTACGTCGTTCCGGGCGGTCGAGGCGTCCGCCGGCATGCCCGGGGATGAAACGATCTTCATCCTCGGCGTCAGTCCGGCGCACTATCGGGTCAAGGTGTTTCCCGGGACGGTGCGCAACGGCATTTTTCGCGAGAGCGGCCTGCGCTTGGCGGCTTACTACGGTGCGCCGCGTGACGGCTATGTCGTCGGAAAGGCCAAGCCCGGTGACACGCTGGCGATCACCCTGGTGCGGGAGGTTGCGAACGAAGACGACGTTCTGGGAAGGGACTTCGTTCCCTGCGCGGGGCTCAAGACCATGGTGTTCAAGGTGCCGCAGAGCGGTGTCTTCTACCTCGGTGACGTGACCTATTCTCCCAACCGGCACCAGCTCGAAATCCGCTATTCCGGGGATGCCGGTGCGGCGCAGTCCTACCTGGCATCCCGTCACCCATCGTTGGGCTCCACGCTCGGCACGATCGAGTACGAACTCCTGCCCGTGCAGATGGCATGCTCCACCGAGATCTACATTCCCATCTACCTGTGAACGGCTGCCCGATGGTTCATCTCGCCGACACCGCTGCGCGACGCAGCCAGATGCCGCCGTCGGATCGTCGCGGGCGAGCATGCGGCCCGGTTCAGGGCCGCTTCGCGCGGCGATCCGCGTCCGGCGTTGGTCCCGTCTTTCGCAGCCGCACGCGCCGGGCACCGGCAACTTCAAGCGCTCGAGGAAACATCGCATGGCCAAGTACCTGATCTCCTTCCCGAGCGCCGCGATGGTGGTCTCCCATGACCAATGGGAGGCGGCCGGCCGGGAGTCGCGTGCGGTCATCGACGAAGCGAAGGCGGCCGGTGTCTATGTGTTCGCCGGCGGCATCGACGAGGGCGCGCCCCCGGTCCGGGTCTCGGCCGACGGCGCGGTCCTGGAAGGCGGCTATCCGTACGGGCCGGCGCTCAACGGTGGCTTCACCGTCCTCGAGCTTCCCTCGCGCGACGCTGCGGTGGCATGGGCGGCGCGGCTGGCGCGAGCCTGCCGCTGCGACCAGGAGCTGCGGGTTTTCATGTTCGATCCACGATCCTGAGGTCGGCCATCCCAGGCCTTTCCCCGCCCCGGCCCGCCCGGGCGCGCAACGATCAGCACGGAGGATTTGCGATGGTGCAGAACAAGACCCGGGCCACCGACGCGAGCGTCGACGCCTACCTCGCTGCGCGCGCCAAGGGCCAGCAGGCGGACGACAGCCGGGCGCTGATCGCGCTGTTCGAGCGGATCACCGGGCAGCCGGCGAAGATGTGGGGACCGAGCATCGTCGGCCACGGCTCGTACCGGTATACCTACGACAGCGGACGCAGCGGCGACATGCCGCTGGCGGGGTTCGCCATCCGCGGCCGCGAGCTGGTCGTGTACCTCGACTGCGAGCACGCGGCCGGGACGCTGCTGCCGAAGCTGGGCAAGCACCGGATGGGCAAGTCGTGCCTGTATTTCCGCCAGCTGTCGGACCTGGACATCACCGTGCTTGAACGCCTGGTCACCGAGTCGGTCGCGCACGTGCAGCGCACGCGTGGCTAGGATCCCGGATCGCGGCATCGTCCGGTCCGGTGCCCGATTTCGGCTGCCCCGTGCGCCGGCCACGGTCTTCCAGGGAGTCGTCCATGCCCGCCATCACGCCTGATCGTTTCGTGTCCGAAGACAGCGCCGTCGCCGGCGCGCCACTGCCCGACCGCAGCCTGTGGATCAGTGAAGCAGGCGGGCTGACGCAGTTCGGTGCCTTCATCGAGGTGCTGCAACCCGGTTCGCGTTCCTCGCGCCCGCACTGGCACCGGTCCGAGGATGAGCTGGTGTACGTGCTGGAGGGCGAGGTGACCCTGGTCGAAGGCCACGACCACTCGCTGCTGCGCGCCGGAGATGCGGCGACCTTCAAGGCCGGCGTGGCCGTCGGGCATTGCCTGGAGAACCGCGGCACGGCCCCCAGCCGCTGCCTGGTCGTGGGCACCCGCGCGGCCGTGGACCACATCACCTATCCGACGCTGGACCGCGTGTGCATCCGGGATCGTTCTCTGCCGGACGATGTGTGGACGGACCTGGCGGGCCATCCCGCCGCGTCGCCCTTCGCCTGAGCAGCGCATCGCGCGCTGGTGCGGAAGCCGCCGCCGCTCAGTCCAGCGGCACCACGTCCACGGCCTGGGTGGCCTCCTGCGCGCCGAAGGTCTTGAGCACGCCGGCGATCGGCGAGATGTCGTCGTAGTCGCGGCCGTAGCCGATGGTGATGTGGTCGTCGCCGGCGGCGATGCCGTTGGTGGGATCGAACTCGCGCCAGCCCAGCTGTTCGCCGCACCAGGCGCGCACCCAGGCGTGGGTGGCGTCGGCGCCTTCGAGGCGGGCCTCGCCCGCGGGCGGGATGGTGCGCAAGAAGCCGCTGACATAGCCCGCCGGGATGCCCAGCCCGCGCAGGCCGGCGATCATGATGTGGCTGAAGTCCTGGCACACGCCCGCACGCATGTCGAAGGCTTCGGCGATCGGCGTGTCGACGTCGGTCGCTTCGCCGTCGTAAGCGAAGTCACGGTGCAGGCGACGGCCGAGGTGGCGCACCGTCCCGAGCACGCTGCCGGCCTCACGCAGGCTCTCGCCGGCATAGGTGGTGATGCGCGCCAGCAGCGGCGCGCGTGCGCTCGGCGGCAGGAAGTGCCACGGCGCCTCCGGCGCCAGCGAGCGGCGGGCGGCGAGCTCGGCGCGCAAGCCGGCCATGTCCGGCGAGAGGTCGAGCACGTCCTGCTGGCCGCGATCCACGCGCACCTGCGCGCGCATCTCCACCGCGAACGCCTCGTGCGGCGTGCGCAGCGCGATCGAGGACACGCGGTTGCCGAAGAAGTCGTCGAAGCTGTCGCGTTCGGACGGTGCCGGATCGATGCGCAGGCGCAAGCCCTGCACCTGCTGCACGCCGGGGAGGTCGCGCGGCGCAACGCGCACGAGGTGGTGCGCCTCGGCCACGACGCCCTGGTACTCGTATCCCAGCCGCAGGCGGATGTCATAGCGCATCACGAGAAGTAGGCCTTGGCGATCAGGTCGTAGAGCCCGGACAGGTCGCGCGCGAGTCCGGCGAGGCTTTCGGCGTCGAGCGCACCGGGCTCGCGGATCGACAGGTCGGTGTGCAGGCGCAGCGCCTGCTTGACGAAGGCCGGCATCGCGCGCGGGATGCCCGACGCCGGCAGCTGCGCGAACTCGGCCTTGAGCACCTCCACCTGGAACATCACCGAGCGCGGGTTGGCCGGGTCCAGCGCCAGCAGGTCGAGCAGGCTCTGCGGGCCGGCGTTCACCGGATAGCGGTTGCGATGCGTCATCACGCTGTCGCCGATCTCCAGCAGCGCCTGCTGCAGGCCCGCGGGCGGATCCTCGCGATGCAGCAGGCCCAGCAGCTCCGCCATCTGGATGCCGCGCTCGATGCGGCGGCCGATCTCGAGGAAGCGCCAGCCGGTGCTGCGATACATGTTCTCGTGCAGCAGGCCGGAGAACCCGGCCAGCTTGCGCAACAGCACGGTGATCGCACGGCTGGCATCGTCGCCCGGCGCGACTCGTTCGGCGAAGCGGCGCGCGGCGGTGGACAGGTCGTGCAGCGCCACCCAACCGTCGGGCGAGAAGCGGTCGCGGATGCGGCCGGCGCTGGTGGCGGCGCCTTCGAGGCTCTGCAGCAGGCCAGCCGGGATCGGCTCGGCGACGTCGATGTCCAGGCGTTCGAGGTGTTCGCGCAGCACGTCGAGCAGCGGCAAGGGCTGGTCGTCGTGCTCGGCCAGGCGCACGTGGTAGGCGCGCAGCACGCGCGAGATCGCCTCGCTGCGTTCGGTGTAGCGCCCCAGCCACAGCAGATTCTCGGCGGCGCGGCTGGGCAGCGCGCTGCCCTCGCGCCGCTGCAGGCTGTCGCGCGCCGGCAGCAGCGTGTCCTGCCGGCCGACCGGCCGGTCGCCGACGATCCACACGTCGGCCGCCTGCCCGCCGAGCTGCATCGCGATCGCGCGCGTGTCGGTCTGGGCGCCGAGGCGCGCGAAGCCGCCCGGCATCACCTCCCATCCGCCTGGCGTGCGTGCGAGGAAGGCGCGGATCACGAACGGGCGCGGCTCGAAGCCGCCGTCCATCGGCACCGGCGTGGTCGACAGCGTCACCGCTTCCTGCGCCACCCACTGCGCGCCGTCCTCGCGCAGGCGATGCAGCAGCTGGCCGCGTTCGTCGGGATCGAGCTGGCCGCCGAGCAGGGTCGATTGCGGATCCTCGTACGGCAGGCGCGTGGAGAACGCGGGCCCGAGCATCATGCGTTCGAACTGGGCGACCACCTCGTCGCGCGCCGTCGCCTGCCCGCACCACCAGGTGGCGATGCCGGGCAGCTGCAGGTCCTCGCCGCGCAGCGCGCGGCAGATGCCCGGCAGGAAGGCCTGCATCGCGCGCGTCTCGACCACGCCCGAGCCGAGCGCATTGACGATCGAGACGTTGCCCGCGCGCACGGCGCCGACGCTGCCGGGCGTGCCGATCCAGGAATCGACGCGCAGTTCCAGCGGATCCATGAAGGCCGAATCGAGGCGTCGCCACAGCACGCTCACCGGCTGCAGGCCGGACACCGTGCGCACGTGCACCTGGCCGTTGCGCACGGTGAGGTCCTCACCCTCCAGCAGGAGGAAGCCCAGGTAGCGCGCGATCCACGCGTGTTCGTAATAGGTCTCGTTGCCGGGTCCCGGCGTGAGCACGCCGATCTCGCCGAGCTGGCCGTCGGCTTGCGCCAGCAGCGCATCACGGAAGTGGCGGAAGAAGCCGGCGAGGCGATGCAGGTGCACGCGCTCGGGCAGGTCGGGGAACGCGCGCACCGTCGCGACCCGGTTCTCGAGCGCGAAGCCGGCACCCGACGGCGCCTGCGTGCGGTCGCCCAGGACCCACCAGCGTCCATCCGGGCCGCGCCCGAGTTCGAACGCGCAGAACTGCAGGAAGTGCCCCGAGCGCGGGGTGATGCCCACCAGCGGGCGCAGGAACTCGGGATTGGCGGCAACGAGTTCCGGCGGCAACAGGCCATCGGCGACCAGCCGCTGCGCGCCGTAGAGGTCGGCGACGACATGTTCGAGCAGCTCCGCGCGCTGCACGAGGCCGGCGCCGATCTGCCGCCATTCCTGCGCGTCGACCAGCACCGGCAGCGGTGACAGCGGCCACTCGCGTTCGCGCGGCGCACCGAGCGCGTCGTACACGCGGTAGTACACGCCGGCATCGCGCATGTACTGGTGCGCGCGCGCGAAGCGCGCGGCCAGTTCGTCCGCGCTCAGGGCATCGAGCAGTCCCACGAAGCGACGCCACGCCGGCCGCACCTGGCCCTCGGCGTCGAGCATCTCGTCGACGCCACCGGACAGCGTGCGGTAACGCGATGGCAGGGCATCCTCGATCGACAGGGGCGGCGCAGCGGACATCCGGCGTCAGGTCATCCCGTGGTCGGCCGCGGGCGCCGCAGGTCCAGCGTGTGCGGGAACTCGGCCGAGCGCGGCTCGGGCTGAAGAGTATAGGCGCCCGGGCGGTGGCCATCGGCCTGGAAGCGCGCCAGCCGCCGCGCCTCGGCCTCGTTGCCGTTGACCGGGAAGGTTTCGTAGTTGCGCCCGCCCGGATGCGCGACGTGGTAAGTGCAGCCGCCGATCGCGCGCCCGCTCCAGCGGTCGTACAGGTCGAAGGTGAGCGGCGCGTCGACCGGCAGCACCGGATGCAGGCCGCTGGCCGGTTGCCAGGCCTTGTAGCGCACGCCGGCCACGCCCTGCCCCGCGCGACCCGTCGACACCAGCGGTACTTCACGTCCATTGCAGGCCAGGGCGTAGCGTTCCGGCTGCCAGCCCTCCAGCTTCACCTGCAGGCGTTCGACCGAGGAATCGACGTAGCGCACGGTGCCGCCGATCGCACCCTGTTCGCCGAGCACGTGCCACGGCTCCAGCGCCTGGCGCAGCTCCAGGTGCAGGTCGCCGTACTGCACCTGTCCGCAGAACGGGAAGCGGAACTCCAGCTGCGCCGCGAACCACTCCGCGCGCATGGCGATGCCGTGGCGCGCGAGGTCGTCGAGCACGTCGAGGAAATCGGCCCAGACGAAATGCGGCAGCATGAAGCGGTCGTGCAGCGCGGTGCCCCAGCGCACGAAGCCGCCGTCCAGCGGCGCGTCCCAGTAGCGCGCGACCAGTGCACGCACCAGCAGCTGCTGGGCCAGGCTCATGCGCGCGTTCGGCGGCATCTCGAAGCCGCGGAACTCGACCAGCCCCAGCCGCCCGGTGGGCCCGTCGGGCGAGTACAGCTTGTCGATGCAGATTTCCGAACGATGGGTGTTGCCGGTGACGTCGACCAGCAAATTGCGCAGCAGGCGGTCGACCAGCCACGGCATCGGCGGTTCGCCCTCGCCCGGGCGCGGGATCTGCGCCAGTGCGATCTCCAGTTCGTACAGCGCGTCGTGGCGCGCTTCGTCGATGCGCGGCGCCTGCGAGGTCGGGCCGATGAACATGCCCGAGAACAGGTACGACATCGACGGATGCCGCTGCCAGTGCAGGACCAGCGACTTGAGCAGGTCGGGCCGGCGCAGGAACGGGCTGTCGTGCGGCGTGGCGCCCCCGACCACCACGTGGTTGCCGCCGCCGGTGCCGGCGTGGCGGCCATCGATCATGAACTTGTCGGTGCCCAGCCGCGACTGGCGCGCATCCTCGTAGATCGCCTCGGTGGTGGCCACGCACTCGCGCCAGTCCGCCGCCGGATGGATGTTGACCTCGATCACGCCCGGGTCGGGCGCCACGCGGATCACGTTGATGCGCGGATCGTTCGGCGGCGCATAGCCCTCGATCTGCACCGGCAGGCCCAGCCGCGCCGCCGCGGCCTCGGCGGCGGCGACCAGGTCGAGGTAGTCCTCCAGCGTTTCCACCGGCGGCATGAACACGCTGAGGTGGCCCTCGCGCGGTTCCACCGACAGCGCGGTGCGCACGGTGCCGTCGATGTCGCCGAGCACCTGTTCGACGCGCGCCTGCTGTTCGCCCTGCGTTGCCGCGAACGACGCCACCGCCTGTTCCGGCTGTTGCAGCGGCACGATCGCGACATCATCACCGGCGTCCGGCACCGCGATGCGCGGATGCCGGCGATCGAACGACGCCGGCAACGGCGCGCGCGGCGCACCCGGATCGAGCGCCAGCACGTGCGGGTAGTCGAGCGGGCGCACGTGCGGCAGCGATCCCAGCGGCAGGCGATAGCCCACCGGCGAATCGCCGGGCACGAGGAACAGCTTGCCGCGCCGCGTTTTCCACTTCTCGCTGCGCCAGCGCGTCGCGGGCGCGGCCTGGCTGTTCCAGCGCTGCACCGGCAGCACGTAGCCGGACGGTTCGGTCAGGCCGCGCTCGAACACGCGCGCCATGCGCGCACGCGCCTCGGGATCCTTGAGTTCGGAATTGGCCGGATCGACGTTGGCCGGCAGGTTGCCTTCCTTGAGCAGCCACTCGGCCGGATCCTCGAACGCGGGGGCGACGTACCCGCCACCGAGGCCGAGGTCGTCGGCGATGCCCTGCAGCAGCGCCCGCGCATCGTCGGCGGCCAGCGGCCGCGTGCTGCCCTCGCGCGCAACAAGGTCGGCGTCGCGCCAGATCGGCACGCCGTCGCGACGCCAGTACAGCGAGAACGTCCAGCGCGGCAGCGATTCGCCCGGATACCACTTGCCCTGCCCGTAGTGCAGGAAGCCGCCCGGCGCGAAGCGATCGCGCAGTCGACGCACGAGCGCATCGGCCAGCGCGCGCTTGGCCGGTCCCACCGCCTCGGTGTTCCACTCGGGCGATTCGAAATCGTCGATCGAGACGAACGTCGGCTCGCCGCCCATGGTCAGGCGCACGTCCTGCGCCTGCAGCATCGCGTCGACCTTGTCGCCCAGCGCATCCAGCGCCTGCCATGACTCGTCCGAGAACGGCCAGGTGATGCGCGGATGCTCGGCCACGCGGGTGACCGTCATGGCGAAGTCGAACGCGGTCCCGACCGCGCCGTCGCTGGTGAACCCGCCGCTGATCGGCGCGGCGTTGCGGTAGTGCGGCGTCGCGGCGAGCGGGATGTGGCTTTCGCCGGTGAGCAGGCCCGAGGTGGGATCGAGGCCGATCCAGCCGGCCCCGGGCAGGTAGACCTCGACCCAGGCGTGCAGGTCGGTGAAATCGTGGTCGGTGCCGGGCGGTCCGTCGAGCGAGACCAGGTCGGGCTTGAGCTGGATCAGGTAACCGGACACGAAGCGTGCGGCGAGGCCGAGGTGGCGCAGCACCTGCACCAGCAGCCACGAGGAATCGCGGCACGACCCCTCGGCCAGCAGCAGCGTCTCCTCCGGCGTCTGCACGCCCGGCGCCATGCGGATCAGGTAGCGGGTCGCCTGCTGGATGCGCGCGTTGAGGTCGACCACGAAGTCGACCGTGTTGCGCGGCGTGCGGTCGATCGCGTCGAGGAAGGCCTGCAGCGCCGGGCCGGCCGGTTCGGGCGTGCGGTAGATCGCGAGGTCCGGCGCGATGTCCGCGGGGTACGCGAACGGCCACTGTTCCGCCTGTTCCTCGACGAAGAAGTCGAAGGGGTTGTAGACGGTCATGTCGGCGACGAGGTCGACCTCGATCTTCAGCTCGCTCACCGGCTCCGGGAACACGAACCGCGCCAGGAAGTTGCCGTACGGGTCCTGCTGCAGGTTCACGAAGTGGTTCGCCGGCGTCACCCTCAGCGAATGGCTGAGCACCGGCGTGCGCGACTGCGGCGCCGGCTTGAGCCGGATCACCTGCGGGCCGAGCCGCACCGGACGGTCGTAGCGGTAGTGCGTGAGATGGTGGATCGCGGCGTGGATGGCCATGCCTGCTGCCCCTGTGGCCGGCGCGTGGGGGTGCCGGTCGGGTCCAGCGTACAGGAACAAAACCGGGGTCAGCGTCGAGGGTTGCCCGGCCTGCCCCGGGTTCCACGCGTCATGGGAAACGTCGACACCGGCCCCGGTGTGTCTTCTTGCCCCGGGTTTCCCCCAGTGTTGCGCGGCGCAGGGGTTGCATAGTCTGCGCAGCGGAAGGTGCCGTACGGCACCGCACGCCCGGCTTCCCGCATGTCGCTCGAGACGTCCCGGTTCCCGCCGCCCCTGCCGCCGCCGGTGTTCGACGGGCTGGGCACGCTCGCGTCCCGCTTCGGCGCGACCCAGGTCACGGGTTTCGACCCCGCCCTGCGCGACGCCGATCCGGCTGACGTCGATTTCGCGCTCGATCCGGCCTCGGTCCGCATCACCGGCGAGAACACCCAGCAGTGGAACACCACCTACTCGGTGTCCGGCGAGGTGCAGGTGTCGGCACCGGGCCTCGACGCGCAAGTGGTGCCGGTGCGCTACGAGGTGACGCTGCGCAACGAGCAGGCGACGCCGGCGCAGATGCGTGCGATCCATCCCTTCGACCCGGCGACCATTCCCGACCGCACCCGCATCGAGGTACAGGGCCGCGACTATGCCGGCACGCCGCTGGAGGCCAGCTTCCGCGCGCTGGCCGGGGCCAACGGCCTCGATGCGATCGATGACCTGCGCCTGTCGCTGGAGATGACCGCCGACGGCACGCTGCGGGTGATGACCGGTGCGAACCGGCTGTTCGATGCGCCGCGTGACGGCGGCCCCGCGTCGCTGCCGGCCGGACGCGAGGACTTCATCCGCCACACCACGCTGCTGGACGATCCGCGCGGCGCCGACCGTGCCGCCTACACGCGCATGCTGCTCGACGGCACCGTGCCCGACGACACCGTGCGCATCGCCGAGGACGTCGAGGGCCGCGCGATCACCGGCGTGGTGACCGAGGCCGGCAGCGGCGAGGCGAACACGGTGACGTGGACGCTCGATGCCAGCGGCCGCCCGGTATCGGCCGACGCGGTGCTGACCTGGGAGCCCGGAAGCGGCGGCCGCGATTCGGACCGCATCGAGGCCAATGCGCAGAGCCGCTTCCGCAGCGACAACGCGATGCAGGGCACGGGCGACGACGTCGGCCACATGATCGCCTACCGCTTCGTCAACGGACACGGGCCGGTCAACATGTTCCCGCAGCAAAGCCAGTTCAACCAGCGCATCTATGCCGGCATGGAGCAGGAGTGGAGCGACTGGCTGGCCGAGGGCATGGAGGTGCGCATCGAGGTGGCGCTGGCGCCGACGGACGTGCGCCGCCCGGACCAGGTGCGCGTGGACTATGCCGTGATCGACCCGGCGAACGGACGCGTGGTCTATGATCCGGTGCTCATCGTGTTCGAGAACGAGGCCGGCCAGGTGTTCGACCGCATCGCCCGCAACGACATGGACGACATGATCGAAGGCGCGTCCTGAGCATGGCCGACCGCGACGCCCTCGTGCGCGGCATCGGTGAACTGCTGCTGCGCGACATCGCCACCGCCGGGCATGACCTCGACGGCTATGCGCTGATCGCGTCCTACGCCACCGATGGCGCGCGTCGCATCGCCGGCTTCGGCTACCGCGACGGCGAGCCGCCGCGCGCGGCCACGCCGAAGACCGACGTCGACACCCTCGGCGCACGCCTGGACGCGCTGCGCGAGGCGACCGCGGTCGACGGCGCGCCGCGCTGGTCCGCCTGCGTGATCCAGCTGGTGCGCGAAGGCGGGCGGCTGCACGCGCAGTTCGCCTACGAGGACGCCGATCGCTGGGAGCTCACCCCGGCGACGCTGGACGCGGTGGCCGAGCGCGCGCGACCGCGCTGATCCGGGCCGGCGGCATGAACGGCGGCTGCATGCGGCGTGATGCCGGCGCCGCGCTTAACGGCGCTCCGACGCATCTCCCACCGCCTTCCGACGCGCCGAACACGACGCTGGGCGCCCCTCGCCACCCGTCGTCGACCGCGTGCGGACACCCGCCACCCTGCCCCTGCCCGCGCGACGCGATGCGCCGTCGTCGATCCTCCCGGCCACCGGCGTCGACTGGCGCCGCCAGTTCGCCTGGCCGCTGCTGGCGGCGGCCGGCGCGATCCTCCTGCTCAACCTGCTGCACGGCGACACCTGGCTCGCCGACCGCCTGTACGCGCTGCAGGGCGGCGCGTGGACGCTGCGCCAGCACCCGCTGACCGAGGGCCTGGTGCATCGTGGCGGCCGCCTGCTGGGGCTGGTCGCATGGCTGCTGGTGCTGGCGGCGTGGGTGGCGAGCGACATGCGTCCCGCCTGGCGCCGCTGGCGCGGGCCGCTGGCGCGGCTGGCCCTGTCGGTGCTGCTGTCCACGCTGCTGGTCGCCGTGCTCAAGCGATGGCTGCAGGTCGACTGCCCCTGGGACCTTGCCCGCTACGGCGGCCAGCTGCCGTGGGTGTCGCTGCTGGCGCCGCGCCCCGGCGGCCTGCCGGCCGCGCACTGCTTCCCGGCCGCGCATGCCGGCATCGGCTTCGCCTGGGTCGCGCTGTACTTCTGCCTGCGCAGCGTGGCCCCGCGCTGGCGCCTTGCCGGCCTCGCCGCGGGCATCGGGCTGGGCGCGGTGTTCGGCCTGTCGCAGCAGCTGCGCGGCGCGCACTTCCTCTCGCACGACATCGCCAGCCTCGTGCTGTGCTGGAGCGTGGCGGTGGCGGTGCACGCCCTGTGGCCGGCGGCGCGCGGCGGGGCGACGCCATGAACAGCGACGTCCGCAGCCTGCCCGGCAGCGCGCGGGGCGCGTGGCTGAAGCCGCTTTCAGCGATCCTCGCCCTGCGCCCGCAGATCGGCGTCGAGTCGCTGATCCTGTGCTTCAGCCTGTACTTCACCGCCTGCCACAACGCCGCCTTCTGGCGCGCTGCGGTTGAACATCCCCTCGACGACTGGCGCTGGGCGCTGTCGCTGGCCATGCTGGCGACGGCGGCGAACGCGCTGCTGCTGGGCCTGCTGGTGTGGCGCTGGAGCGCGCGGCCGCTGCTGACCGTGGTCGTGCTGGCCTCGGCGCTGGCGGCGTACTTCATGGGCCGCTACGGCGTGCACATCGACGCCGACATGGTGCGCAACGTGCTGCACACCGATGCCGCGGAATCGCGCGAGCTGCTGTCGTGGCACCTGCTGGTGCCGCTGGTGACGGCGCTGCCGCCGCTGGTGGTGCTGTGGCGCGTGCGCCTGCGCCAGCGATCGCCGCAGCGTGCGCTGGCGGTGCGGCTGGGCTTCCTGCTGGCGGTGGCGCTGGTCGGCGCGGCCGGCGCGCTGGCGTCGGCGCAGGACCTGAGCGCGATGGTCCGCAACCATCGCGAGATCCGCTACCTGGTCACGCCGGCCAACTTCATCGTGTCGCTGGCCAAGGTGGCGAGCGAGGCGCCGCCCGGCACCCGGCGCACGCTGGCGCCGATCGGCGAGGACGCGCACCAGTTGCCCGCCGCCACCGGGCGCAAGCCGCGCCTGCTGGTGCTGGTGGTCGGCGAGACCGCGCGCGCGCAGAACTGGGGCCTGGACGGCTACGCGCGCCAGACCACGCCCGAGCTGGCGCGGCTGGACGTGCTGAACTATCCGCGCGTCCGCGCCTGCGGCAGCAGCACCGAAGTCTCGCTGCCGTGCATGTTCTCGCCGCAGGGCCGGCGCCATTACGACGAACGCGCGATCCGGTCGCAGCAATCGCTGCTGCACGTGCTGGCGCGCGCCGGCGTGTCGGTCGCGTGGCGCGACAACCAGTCCGGCTGCAAGGGCGTGTGCGACGGCCTGCCCATCGAACGGCTGGAGTCCGCTGCGGACCCCGCGTTCTGCGGCGACAACCGCTGCCTCGACGGCATCCTGCTGCGCGACCCGGCGCAGTGGATCGGCGATGGCCACGGCGACCGCATCGTGGTGCTGCACATGCTCGGCAACCACGGTCCGAACTACTTCGAGCGCTATCCGCCGGCGTTCGAGCGCTACACGCCGGTGTGCCGCACCGGCGACCTCGGCGACTGCAGCCGGCAGCAGATCGTCAATGCCTACGACAATGCCCTGCTCTACACCGACCACGTGCTCGGCTCGACGATCCGCCTGCTGCAGGCGCAGACGCGCTACGACGCCGCCCTGCTGTACGTGTCCGACCACGGCGAATCGCTGGGCGAGAAGGGCCTGTACCTGCACGGCATGCCGTACGCCTTCGCGCCCGCCGAACAGCTCGACGTGCCGATGGCGCTGTGGCTGTCGCCGGGGCTGGCGTCCAACGCGCGCATCGACCGCGCGTGCATGGCGCGGGGATCGTCCGCCGCGATCGACCACGACCACCTGTTCCATTCGGTGCTGGGCCTGTTCGACGTGCGCACCGCGTTGCGCGACGACGCGCTGGACCTGTTCGCGGCCTGCCGGCCGGCGGCGGCCGGCGCCTGAGGCTCAGCCGATCCGTTCCAGCAGCAGCGTCGGCACCGGCGTGAACCACGGCAGCAGCCAGTGGTCGACCAGCAGGAACGCGAACAGCGCCATCAGGTACACCACCGAATAGTTGAACACGCGCATCGCGAAGAACTCGTCCGGCGGGTCCAGCAGCCGCCACGCGTACCACAGGAAGGCCAGCCCGAGCACCACCGCGCCGCCGAGGTAGAACAGCCCGCTCATGCCGATCGCCACCGGCAGCAGGGTGATCACGCACAGCAGCAGGGTGTAGAACAGGATCTGCCAGCGCGTGTACGCCACGCCATGCGTCACCGGCAGCATCGGCACCAGTGCGCGCGCGTAGTCCTCGCGGCGGAAGATCGCCAGCGCCCAGAAGTGCGGTGGCGTCCACACGAAGATGATCAGCACCAGCAGCAGCGCGTGCGCCCAGTCCCACTGGCCCTGCATGTTGGTCACCGCGGCCCAGCCCAGCAGCGGCGGCGCGGCGCCGGCAATGCCGCCGATCACGATGTTCTGCGGCGTGGCGCGCTTGAGGAAGCCGGTGTAGACCACCGCGTAGCCGATCAGCGAGGCGAAGGTGAGCGCCGCGGTCAGCGGGTTCACCAGCGCGATCAGGATCGCCATCGACAGCGCGCCCAGCGCCACCGCGAACGCCAGCACCTGCGCCGGCGTGAGCGCGCCGGTCGCCAGCGGGCGGTCCATGGTGCGCGCCATTACCTTGTCGATGCGCTGGTCGATCAGGTGGTTGATCGCGGCGGCGGACGCGGCCGCCAGCCAGATGCCGAGCAGGCCGAACACGGCCTGCCGCGGCGGAGGCAGGCCCGGCACCGCGAGGAACATGCCCACCAGCGCGGTGAACACGATCAGCGCGACCACGCGCGGCTTGGTCAGCGCCCAGTACTGCCGCCAGTCGCCTGCAGGTGCATGCGCCATCGCGAACGCCTCAGTCCGGCCGGCGCAGGCGCGCCAGCAGCGAGACCAGCACGAACAGCAGCAGCGCGGCGCCGCCGTTGTGCAGCACCGCGACCGGCAGCGGCAGCGACAGCTTGACGTTGAGCACGCCCAGCAGCACCTGCGCCAGGGTCAGCAGCGCCAGCACGACCGCCCATCCGCGCAGGCCCGGCGTGCGCAGCAGGCGTCCGGACAGCAGCAGCAGGTAGAGCGCGGCGACCACGGCGAACATCCGGTGCGCCATCTGGATGGCGATGCGCGAGGCGCCGTCGAGCACGCCGCCCTCGTAGTCCACGCCGACCCCGCGCCAGAGCACGAAGCCCTCGCGGAAATCGGTGGGCGGCCACCACTGGCCGACGCACTTCGGGAAATCCATGGCGTGCGGCACCGCCGTGGTCCAGCCGCCGGCACCGCAGGCGAGCGCGGCGTAGTTGGCGCTGGTCCAGCCACCGAGCGCGATCTGCACGCCGAGCACGGCGATCCCGGCGATCACCCAGCGCCGCAGCGCCGGCGCATCGGCCAGCACGATCGGCAGCCAGGTCGCGCGCCACGCCATCCACGCCAGCAGCGAGAACGTCAGCATCCCGCCCAGCAGGTGGCCCATGACGATGATCGGCTTGAGCAGCATCGTCACCGTCCACTTGCCGAGCAGCGCCTGGAACACCACCACCGCCAGGGTCAGCGCCGCCGCACGCGACAAATCGGCATTGCTCCAGCGCAAGGCCGCGACCAGCAGCAGCGCCTCGCCCAGCCCGGCGACCACCAGCGCCGGCATGATCTGCCCGCGCATGTACAGCGGGATCGCCAGCGCGACCATCAGCGACGCGACCAGCACCTGCGCGATGCCGTGGCGCCGGCGGCGGGCCGCGAGCAGGGCCAGCACCAGCACCAGCACGCCCAGCGTGGCGGCGAGGTGGCGGTGCACCTGTTCGCGCCAGGCCTTGTGCGTCTCGAACGGGCGGATCGCGCTCGCGGCGTGGTCGCTCACGTCCTGCGTCGCCTGCGGCCACGCCGCACGGCCATAACAGGTCGGCCAGTCGGGGCAGCTCAAGCCGGCGTCGGACAGGCGCACGAAGGCGCCGAACACGATCACGCAGAACGTGAGCACCACCGCCAGCCAGGCGATGCGGTGGAAGTGCCGGTACGCGGCCGGTTTCTGCGCGTTGGGTCGGGAGGCGTCCATCATTTCAGCTTCAGCAACCGGCCGACGTCCTCGCGCAGGTGCCCCGGATCGAAGCCGGGAGCGTAGCGCAGGATCACGAAGCCGTTCGGGTCGATCACGTAGACCGGCGTGCCGGCGGGGTCGTCGACGCGCGGCAGGCCCGCGCGCAGCACCGGATCGGCCTCGACCACGTGCCAGGCGCGGTCGCGTTTCGCACCCGCCGGCGGCGTGCCGATCCAGAGGACGTGGACCTTGTCGGCGCGATGGCCGAACAGCTGCCAGACCGTGTCCAGCTGTTCCGACAGCGCCACGCACGGCGCGCCGCAGTCGTCCCTCGGCGCCAGTGCGATGCGCCAGGTGCGTTCGCCCGGGTTCCAGTGGTATTCGCCGCCGTCGACCAGCCGCGGCACCGCGCTGCGCAGGTCGCCGGGCGGGTCGAGCAGTTCGCCATGGTTCTTCATGCCGGCCGGCCGCCAGCCGGAGAAGCGCAGCGCGCCGGCGACGAGGGCGCTGCCGAGGAACACCACGACGATCAGCACCAGCATCGCGCGGTTGCGGTTGCGCTGTTGCGGCGACAGGGGGGGCGACGAGGCGCTGTTCATCGACGACGGGATCCGCGGAACGTGAGGACGAGGGCGGTGACGAGCACCGCCAGGGCGAGCCCGAACCACTGCACGGCATAGCCCAGGTGCTTCCCGGGCGGCAGGGTATTGGGCAGCACGTCGAGATCGCGCGCAAAGCCCAGCGGCAGGGACGGATCGAGCTTGAGCACGCGCGGCGGCAGCGACCGTACGCCACACGCGCCGAACAAGCCCGGCAGGTCGGCATCCATGCGCGTCACCACCACGTCCCGGGCGTTGTCCGCCTTGCGTTGGTCCTGGCGCACCAGGCCCGGCGACGGCGGCGGCGCCAGCAGCCCCGCCAGCCGCAGCAGGCCCGGCGGGCGATCGATCGCCGGCGTGGCGCGGTTGGCGGGCAGCGGCAGCCACCCCAACTCGACCAGCAGCGGCTTGGCACCGGCCGGTGCGAACACGCGGAACACGCGCACGCCGGCACGCCCCTCGCGCTGCTGGTTGTCGAGCAGCAGCGCCGGGCAGTCCGGGAACCGGCCCTCGCCCGCCGCCCAGTCGTAGTCGCGCGCACGCGCCGGATCGGCCGCGACCGCCAGCGGCTTCGGGTCGCGCGCGGCCAGCGTCGCCGCGACCGCATCGAGCATCGCCTGCTTCTCGTGCATCCGCCCCAGCTGCCAGCGCCCCAGCGCCGCGAACAGCACCATCGCCAGCAGCGCCAGCGTCCAGCCGACCATGCGGGTGCGACGCAGGCTCACGCCGTGGCCCGGGGGGACTGCGATAATGCCGCCGACCCGCGCATGGCGCGCACCGGGAGGCGGTGATGAACGATTCGCTGAAGACCCTGCTGGTCGTCGGCTTCCTGGCCCTGATCCTGTGGAACCTGGGCGCCGGCCTGTACTACATGCTGGTCGACAAGGGCCAGACCAAGCGCACCGTCAACGCCCTGACCAAGCGCATCGCGCTGTCGGTCGCGCTGATCCTGCTGGTGGTGCTGGCCAACTACATGGGCTGGATCGAGTTCCATGGCGTGGGACGAAAGCCGTGAATCGGGAATCGGGAATCGGGAATCGCAAAAGCAAGAGAGCGACGGTCTCCCGTCGCTCCGCTGGTGTCGATGGGAAACGGCGCTAATCGCTCTTCGGATTCCCCATTCCCGACTCCCCATTCCCTGCATCAAAGCACATAGACGAACAGGAACAGGCCCAGCCACACCACGTCGACGAAGTGCCAGTACCAGGCCACCGCCTCGAACGCGAAGTGGTTTTCCTTGCTGAAGTGGCCCTTGGCGCAACGCAGCCACATGATCGCCAGCATGATCGTGCCGAGGGTCACGTGCGCGCCGTGGAACCCGGTGAGCATGAAGAACGTCGAACCGTAGATGCCCGAGCCCAGGGTGAGGTTCAGGTCCTTGTAGGCGTGGATGTATTCCTCGACCTGGAAGAACAGGAACAGGCAGCCCAGCAGCACGGTCAGGCCCAGGAACACCAGCAGCTTGGTGCGCTCGCCGGCACGCAGCGCGTGGTGGGCGATGGTGACGGTGACGCCCGAGGTCAGCAGGATCAGCGTGTTCAGCAGCGGCAGGCCCCAGGCCGGGATCGTCTGGAAGCTGCCGCCGACGTCGCCGGGACCGGCGGTCGGCCACGCCGCGCTGTAGCCGTCCCACAGCAGGTAGTTGGTCATCACGCCGTCGCCGGCGCCGCCCAGCCACGGCAGCGCGAACTGGCGGGCGTAGAACAGCGCGCCGAAGAACGCGGCGAAGAACATCACTTCCGAGAAGATGAACCACACCATCCCCATGCGGAACGACACGTCGACCTGCTTGTTGTAGTAGCCCGAGACCGACTCGAGCACCACGTCGGCGAACCACCGGAACAGGATGAACGCCAGTCCCGCGAGGCCGACGAAGAAGGTGGCGCGGCCCCAGCTCGCCTCGTTGAGCCAGCTGGCCAGGCCAAGCATCGCGACGAACAGCGCGACCGACGCGAACACCGGCCAGCGGCTGCCGTGCGGCACGTAGTAGACGTTGGGATCGCTGCCGTGATGGGCGGTGGTGTCAGCGTGGGCCTGGGCCATGGCGGGAAGTCCGTGGTGCGGTGGGTCAGGGTGCCGAACGCGGCACGGTGGACGACGGCGCGGCCGCGACGAGGTTCGCGGTCAGCGCGTCGTTCTTGAAGAACGTGTACGACAGGGTGATGGTGTTGACGTCGGCCGGCAACGCCGGGTCGACGATGAAGCGCACCGGCAGGTCGCGGGATTCGCCGGCCTGCAGCGTCTGCGCGGTGAAGCAGAAGCATTCGGTCTTGCTGAAGTAGCCCGATGCGCGCGCCGGCGCCACCGAGGGCGCGGCGCTGCCGACGATCGCGCGATCGCTGTCGTTGTGCGCGGCGTAGGTCGCCTCGTACTGCTCGCCCACGCGCACGCGCATGCGGGTGGCGTTGGGACGGAACGCCCACGGCAGCTTCGAGTTCACGGTGCCGTCGAACTCGATGGTCACCCAGCGTGCGTCCTGCGGCGTTGCCGCGGCCGCGGCGGGCGCCTGCGCCGCGGTGTTGTCCAGGCGGATGCCGAACACCTTCTCGCAGGCGATCCGGTACAGCGGCACCAGCGAGAAGGTGAACGCGAACGCGGCCAGCGAGATGCCGACCAGCTTGGCGATGCCCAGCTTCGCGCCCGCGCGGCCGCCGGCGGTCATCGGCCGATCACCCCGGACAGGATGAAGGCGACGTAGATCGCCAGCGCGATCACGCCCGCCACCGCGGCCGTGCGCACCGCGCGCCTGCGGCGCTGGGCGAGCTCGTCGGTCGGCGGCAGCGTCATCCCGGCCATCGCCTCAGTGCGTGATGTCGTCGTGCGCAAGGTCGCCGGGCCGGATCACCGGCGGCGTGCCGAAGGTGTGGTGCGGCGCCGGGGACGGCACCGTCCACTCCAGGCCCTTGGCGCCTTCCCAGGCCCGCGCCGCGGCCGGCGCGCCCTTCTTCAGCGAATGCCACAGGATCCCGCCCATCAGGAACGGCGTGACGAACATGCCGAAGGCGCCGATCGAGCTGACCAGGTTCCAGTCGGCGAACACCACGTTGTAGTCCGGGATGCGGCGCGGCATGCCGGCCAGGCCCAGGAAGTGCTGCGGGAAGAACAGCAGGTTGACGAAGACCATCGTCCACCAGAAGTGGAACTTGGCCCAGGCCTCGTTGTACATGCGACCGGTCCACTTCGGCCACCAGTAGTAGACCGCGGCGATGATGCCGAACAGCGCGCCGGTCACCAGCACGTAATGGAAGTGCGCGACCACGAAGTAGGTGTCGTGGTACTGGAAGTCCGCCGGCACGATGGCGAGCATCAGGCCGGAGAAGCCACCGATGGTGAACAGGATCACGAAGGCGATCGACCACAGCATCGGTGATTCGAAGCTGATCGAGCCGCGCCACATCGTGCTGACCCAGTTGAACACCTTCACGCCGGTCGGGATCGCGATCAGCATCGTCGCGAACATGAAGTAGATCTCGCCGCCCAGCGGCATGCCCACCGTGAACATGTGGTGCGCCCACACGATGAACGACAGGAACGCGATCGATGCGGTGGCGTACACCATCGCCTGGTAGCCGAACAGCGGCTTGCGGCTGAAGGTCGGGATGATCTCGCTGACCACGCCGAAGGCGGGCAGGATCATGATGTAGACCTCGGGGTGCCCGAAGAACCAGAAGATGTGCTGGAACATCACCGGGTCGCCGCCGCCGGCCGCGCTGAAGAAGCTGGTGGCGAAGAACTTGTCGGTGAGCAGCATGGTCACCGCGCCGGCCAGCACCGGCATCACCGCGATCAGCAGGAACGCGGTGATCAGCCAGGTCCAGCAGAAGATCGGCATCTTCAGCAGGTCCACGCCCGGGGCGCGCATGTTGAGGATGGTGGCGATGACGTTGATCGCGCCCATGATCGAGCTGATGCCCATCATGTGGATGGCGAAGATCACGAATGCCACGTTGTAGCCGCCCTGCAGCGACAGCGGCGGGTACAGGGTCCAGCCGCCGGCGGGGCCGCCACCCGGCAGGAACAGGGTCATCAGCAGCAGGCTGAAGGCGAACGGCAGGATCCAGAACGACCAGTTGTTCATGCGCGGCAGCGCCATGTCCGGCGCGCCGATCTGCAGCGGCACCATCCAGTTGGCCAGGCCGACGAAGGCCGGCATCACGCCGCCGAAGATCATCACCAGCGCGTGCATGGTGGTCATCTGGTTGAAGAACTCGGGACTGACGTGCTGCAGGCCCGGCACCGCCAGCTCGGTGCGGATGACCACGCTCATCGCCGCGCCGACGATGAACATCACGAAGGAGAACAGCAGGTAGAGTGTGCCGATGTCCTTGTGGTTGGTGGAGAACAGCCAGCGGTCGACGAACGACTGCTTGTGGCCGTGGTCGTCGTGGTGGTGGTCAGCGGCGGCGGTGTGCGTGGACATGGGCTATCGGCCTCGGGATGCGGTCAGCCGGCCGTCGCGGCGGGCGTGGCGGCCTGGGCGGCCGTGTCGGACAGGGCGGCGGCGGGCGCCGGCTCGGCCGTTTCCGGCGCGGCAGGGGCGGCCGGCGCCGGGGCGGGCGGCGGCGCGTTCGCGGCCTTCTTCTCGGCCAGCCACTGGTCGAACTCGGCGCGCGGCACGGCGCGCACCACGATCGGCATGAAGCCGTGGTCCTTGCCGCACAGTTCGGCGCACTGGCCGCGGTACGTGCCCGGCTCGAGGATCTCGGTCCAGGCCTCGTTGATGATCCCGGGGATGGCGTCCTGCTTCCAGCCCAGCGCCGGCACCCACCAGGCGTGGATCACGTCGTCGGAGGTGATGACGAAGCGGACCTTGGTGTCGGTCGGCAGCACCAGCTCGTGGTCGACCTCGAGCAGGTAGTGCGGGTTGGTGGCCGCATCCGGGCGCTCGCCGCTCTGGCGGATGCGGTCGGACTCGCGGCTCAGGCGGCTGGTCAGGGTGACGTCCTCGCCCAGGTACTCGTACTTCCACATCCACTGCACGCCGGTGACCTTGACCGTCATCTCCGACTCGCGGGTGTCGTACATCGCGATCAGCTTGGCCGTGGCCGGCACGGCCATGATCACCAGCAGCAGCACCGGGACCACGGTCCAGATCACCTCGGCGGTGGTGTTGTGGCTGAACTGCGCCGGCACCGCCCCCTTGGCGTGGCGGAACTTGAACATCGCATAGCCCATGGCGCCGAACACCAGCACGCCGATGGCGATGCAGATGATCAACGCCAGCATGTGCGCGTCGTAGGCGTGCTGGGAGGACGTGGTGACGCCCCGGCCCATGTTCAGCTGCCAGGGCTTGGCATCCGCGGCCAGCGCCAGGCCCGGCACCGATGCCAGAACCGCCAACCCCCACCGCGAGAAACGCGCCTGCATCATTGCCTGGACCCCAATGTCATCGGTCGCGGCCGTGCGGCCGCCAGCGGAACCCGGGCCAGCGTCGTGCAGGCCGGGAAGCAGCAACTGCCTCCCCCGCGGGGCAGGACAATTCGCCGCACATGGTATCCGGGCGCGCCCGGCGGTCACAACCCGGGCCATGGCGCAATGATCCGCCGCAATGCGGCCCACGTCGCCTGCGGCGGCCGTCCGCCGGGCGGACCATGGGGCGATCGCGTGCTATCGGCGCCGGGGCGCAACGACTAGAATCCGCGCTCTTCGCCCCTTGGCCGTGCCCTATGCGTCCGATCCTGTCGCCGGAGCTCCCGGAGGCGCCACCGCCGCCACGGGCCGCCATCACCGCCGGCTGGGGGCTGGACGAGACCGCCCAGGTGCGCGCCCTGCTCGAGACCGCGCGCCAGCCCGCTCCGGGCTGGGGCCAGGCCGACCGCGCCGCGATCCACGCCACCGCCACCGACCTCGTGCGCCGGGTCCGCGCCCGTACCGCCGACCAGGGCGCGATCGAGGCCTTCATGCGCCAGTACGACCTGGGCAGCGAGGAAGGCGTGCTGCTGATGTGCGTGGCCGAGGCCCTGCTGCGCATCCCCGACCAGGACACCGCCGACAAGCTGATCCGCGACAAGCTGGGCGAGGCCGACTGGAAGCGGCACATGGGCCAGTCCGACTCGGTGCTGGTCAACGCCTCGACCTGGGGCCTGATGCTGACCGGCCGCCTCGTCGATCTGGCCGACGACACCAAGCGCGACGTCCACAACGCCTTCAAGCGGCTGGTGGGCCGCGTCGGCGAACCGGTGATCCGGCTGGCGGTGCGCCAGGCGATGCGGATCATGGGCCACCAGTTCGTGATGGGCCGCACCATCGGCGAGGCGCTGGCGCGGTCGCGCAAGGGCGGCAATGCCGCCTACCGCTACTCCTTCGACATGCTGGGCGAAGGCGCGCTGACCCAGCGCGACGCCGACCGCTACCTCAAGGCCTATGCCGACGCGATCGATGCCATCGGCGGCACGGGGCCGTTCAGTGACGAAATCACCGCCCCCTCGATCTCGGTCAAGCTCTCGGCGCTGCATCCGCGCTACGAGCACGCCAAGCGCGCCCGGGTGCTGGCCGAACTCGCGCCGCGCCTGCTGCAGCTCGCGCAGCGCGCGAAGCGCTACAACATCGGCCTGACCATCGATGCCGAGGAATCCGATCGCCTCGAACTGTCGCTGGACGTGATCGAAGCGGCGTGGATCGACCCGTCCCTCGCCGGCTGGAACGGCTTCGGCATCGTGGTGCAGGCCTACCAGAAGCGCGCGCCGTTCGTGATCGACTGGATCGCCGACCTCGCCCGTCGCCACGGCCGTCGCATCCCGGTGCGGCTGGTGAAGGGCGCGTACTGGGACAGCGAGGTCAAGCGCGCCCAGGTCGATGGCCATCCGGTGTACCCGGTGTTCACGCGCAAGCCCAACACCGACGTCAGCTACCAGGCCAACGCCGCGCGCCTGCTGTCGAACAGCGACGCGATCTACCCGATGTTCGCCACCCACAACGCGCAGACGATTGCGGCGATCCATCGCATGGCCAATGCCCTTCTCCCGCAAGCGGGAGAAGGGAAAAAACATCGCTACGAATTCCAGAAGCTGCACGGCATGGGCGACGATCTCTACGCCGAGGTGATCCCCGCAGATCGCCTCGACGTGCCCTGCCGCGTGTACGCGCCGGTCGGCTCGCACGAAGACCTGCTGCCCTACCTGGTGCGGCGACTGCTGGAGAACGGCGCCAATTCCAGCTTCGTCAACCGCATCAGCGACGAGGATGTGTCGATCGACGACCTGGTGCGCGACCCGGTCGAGGTCGTCGCGGCCTTCGATTCCATCCCGCATCCGCGCATCCCGCTGCCGGTCGACCTGTACCGCAGCCACGGCATTGAGAGGAGCAACTCCATGGGCCTGAACCTCGCCAACGACGACACGCTGCGCGCGCTGGCCGAGCAGGTCGCCGCGGCCACCACCGACTGGCGCGCCGCGCCGCTGGTGCCGGGCGCGACCGTCACCGGCCCCGACATCGCCGTCACCAATCCGGCCGATCGGCGCCAGCGCGTGGGCCAGTGGCAGGCCGCCGACAGCGCGACCGTGGAACAGGCGCTGCGCAACGCCGTCGCGGCGCAGCCCGCGTGGGACGCGACGCCCGCCGCGTCGCGAGCCGCCATCCTCGAACACGCCGCCGACCTGCTGGAACAGCGCATGCCGCAGTACATCGCGCTGTGCACGCGCGAAGCCGGCAAGACCCTTCCCGATGGCGTCGCCGAGGTGCGCGAAGCCGTGGACTTCCTGCGCTACTACGCGGCGCAGGCGCGCAAGGACTTCGTGCCGCATCCGCTGCCCGGCCCGACCGGCGAATCCAACGCGCTGCAGCTCGGCGGCCGCGGCGTGTTCGTGTGCATCAGCCCGTGGAACTTCCCGCTGGCGATCTTCGCCGGCCAGATCGCCGCCGCGCTCGCCGCCGGCAACAGCGTGATCGCGAAACCCGCGGAGCAGACCAACCTGATCGGCTACTACGCCGTGAAGCTGCTGCACGAGGCCGGCGTGCCCGAAGCCGTGCTGCAGTTCCTGCCCGGCGACGGCGCCACCGTCGGCGCGGCATTGACCCAGGATCCGCGCGTCGCCGGCGTCGCGTTCACCGGCTCCACCGACACCGCGCGCGCCATCAACCGCGCGATGGCGGCGCGCGATGCCGCCATCGGCGTGCTGATCGCCGAGACCGGCGGCCAGAACGCGCTGATCGCCGATTCCTCGTCGCTGCCGGAACAGCTGGTCAAGGACGCGCTGGCGTCGGCCTTCACCTCGGCCGGCCAGCGCTGCTCGGCCGCGCGCGTGCTGTTCGTGCAGGACGACATCGCCGACAAGGTGATCGACATGATCGCCGGCGCGATGGCCGAGCTGAACGTCGGCGACCCCGGCCAGCTGTCGACCGACGTCGGCCCGGTGATCGATTCCGATGCGCTGAAGCTGCTCGACGACCATGCCGCGAAGATGGCCGCCATCGCCAGGCCCATAGCGCAGGCGCCGGCCAGCGACGCCATCGCCCACGGCACGTTCTTCCTGCCGCGCGCGTGGGAACTGGCGTCGCTGTCGCAGCTCACCCGCGAGAACTTCGGCCCGGCGCTGCACGTGATCCGCTGGAAGGCCGACGAGCTCGACGCGGTGGTCGACGCGATCAATGCCACCGGCTACGGCCTCACGCTCGGCATCCACTCGCGCATCGACGAGACCGTGGACCGCATCGTCCAGCGCGCGAAGGTGGGCAACGTCTACGTCAACCGCAACCAGATCGGTGCGGTGGTCGGCGTGCAGCCCTTCGGCGGCCAGAACCTGTCCGGCACCGGCCCCAAGGCCGGCGGCCCGCACTACCTGCCGCGCTTCGCCACCGAGAAGACGGTGACCATCAACACCACCGCGGCCGGCGGCAACGCCTCGCTGCTCACGCTCGGCGACTAGGGCCCTTCCACGCGGCCGAGCGTTGCCTTCGCGGCGGCCGTGACGCCTGCCGCCGTCACAGAACCGAGCGGGTCGCGGCGCCGGAAGGCGCCTGCCTGCGCACACGCCCCTACAATCGAACGCGATGACCACCGACTTCTACAACCTGCTGCTCAGCGACAGCGCGCTTGCGCTGGTCCTGCTCGGGTTGTTCTGGTACGTCTCGCGCATCTCGCGTGGCCTGCGCGGCATCGCGCTGTGGGGCGTCGCGCACCTGGCCTACTCGGTCGGCGCGTCGATGCTCGACGGCACCGCGCCGGAGTTCGCGCGCACCGGCAACGCCGGGGCTTCGTTCTGGATCGCCGGCATCGGCGGCCTGCTGGCCTGCGCCGGCCTGGCCGGGCTGGCCTGGTCGATCATCCTGTTCGTGCGCCAGCGCGCGCTGCGCCGCCGCGAGCTGCTGCTGATGCCGGCATGCCTGTCGTTCGCGCTGCTCGCCTGGCTGTCGGGCGGCAGCGTCGACGCGCAGGGTGCGGCGATGAGCGCGGCCGAGTTGCTGGCGCTGCTGGTGATGGCCTGGCACCTGCGCAGGCTCGACGCCGCGCCCGACCGCCTGCCGGCCCGGCTGATGATGATCGGCTGCGCCGTCCTGTCGCTGCTCTACGCACGCGACCTGTGGCAGGCACTGGGCGGCGAGTACGGCCCGAACGAGGACTGGGTGAACATCGACCTGTCCACCTGGTACCTGATGAACTTCTGCATGCTGATGCTCACCAGCTTCCGTGCGACCGAGCCGCTGCGCCAGAGCGCGATGTACGACCCGCTCACCGGCGCGCTCAACCGGCGCGGCCTCAACAGCGAGCTGGCCGGCACGCGGCATGCGCACGACGGCCGCAGCCTGGCGGTGATCGCGCTCGACCTCGACCACTTCAAGTCGGTCAACGACCGCTTCGGCCACCAGACCGGCGACCTCGTGCTGCAGCGCTTCTCCGACGCGGTGCGCGCCTGCATCCGCGTCGACGACCTGTTCGCGCGCCTGGGCGGCGAGGAGTTCGTGGTGGTGCTGCCCGACGCGCGGCTGGCGGAGGCGCGGCGCATCGCCGAACGCATCCGCGAGCAGGTGATGGTGCTCGAACTCGGCGACGGCGCGCCGGATGCCGGCGTCACCTGCAGCCTCGGCATCGGCCATGCCGACGCCTCGCCCGACGTGGCGACACTGATGCGGATCGCGGACGAGGCGCTGTACGAGGCCAAGCGCCAGGGCCGCAACCGGATCGAGGTGCGGGCGCTGGCGGCGACGTAGCCGGGCGGAGCGGCACAGGCGCCCAAACACGGAACCCCGCCGAAGCGGGGTTCCGGATCAAGCCAGGGTGACGTCGGTCAGAAGCGGTACTGCGCCGACACGCCGTACAGGTTCGCGCTGCCGTCGAACGGGCCGACGATGTGCGTGCCGCTGTTGACGATGTCGACCTTCGGGTCGTCCGGCTTGATGTGGGTGAAGCCGAAGTTGACGTCCAGCGCGTCGCTGACCTGCCAGGTGGCGCCGACCGAGTACCAGGTGCGGTCGTCGTCGGGCAGGCGCGGGGTGCGGTGCTCGAGGCTGGTCGGGGTTTCGTCGAACGCGACGCCGCCGCGCAGGGTCCACGCGTCGTTGAGCTTGTACTCGGCGCCGATCGACGAGAACGCGGTGTCCTTCCACTCGAAGGGCTCGACCGCATCCGGATCGGGGTTGTCGAAGCGGATGCGCACCTCGCGCAGCGACGACCAGTTGGTCTGCGCCCAGCTCGCCATCAGCTTGAGGCGCTCGGTGGCGTCCCAGGTGGCGCCGACAGAGAGCACCGACGGCGTGGTCAGGTCGGCCTTGACGTCGCCGTCCTTGAACAGCGGCGCGGTCAGCGGGCTGGCGCCGAACACCGCGGCGACGTTGCCCGGCACGGTCCAGTCGGCGGTGCCGGACAGCTCGTAGTCGATCTCCGAGCGGTAGCTGACGCCGATCGCGACGGTGTCGGTCGGGCGGAAATGCGCGCCCACCAGCCAGCCGAAGCCGGTCTTGCTGCCCTCGACCTCGATGAAGCCGTCGGCGGCCTGCGGCTGCGCGAACGGCAGCGGGCGCGTGGCCGGGTTGGAGTACAGCAGCGTGCCGAAGTCGACCGACTTGGACAGGGTGACGTCCGCGCGCGAGATGATCGCGCCGATGCCGACCGAGAAGCGGTCGCTCAGGTCGACCGCGCCCGACAGGGTCAGGTCGACGATGCGCACGTCGGAGGTGTGGGCGAAGTAGCGGCCCACCCAGCCGTCCTCGTATTCGGTCTTCAGGCCGAACGGCGCGCTGACCATCGCGCCGAGCGCGACGCCGTTGTCGAGCTTGCGGATGTAGGACATCGCCGGCACCGGCGTGATGCCGCCGGCGTCGCCGCCCTGGCCGCCGCTCACCGGACGGCCGAACGCGTCGGTGGCGCTGCCCTTGAACTCGTAGCTGAGGTCGATCGCGGTGACGTCGACCTGGAAGGTGTTGCCTTCGAACTGGGTCATCACCGCGGGGTTGTTGACGACCACCGAGGAGTCGCCGGTCTTGGCGGCGGTGCCCGCGAAGGCGCTGCCCATCGACTTGACGCTGTTCTCCTTCAGCTGGAAGCCGGAGGCATGGGCGTTGGATGCGAACGCGAGCGCGCCGGCAATGCCGAGTGCGAGCACGGTGAACGAAGTGTTGTGGGTGGTGGTACGCATTGCGGCAGTCTCTCCGGTGACGTGATGGTTCCGCGCCGCAGTGCCTGCGGGCCGACACCATCGGCCCCGCCGCCGCCGGAACTCTCCCTCCCGACCCGAGACGCGGCGCGCACTATACCGTACCGCTGCGTGTGGAGAATGTGCCGCCGGGCCCACGACCGGCGCCGGCCGGCGCTGTGCCCGCCGTCAAGTGCCAACCGTGCGCCGCGGCCGGGACGCCGCC